>CAZLUL010000063.1:0-19011 GCA_964562635.1 uncultured Fibrobacteraceae bacterium | reverse complement strand
CCTATTCCGGCACCTACAGCATGAGCAAGTTTGCCGTCGAGGCCTACACCGATGCCCTGGCCGAAGAGCTGGCTCCCAGCGGCGTGCATGTCAGCGCGGTCGAACCCGGCGGCTACAAGTCGCGCATCCGGGAGAAAGTTGCGCTGCACAATCTCGGTGTCGCGGCCGAGGAAACCGATTCACTGGATGATGAGGGCCAGAAAGCCCTTGCCGACATGTTGGCCCGCAACGCCAGCCTGAAGGATCCGGATGAGGTTTCCGACGCTGTGCTGCGCGCGCTGTTCGACGAGTTTCCGCAGCGCCGTTACATGGTGACGCCCAACGCGGAAGAGGCCGAAATGACCATCAACGCCTCTTTGCAAAGGATGTTGGAACTGAATGCCGACCAGGCTTACACCTACGACCGCGACGAACTGGTGGCGATGATGGATGCGTTGCTGACGAAAATGGCGACCGAGGTCGAAGTGAAGTAGATCGGATCAGTAGCCGACTGAGTCCAGATGAGTCCCCATCAATTTGGGTCACTATGTGGTCTGAGGTCGCGCGGCACTCCGCCCGGCACCAGGCGTGGATCCAGGTTCGTATTGCCGGCCGAAAGCAGGTTGTTCAAATCGATTCGGCCACCGAATTTTTATCCGATGACCGAATCGACCGGCAACGTCGGAGCTGAAGGCGCCGCCGTTCCGAAATCCCGTGAACAGGCGCCGATGAAGATGCCCAACAGCACCAAACATCCTGCGGTCATGCCCAATCGGGTCGTCATCTGGTCACTCCTGCGAAGCCGCGGGCGACGTCAATTCAGCGTCGAAAGTGCCGTTGGTCACCGTCATCGTCGCCGGGGTGCCGGTCGTGCTCACCAGGACTGCCGTGAACGAAAATTTGCCCGCGACACGCGTGGCCGTCAGCGTCTCCACAATGATGGTTCCACTGCCCTGATCACCGCTGGCCTGCCAGGTTCCCCCGGCCGCTTTGACCACCGTGCCGGTGGCCGCACTCCCCACTGAGATGTTGTAACTGGGTTCACCGGTATCCAGCCAGCCCAAGCCGATGGTGAGTTCTGCGCCCACATTGCTGGCTCCGACTCCAAGGGCTCCGCCGTTACGGACGCCCTGGACGATGGCGGCCGAAAAGGGCTCGCCGTTGACCGTTGCGGTCATTGTGCCGCCACCGCCACCGCCACCGGGATCAGTCGGATTGTCATCGCTGCCGCAACCACCCAGGGCCAACAGCCCCAGCAGAATGACGGTCATCAGGACTGTTACCTGGGGGCCGGAACGACGGCCATATTTTTTCGTGTGTCTCACAGAATTCTCCCTCGTTTTGTTTCCAATCCCATTTTTCCCCCACCGGCATGACAATCATGATTGTGGCCGGACAGGTGCATTTTAGCCCGGATGCGTCTTCGGTTCTAGATTAAAATTGTCCGCTTTAGGGGAGCTGTGCAGAAAATCTGGGAAATTCAGCGGATAATCACGAATTTGCCCCTAAAATCCTCGAACCGCGCATCATCGGATTCCACGCTGAACAGATAGATACCCGAGACGACTTCCTGTCCGTTGCGTGAAACCAGGTTCCACGAGACTGCGCCCTCGCCGGTGGTTCCATCGTGGTCCAGGGTCTGGATCAAATCTCCGCTCGCCGAATAGATCTTCACGATGTTGTGGGCATCGGGCAGGTTGTTGAACATGATCCGCTCACCGGTCGGATCAGTCCCCGACGGCGGCTTCTTTTGGAATTCGGCCAAAGCTTCCCGCGTGGCAGGATTGGGGTAGGCGTAGATGTTCACGCCGTCTTGTTGGCGCAGGCTTGCCGTCTGGCTGAGTGGGCCCGGCGTGATAAATTGCTGGCTATTGCCCGGGTCGCTCTGCATTCCGAAGCCGCTCGGCAGATAGGCCGACCCGTCCCACTGCAAGGCATGGTCGGTGGCAACCACGGAGTAGTAGGTCTGGAAACCGTTGTGCACCTGGGTGTCGAAGTAGTGGTAATAGCGGGCGCCTCTTTTGGGGACCGTGCGTTCGGGTGGCGGCGCGCCGAGGCGGCTGGTCACGGCAAAGAAAGTGTCCAGGACCGTGGGGGAGGCCTCCCAGGGCACCAACGATTCCCGGCCCGGAATCACCGCGCCGCGGCTGTCCCGCAGTGGCGGTCGGGTCAGAAATCTTCCCAGACGGTCGGAGTCAACAAAGGTCTGCATGGCAACGGCCAGACCCTCGTACTGCGGATCACCCAGGCAGACCGGCGTGTAGCGCGCGTCTTCCAGGCCGGTATTGCGGCCCAGGGGCAACTCCTCGGACGAGGGCGAAACCGTTGGCGAAATGAAGTTCCTCAGATCGTACTCTTGAATCATTCCCCAAAGCGCCGATGCCGGCCCGGTCAGGTCCGTCGATCCATCCGGCCGGTCCCAGTCGGCCACCCGCCAGACCCGATACGATTCGAAATCCGCCACACCGGTGTCGGGATCCAGATCAAATTCGCTGAGGTCGTCCCAAAAAATTTCGGCCGAATTGTCGCCCGGCACGATGCGCACGCTTGGGGGCTGGGGCGGATAGTCTCCGGGAAAGACCCAGGGCACGTTGGTCTCGCGTCCGCCGGTGCCCGTCAGTTGCCGGTACCGGGAAGTGTAGAACAGGCGGTTGCGCAAGGTGCACTCGACGCCGTTGTGCCGAAAGCACTCTTCGCAGTTGTCGGCGTTGACATACATGCAGTAGCGGCCCTCTTCGTCGGGCCACATCGCATCCTTGCTGATGATGGGCTCGAAAATCACCGGATCCGGTCCCGTGCATTCTTCGTCCACAAAGTTGACCCGGAAATCCAGGAGCCGGTCTTCACCGTTTTCATAGGTCGGGTAGTCGCCCAGGCAGACTTTTCTCTCGCGCCCGCCGCTCCCGGTTTGCCAGTTGCGATCGGCGTCAACGTATCGGCCCCGATGAATCTCGGAAATTTTCAGGGCATTGCGCAGCATGCCGCCCATGCCGTTGCCCACCACCAGGCCCACCCGATAGGTGACCTTGCGACCCGGCGGCAGGTTGCCAAAAGGCCCGCTGGACATCATGAACTTCAGGTCTCCGGGCTGGTCGATCCGGCGGTCCCGATCAATCTGGGTCCGGGCCATCAAGCCGTACCGGGCGTCATCAGCCACCGGTTCGCCGCCCTGGGCTGTCGTGGCATTGGTCGCAAAAATCTGGTAGCTGTTCACGCCCACCATGTTGGGGGCGTAGTAGCGCAAAGGATCGGTGTCGTGGCCCAGGAGGATTGTGCCAAAGACTCCGGGTAGGGGGTCGCTCGCGGCCGCGTCTTTCATCCAGCCGATCTGCAAGCGATGAAACGAGTTGTTGCTGTCCCGCGCCACACCGTCATAAAACCCGGCCAGGTCGTCCGGGTTGGAGCCGCCGGCGCCGCGGTCCTGGATGTCGCAGTCGACATACATGCCCAGATAGAGGTCCTTGATCTCCCGATAGCCTTGATTGGAAACTTCAAAATCGAGGATGACGATGTCCTCATATTCGTCCTGGTAGAATGCCGCCGCGCGTTGCACGACGGCCACGCCGAGAGGGGCGTGGTCGGGATACAATTCGCGCACCAGGCCGGTATCGTCATACATCGTGCAGGTGAACATCTGGGAACCGATCTGCCCGAAGTCCTCATCAACCAGGCCATCGCGGTCGTCGTCCCAGCCATTGAGAAAGTCCTCGTCGATCTGGCCATCGTGGTCGTCGTCGGCGCCCGAATCGGGGCGTCGGCGTCCCGTCACCTGATCGTTCGGGACGGGCCGGACGACGCGACCCTCCCGGGCTTCATAGATCGTCTCGAAAACCTGGCTTCCCGGTCGCAATTCGCGCTGAGGCTGGCCGGTGGTCACCGACAGCTGGCCACTGATGCTGCCGCCGATCCAGAGGCCGGCGCCCCACAGGTATTCGTGGCCGGAACCGCCGGGCCATTGGCCGCTGGGCGCCCGGCTGTAGGGGTAGGTCTGGGTGTATTGGGAACCGATCAGGCCGTGGTTGGTGATGTTCACATCCAGCTCGCCCATGTCCAGAACATAGGAGCCGTCAAGGACATGAATTCCGTCCGGCCGGATGGTTTCGGCGACGCGCAATTCAGGGGGCGACTCGGCGTGGGCCACATTCCACAAGGTGCAAACCAACCCAAGAACGACACATAGGCGCCATCGGAGGCGTTCGGTCCAGAGGCCGAACGAGGATTCCGGAGCATTTTCCATCAATTGCGGACACAGTCCTTCGAATGCGAGGATGACCTGTGCGAATCAGGCTCGCCCGCAGCTCTGACGGCCGGGCACAGCGTCGTGAGCATTGGGGCTTAATGACAATACAAAACCAGTTTAACAACGGCAAACTGGTGACGTCTGTTGCATTGATACCAACATTTTTGACTTGTATTGGCCATACATTCGGATGATTGGCACACGAAATGCCAAGATGGGACCGGCAATAATCAGCCCTCTGCCTGCTGGTAACCTTTGCATACGGCGTTGAGACGCTGCCCCAGATCCGCCAGCTTGAAAGGTTTGGCGAGAAATTCCGTCCAGGGGCCGTCGTCCAGCGCCTCGAGGTCCTGGCGGGCTCCAAAACCGCTCATCATCACAATCGGCAGCCGAGGGGCCTCCCGCCGCAGGACGGCGTGGGCCTCGGCCCCGTTCATGATCGGCATGGCAAAGTCCATCACGACGGCATCCAGTTCGGCCCGTCTGGCCTGAAAAAGGGCAACGCCGTCGGCACCGTTTTCGGCTTCGAGCGCGCGAATTCCCTGCTGTTGCAGATATGCGACAACCATCTGACGCACTTCTTGTTCGTCGTCGACGACCAATACCGTGCCGCAGGCTAAGGCGGCAGCTGCGGTCGGTGATTCGGCCATTGCGGCCGACGGGGCCGTAGCCGCTGGAAACAGGATCCGGAACACCGTGCCTTGCCCATCGGTCGAATCCAGGGTCAACGTGCCCTGGTGCTTGCTGATGATGCCCAAGACCGCCGCCAGCCCGAGGCCTCGCCCTGTGCCTTTCGAGGTGTAGAAGGGGTCGAAAATGCGCTGCTGCGCCTCGGCCGGAATGCCGCAGCCGGTGTCGCGCACTTCCAATTCCACGAACGAACCCAGGGCCGGCACTTCACCCCAGAATTGGTTCGGCACGCTGCCATCCACCACGGTCCGTGGTTTCAAACTCACCGTAATTGTCCCGGCGTCACGGCCGATGGCTTCCTTGGCATTCTGGATCAGATTGAGCAGGATCTGGGTCAGTTGCGCCTCGTTGCCTTCGATCCATTGCACTTCGGAGGCCAGGTCCATTTCGAGGCCGACGCGCTTGGGAATCGCCGTAACCAGCAGGTCCGTCAATCCGACCACCAGCTGATTCAGATTCTGCACCTCGATCTTGATATGGGCGTTGCCGGCGTAGGCCAGCAGGTTGCCCGTCAGTTTGGCCGCTCGCAAGGCATTGCTCTCGATTGAGTTCAAAGCCTTGGCCAGGTCCGGATTGGCCTCAAATTCGTCCCTGGCCAATTCTGCGTTGCCGAGAATTCCGGTCAACAGGTTGTTGAAATCGTGAGCGATGCCGCCGGCCATCAAGCCCAGGCTCTCCAGCTTCTGGGATTGCTGTAGTGTCACTTCCAGGGCCCGGCGCCGGGTGATGTCCTGCACGAGTACGAGCACATCTCCATTGCCACAATCGCTGCACCGGATTTCGCAATGTTCTGCAGCCTCGCCGGTGCCGATTGCCACGGTCACTGCCCGGGGTATGCGACCGGCGCGGGCCAATGTCAGGGCTGCTGTAACCTCGGTGCGGCTCGCCTCCGGCAGCGCTCCCACCAGAGTGTGGCCGATGGCACCGGCCATACCCAGCGGGTCGGCGGCGGCCTTGCCGCTGAACGCTTCCCGGACGACGTCATCCGGACCGACGCGCAACAAAACCTCCGGCACCGCAGCGAGCAAAGCGCGGTTGTGCTGCTCGCTCCTGGTGAGCTGCGAGGCCACAAGCTTGCGCTTCTCGATATCGGCCTCAAGCTCGCCGTTGACCGCCGCCAATTCGAGGGTGCGGTGCGCCACCTGCGACTCCAGGTCACGGTTCGCTTCGGCCAGATGGGACGAGATACTCTGGTGTTCCCGCGACAGGCGGGCGTTTTCCCTCAGGATCATACGGTGCGTGCGGAAAATAAGAACCGCCAGGATCACCGCTTCAGCAAAGAGAAGGACCTCACGGGGAGACCGCAGGGCTTCGTTGCCGAGACCGAACATGATCAGGGTGCCGTGCAACAGAGGCATGGAAAAAGCATAAGCCACCAGCGGTGTCGCCGGTTGGCGCCAAGTCCCAGTTTGAATGTCGCCAGTCGTTCTTTCCGCTACACCGCCAGTTCGGCTCGGGCTTGCCGTGACCACTGCCAGCGCCATGACCAGGTAGGGCGCATACCAGAGAAAATCCCAATTTGTCCCGATATCCAGGATCAAGCCGACGTCGTAGAACCAAAAAGCATTCAGCAGATCGGTGGCCGCCCACAGGCCGAAGGCGGCGGTGAGCCAGCCGAAATTGCGGCGCCACTGCGGGTCCCTGCTCTTGCGCCAACAAATGGCAAGACGGATCAGCAGATAAAAGTCCAGGACCACCGTCCCGACCACTGCGGGTTGCCAACTGTCGTAGGTCTCAGGTGTCAGCAACGCGGGGAGCAGGCCAAAATATCCGTAGGAAGTGAGCAGCAGGACAGCGCCGCCGGCCACTGCGTACCGGCGCAGTCGCTGCTCAAAGGGGTTCAGGTTCAGGCGTTCAGGTTGGTACTCCAAGGCAACCATGAGGATGACATACAGCATCAGGTACAGCAGATCTGAAATGATATCAACAGCCAGGCCGTATTGGTACAGAAGGCCCCAGGTCACGCGTCCGGCCAACCAACAGCCGAAAGCCACGGCCGTGAGAGTCCAGAACAGCCGCCCGTCGTGCGCCGTGTGGTGCCGTCGGGCCCTGAGAATGGTTCCGAGTACCAGACAGACCAGAGGGACTTCAATCCAGATTTCAATATAGTTTTGTAAGATCAGGGGGGGGATGCCGGGGAGGAAATAGGGGCTGATGATCAGCAAAAAGACGGCGCCGCAGGTCCCGGCACCAATTCTGGACCGGGACTCTCCCCGAAGGCTAGCGACTTGCCCCATTTGAACTCGATTTCGCAGCATGACGTGACTTGTTGCCACAGCCACCCGCCGCAACTCCCCCAAGATTGTCATATTAAATGGATTTTACATCAAAATTGGAGCGATGTCTACGAGGAAGCCCTGCTGTTGCTCACATCACACCGGTCAAATTGCCGGAAGCATCCCCCAAAAACGAAATCGGCCCTCAACCAATCAGTTGAGGGCCGAATTGCGCTAAAGAGGCAGCGCCGAAATGATCAAAGGGCGCCAGGTGGGTCCTATCCGTCGCCAGGCTCCCGCTCAAACAGGAACATCGTCGCCACCCGTTGGGCCTGGCCATCGACTTCCAGCAGCGGATAGGCCAGGAAGTTGATCGGTCCCGAAGCCGGTCCCGGCTCGAGAACCAGGTCGCGTCCCCGCGTGAATTCGAAGCGATTTGCGGGATGGTGACCGAAGAAATACATGCTCAGGGCGCTGAATTTGTCGGCTTCGCTGATATCCACGGGCCACCATTTGCCCTCGGCATAGAACTCTGCCCAGCAGTGATAGCCGTCGGTCCCACCGACATCCCGGTCCGAGGGGATGGCAGCGCCAATGGCAAAGCGCGCGGGGATGTCGACTGCGCGCGCCAGTCCGATGAAATAGGCGTGGTAGTCGGTGCAATTGCCGTAGAGGGAATCGCAGGCGAAACGGGCATCGCCCTGGCCCCAGCCTTCGCCAAATTTCTTGTAGTTCATCTGGTCCATCACGTGGTCGTACAGGGCCCGCGCCTTCATCAGGTCGTCCTGCCGGTCACCGACAGCGGCGATAGCGGTGGCCGTGATGGTCGCATCGGCTGGAACCATGCGTTCGGGGCGCAGATGCAACTGCGCTTCGGTGGGATCGCCGGCGTAGGCGCTTTTTTCCTTACGCACGACATCGTAGATGATCTCGATCTTCTTGCCGCTGTCCGCGGGGGTCAGTTCGAGAAACAGCACGCTGTTGCCGTGGGCGCTGTCGGTCAGCACCTGTTGCTTGCCGGGCGCCGTTGTCGACTTCACCGTCACGTTCTGGAAATCGTCCGATTCCGCGATGGGAATCCAGCAACGGGCGTCGGATTTCATTTGAGGCAGCGTTGCCTGGTAGCGGAATTCGAAGTGGTCGGTACCGTCCAGGACGCCGAGCAGGGCGTTGGAGGCGTCGTCAACCTCGGTCCGCACCCAGATCTCGTTTTCATCCTGCTGCCACAGGTAGTAGGGGCGACCATTGAGCTTGTGGACCGTCGTTTCGGTCACGGTCATGTTGCCTTTGCCGCCGTCGAGAAAAAAGTCGACGTCGTAGAATTGGCCATCATCACTGGCCATGTCCACACAGGCGAACTGGCGCTCGGGGCCCAGCGAGGCGAGGTACTCCATGTGCACCCGCACGAGTTTCAGCTTCAGTTCCTTGCCCTCAAAGTTCACGGTGAAAAAGCCTCCGCCGTGGGCGACCTGATCATCGATGTGTTTTTCGATACCGGCCTTGATGTCGGCAGTCACGATGGGGGCAGCGGCCGAGGCGACCGTGGCCGCCACCAGGAGACTGGCCGAGACGATCAGCGTCGTGGCGAGGCGAGCTTTGGCGCGGGACAAAATCTGAGTCATTTCAAACTCCTTTGACCGCCAATGCGGCCGTGTGATGAACGAAGCGGCAGCCCCCTGGGCCACCGCTTTAGGATCTTGACCGGGCACCGGGTCGAATCCTGGTGCCTGGTAAGTGAATTAGTGCGCGGGATGGTCCTTGGGGGCGTCCTCATCCGAATGCCCCTCCGGCGGCGCCGGGATCATCACCTGGTCGATGGCATGGATGACGCCGTTGGAGGCGGCAAAATCGGCCTTGATCACGTTGCAACCATCCACAGTCACGGCACCGTCGCTGACCTTGATGGCCAGGTCATGCCCGCCAAAATTGGTGGCTTTCATGGTTTTCACGTCAGCGGACATCAGCTTGCCCGGCACCACGTGGTGGCCCAGAAGCCCGGCCAAACGGGACCGGTTGGCGGGCTTGAGCAGGTCCTCCAGCAGACCTTCAGGTAATTTGGCAAAAGCCTCATCGGTGGGGGCAAACACTGTGAAGGGCCCTTCGCCGTGGAGCTTGTCCATCAGGTCGGCCGCTTCAACCGCAGCCAGGAAGGTCTTGAACTGTCCGGCTTTGGCGGCCACTGCCAGGATGTCATTTGCACTGGCAGGATGCTCCTTGGCGGCCGGGTGTTCGGTATTCTTGGGGTGATCCGCGGCCTGGGCGGTGCTCAAAGTGAGTGTGGAGACGACCAGGGCGGCCAGGGTAAGAATTCGCAGGGCTTTCATTCTGTCCTCCGGAAAGTGCACCAAAACAGGCGCGGCAGTTGCCGCAGGATCACCTGCAGATGGTATTTGATGGCGTGACAAGGTTCTGTCTTGGGGGTCAGTTTAGTACGGCGGAGGTGAATCCGCTTCCCAAATGTGGTTTTCTCTCTTCTGATCATCAGGGCAGTGCTATTTCTATCGCTCGTCAAGGCGCACTGGTCGGCACCTTGTTCACCAAATGCTCGAACCAGTCAGTCACCAGAATACTGTAGCCGACGCTGGGCAACTGGTCGGCGCCTTCGGTCGGGATCATCATCAGGGTCCGGCTCAAATCCGACTGAATGGAGGCCGTGGGGAAATCCCGGCCAGGCAGGAAGCTGTCCCGCTGCAAAATGACAGGCAACCCCACCCGCAGTCGCTCACCATCATTCACCAACGGATACCGTTTGATGGATTCTTCGTGGCGGGTCACGATGGCGTCCGAAGCGGGAGACCACATCGCCGAGACCCCCAGATCAATATCGTCAACCACCGGAATACTGCGTTGCGGAGTTGCGGCGTCGGCAATACGCAGGTTGCGGGCGCCGCCGATGGACTGAAGGTTGTAGGAAAACCAATGGCCGTCTGGCGAGTAGCCTACGCCGATTTCGTTGGCCGTGGAATTGAGCAGGACCCGGAGCTCACCGGTGGGCAGATCGATTTCCATCGTATCCCAGAAAGTCGTATCGCGGAAGGCGGAGATCAGCAGGCGGGTGCCGTCTGCCGAAACATCCTTGGGGATGACGTAATTGTCTTCGCTGTAGATGACCGTCACGTCATCGGTGCGGTCAGCCCGTTGCCTGACGATGGAATAGTGGCCCTTATCATTGGCAACGGACCAGAAAAGATCCTGCGAATCCGGGCTCCAGGCCCCCAGGTATTCGGTGGCCTCGGCGCTGCCGTGTGAGGTGGCCATGCCCGTGACAGTGTCAATGATTTGCAATACGTAGTTGCCGTTGTCCGTGGTGACGACCGCCAGGGAACGCCCATCGGGCGAGAGGGTGGGCATACGGTACCGTCCGGGATCGCCGAGGGCTGTTTGCGCGCCATTGGCGAGATCCAGAAACACCAGGCGCACCTCGCCCTGGTTGCCGGCCGGGGCATAAACCAAAGTGCCGTCATCCGTAAAGTCATAGTGAGCCGTACCGTCGTCACTCTGCTGGTCGACTACAAAGGTGCGCACATCCTCGAGCACCGGGACCGCCAGTCCGCTGGTCGTCAGGGTATTCAAATCGAATTTGATGGCGAACAGGGTTCGTTCGCGGGCAAAAAGAAGATGCCCACTGGCGGCATAGGTGGGAAATGAGCCGCCGCGATAAATGGTTTTTCGCTGTCCCGTCTGCAGATCGACAATTTCCACATCGCTCTGTTCGTACGAGCGGCCGAGGTATTGCACCTGAAAGAGAACGTGTTGGCCATCGGGTAGCATGCGGGGCCACCGGTGCGTGCGTTCGTTGGTCTTGGCGTCAAGCTGAGTCAGCTCGCGGACGGAATTGTCGGTCAACGAGACCATCGAAAGACCCGAATGGTAGGTCCGCGTATAGACGATTGAGGTATCGTCGACCCAGGTCAAACCGCGGGCATTGTCGGCCGTCACGATGTCAATGGGCGACCCGCCGGTGAAGGCCACTCGCTTGATGGTATTCATCATCGCATAGGCAATCCATTGGCCATCGGGTGAGAAGGATGGCGAAAAGGCGCCTTGGGTGCCCTCCAGGCGTTGGACTTTGCGCTTGGTGAGGTCCTTGGCGTAGAGATAGTTGTCTTCACCACGGTAAACCAGGCGATCGCCATCGGGACCCAGAATGGTCATCATACCGGAGTTCACCGAGGGCGGCGGCAGGCCTGGCAGGTGCAAGTCCACATTCAAGGCCAGGGCCGGTGCGGTCTCGCCCGCTTGCCGCGACTGCCAGCCAAAATATACCGCACTGAGAATGGCCAAAGCCGTGACCGCCCAGGGCAGCCATCGCCGCGGTCCGCTGATCTCGACAAACGAGATTTCCCCGGTGTTCATCCCGTGCATGGTGGACGGGTCCTGGTCCCAGCGTTCGAGCCGGACGCGGGCTTCGCCAATGTCGCGCAACCGGCGGCGCGGGTCGCGTTCCAGGCAGCGGGCGATCAGGCGCTGGACTCCGTCGGGAGTGTCGTCAGGCAGCTTCTCCCAGTCAGGATCCGCCCGCAGAATGGCCGCCAGGGTGTCGCTGATCGTTTCGCCCAGAAAAAGCCGGCCACCGCACAGCATCTCCCACATCAGGACCCCAAAGGCCCACAAATCACTGCGCCGGTCCACGTTCTTGCCGCGGGCCTGTTCGGGGCTCATGTAGGCCGCCGTGCCCAGGATGGTGCCCGCCATCGTCATGGCCGCCGTGATGGTGGGGGACATGTCGGCCACCGATTCGTTGACCCCTTCGCCCTGGTAGGCGCGGGCCAGGCCAAAGTCGAGAATTTTCACCCGACCGTCGGTGGTGAGCATGATGTTGGCGGGCTTGAGATCCCGATGCACGATGCCGTTTTCATGGGCTTCTTCAAGGCCGTCGGCGATCTGGCGGGCGATACTCAGCGACTCGGTCAAGGAGAGTGCACCGCCTTCGAGCAGGTGCTCGAGGGACTCGCCTTCAACCAGTTCCATCACCAGAAAAAGGTGACCGTCAATATCTTCAAATCCATAGAGTCCGGCAATGTTGGCATGGTTCAGCGAGGCGAGGGTGCGGGCCTCGCGGCGAAATCTGGCCACGCGTTCGGGATCACGGGTCATCTGGGGCGGCAGGACCTTGATGGCCACCTCGCGCTGCAACTTCGTATCCTGCGCGCGGTAGACCTCGCCCATGCCACCCTTGCCGAGCAGGGAGATGATTTCGTAATGATCCAATGTCTTGCCGAGCAAAGAGGGCCTTCTCTCTAGTTTTGGCGCAGTTCGGTGAACCAGTTGACCACCACGCGCACGCTGCGGGCACTGAAGACCTCGCCCATGGCGCCGCGGCCGATCGGCCCGATGATTTCATAATGTGCGAAAGTGTCGCCCGCGTTCACGGTTGCCCCCTGAATTTGTCTTTACCACGGAAAGTCTTGGCCACGGAATTGGGATACACGGCAGAGAATACACGAAAAAGTGTAAAATGCTCGTATTTAGATTGCTCGTGGGGGATGACGACGAACTGGGGACGATGCCAAAGCCGCAAACGAAAAAGGCCGGGGCAAATGCCCCGGCCTTCCGTTTCGAATCGAGACTGTCCTACTGGACAGGGACAAGCGGCATAGCTTCAATCGAATTTGCCAGCAAAGCGACGACGTAGCGCGGGTTATGGAAATCCAGGCTGCGGTCCCGGAGCCTCCGGGGCCGCAAGGGTGATGGCCATGAGATACGAGGGCTGCGAACCCCGCGCCTCTATTCGGTCGTCGCGACAATCTGTTCGAAGGCGAAGGCGATGACGCTCACCGGTTCGGCATCGGATTCCATGTCGCCTTCGCCGCCGCCGGCCGCGCCTGCACTGGCCATGATCGCGTTGTAGAGGTCGGTCACGACGTAGGCCCGGTCGCCCACAAAATACAGGCCGTCCTCGGTCGCGTCGGCATCGGCCATCAAGTCGACCCGTTTGACGAAACGCCCCACCTGGTCATAGACGTCAAAGCTGGTGAATACGCCGTCGTCCGAGCGCCAGCGTGCGCTGCTGTCCTGCACCCACAGCGTGCCGTCTTCGCGGAAGAAGATCTGCCCGATGGTCTGGTGGGTCTTGCTGACGCGGAAGGTGCTGCCCCGGTTCCAGCGCGTGAACGAATCGTACATCGTCTGGAAGCGTTCGGTCTCGGCGGCGTTGCGTTTGACCGTCGCATAGTCAGGGCGCTCAATAATGCGATCCACAGTGCCGTCGGCATTCCAGATATGGATTCGGTAATCGTCGAAGGACAGGGACGCGGCCACGCGTCCGTCGTTGGCGACCGCCCAGCGGCGCTGGAAGTCGACATAATCGTTTTCAATGAATTCGTAGTCCCCGAAGGCGGTCTCTTTCTTGATCTCCTGGAAAGTGGCCAACTCGGCACCACTGGCGTCGTAGGATTTCAAGTAGGTGAATTGCCACTGCTGGCCGTCTTCGCGGGTCCAGGCGGTGCCCGCCAGCAACATGTTGTCGCCATGTTTGGCGCCACGGGTGACCGACTGAAAGCCGCCGCCGTCGCGAAACGGCAGCGCGAAGGAGGATCCAGGATCGCCTTCCGGCGTGATCATCACGATCTTGCCGGGCCAAGCCTGCACGATACCGATCTGGTTGCCGGGTGCCCATAACATGTCGGCGCCATTCTGGAACTCGCCGGGGCCTTCGCCCTCGCGACCGATGGTGCGCACCAGCTCGCCGGCAGGATCAAAGACGTGGATCTCCGAGAGTTGGCCGTCCAGCAGGTAGATGTTGTCCTCATCGTCGTGCAGGAACTCGGCTATCGTGCCAAAAAACAATTCGTCATCGTCTTCGCCGCGGCGCCACAATTCGCGCAATTCCTGGCTGACGTTGCCAAAGGCCGGGGTCTCCGGGTTGGTGATTGTGGTGACACCGTCGACGGTGTCCATCGTGCCCTGCCATTCGGCGGTCGCCGGCACGGCGCTCAGCAACAGCAGCAGGGTCATCACCAGATAACGGGAAATTCGGCGTTCAAAACGCATTGTGAGTCATTCCTTGGGATGGGGGCCAGTTCGGTTTCCACAGGAGAGTGTGGGTTTTATTCATCCTGACTAGATTTATTCATCCTGACTAGAATAGTGTCGCTGCCCGGAAACCGCCGCCCGATATTTTTGGTGGGTCTCCCGCGGAACATTTGACTGGCTATAGCCTTTGTCCTGAATACAGGGTACTATCCGTCCGATATTGACCCGACTTTGCGCCCCTTTCAGCAAAAGAGACCTGAAACACCATGATTGGCCGCACTCTCGCTCATTACACGGTTCTGACCAAAATCGGCGAAGGCGGTATGGGCGAGGTCTATCGTGCCCACGATGCCAAGCTCAACCGCGAGGTTGCCCTCAAGGTATTGCCCGCCAAGGTTTCTGATGATCCTCAGCGCCTGGAACTCTTTCATCGCGAAGCACGGGCTGTCGCGGCCCTGAACCACCCCAACATCGTGACGCTCTATTCGGTCGAAGAAGCCGAGGGTATTCACCTGTTGACCATGGAGCTGGTCTCCGGCCACAGCCTCGACCGCCTGCTGCCCGAAAACGGCTATTCACTCCGAAAGCTTTTTAAGCTCGTCATCCCGCTGGCCGAAGCCCTGCAGGCCGCCCATGACGCGGGCATCACCCACCGTGATCTCAAGCCGGTCAATGTGATGCTCACCACCGAAGGCCGCCTCAAAGTTCTGGACTTTGGCCTGGCCAAGACCGCCAACGAATCCGAAGCTGTGCCATACGACCTCGACCCTGAAGATGGGACGCCGGTCGATTTGCCTTTGGAGCTGGACGCGACCCAGGCCATGGTCACTTCATCACTGACCGGTGCGGGGAAGATCATCGGTACGATTCCCTACATGGCTCCTGAACAATTGCGTGGCGAAGAGACTGATCACCGGGTGGATTTGTTCTCGTTCGGTGTCATGATCTACGAAATGGCCACCGGTGAGCGGCCCTTCCGGAACGATGCGGAGACCGACATCATCACCGCCATCATTTCGGATTCGCCAACACCTCTGAGGGAACGGCGCGCCGACTTGCCGGCGGGCCTGAACCGGATCGTGCAGCGCTGCCTGGCCAAGGCTCCCCTCCATCGCTATCAAACTGCGCGTGACCTGCGCAACGACCTCGAAGACTTGCAGCAGGAAACGGACTGGGCCGGGAGACCGAACTCTTCAACCATCCATGGCGGGACCAGCTCTTTGCGGGCCGTCGTGAACCTGCCTTCGGAAGTTGCCCTGACGAGATTCCGGGAAAGCCGCATTCGGGAGTGGATGCAACCTCGCTACAAGCTGGACCGTGAGTTCGTGGCCCTGACCTTGTTGGAAGACCGGGGCGAAGACAATACGTCCGGACGGTGGCGGACCCAGACCACAACCCATCGGGACCTGGGCGCCCTGTTGGCTCATGAGCAGGCGCCGGCGATTGTGGTCCTGGGCGCGCCAGGGAGTGGCAAGAGTACGCTCTTGCGCCGTTTGGAACTGGAAGTTGCCCAAAAAGGGTTGGCTGATGTCGACGGGCCGACGACCTTTTTCATCCAGCTCAACCAGTACCGGAGCGAAACCCCCGGTGAGATACCACCGCCGCCGCTGCAATGGCTCAGCGAACGCTGGGCGGCGCGCAATCCGGGCCTGCCTCCGTTGTCCGACTTGCTGCGCACCGGCCAGATGATCCTGCTGCTTGATGCGCTCAACGAAATGCCGACCGCCGATGCCCAGGGCTTGCATCAGGCCATTCTGCAGTGGAAAGATTTCCTCGACCGCCTGGTGAATGAATACCCGGGCACCCGCGTGGTGTTCAGTTGCCGGGCTCTTGACTACAGCGCACCCCTGTCCACGCCCCAGTTGCGGGTGCCCCAGGTGGTCATCGAGCCTTTGACCGACCAGCAAATCGAACAGTTTCTGCAGAAACAGAGTCCGGAACAGGGCGCGGCCATCTGGCAGCAGCTGCAGGGCACGCCCCAGATGGAGCTGTTGCGGTCCCCATATTTTCTGTCCTTGCTGACCGACCAGGCCGTTGCCACCGGCAAAGTCCCCGAAGGGCGGGCGGGTTTGTTCACTGGTTTTGTGCGCCAGGCCTTGCGGCGTGAAGTGGAGCGGGGAGGGCCCTTGTTTGCCCCCGACCTGCTGTTGACCGAGCGGGACCTCAGGCGCGTCACCCGCTGGAAATGGAAAACGGAGTGGGAGTTGCCCGAGCGTGGGTTGCTGATCCCGAAGCTTTCGCAGTTGGCGTTCGCGATGCAGGCTGACGGGGGTGGCGGGGGACAGGTGCGCATGGAATACGATGCAGCGCTAGACCTGCTGGACAATGATCAGGACGAAAAAATCGTCAAGGCGGGGCTGGCTCTTTCGGTGCTTGATGAGGACCCGGGGAACGACGAAGTGCTTTTTGTGCATCAATTGGTGCAGGAGTATTTCGCCGGGCGGCAATTGGCCAAAGATCCCGATCCGCAACGGGTGCAAACGGCGTGGCAGGCCAGAGCCATGACGCCAACTCTCAACAAATTGATCGAGACGCTGCCGCCGGGCGAGTCATTGCCACCGCTGGAGCGCACCGGCTGGGAAGAAACCACTGTCTTTGCGGCGGCCATGGCCGCTGATGCGGACGTCTTTGTGCAGGACATCATGAAGACAAATCTTGTGGTCGCCGGACTTGCCGCGGGCCAGGTCGAGGTGCGTGACCGGTTGTCCGAAGCCTTGTTGGCGGACCTGCGCGCCGAGCTGGTGCAACGCAGTTGTGACCCAGAGGCGGATTTGCGCGTGCGCATCGAGGCCGGTCTGGCGCTGGGCCCCCTGGGTGACCCACGTTTCGAACGGTGCCGAGGTGCTCATGGCAATTATCTGTCGCCGCCTTTGAAAGGTGTCGCCGCCGGGAGCTATCCGATTGGCGAAGATGAGGCCTTGATGTACCTCGGGCTCAGCATCGAAGCCCAACAGCCACGGCACAACGTGGATGTGGGCGCCTTCGAGATGGGGCGTTTTTTGGTGACGAATGCGGAATGGGCCTGGTTCATGGCCAGCGGCGGGTACGACAATCTCCTGTGGTGGGACACGCCCGGGGCCCGGGCCTGGCTCAGTGGAGAGGATACCATCAAGGGTACCCACGCGAACCTCTACTATTGGCGGGACGAGTTTGCTGCCAACCCTGAAAAATTGGAATTGGCGCGGGCCAGTGGTCAGGCCCTGGAGGAGAATTATGAACGTTGGCACCAGCGTTTGCGGATGACTGACGCACAATTCACCGCCCATCTGTTCGAATTGTATCCGGGGGGCAAGCTGCGCGAGCCGACTGTTTGGCGTGACGTGAGGTTCAACAATCCGGCCCAACCGGTGGTGGGCGTCAGTTGGTTTGAAGCCCGGGCCTACACCAATTGGCTGGCGGCCCAGACCGGCCGGGCTTTCCGTTTGCCCACTGAAATCGAGTGGGAGGCCGCCGCGCGGGGGGCGGCCGGACGCCGGCACGCCTGGGGTGACGATTTTGGCGCCCTGAGAGGCAATACCGTCGAGGCCAGGGTGGGACGGACGACACCCGTGGGCGTTTTTTGCGAGGGAGAAACTCCCGAGGGCATCAACGACCTGAACGGAAACGTGGACGAGTGGACGGTGAGCCTTTTTGGCCACGGTGCCAATATTGAACGGGCGGAATTTGCCTACCCTTACCAGCCGGATGACGGGCGGGAAGATCCGGCGGCCCCACCGGAGATCCGGCGGGTCCTGCGCGGCGGTTCGTGGCACCGCGGTCAGGTGACTGCCCGCACGGCCTATCGGTATGAAGCGCCGCCGGATTTCCGCGATCTCGATTTTGGCTTCCGGGTGGTCGTGGGGTAGCTCAGCTCAGGCGCTTCTCTGCCGAGCTCCCCATTTGTTGATCGAATTCTTCGTTTTCCTTCCCTAAAAATCTGGCTGTCAGCGTCGCCAGGCCTGCTGAGCGAATTGCCCCGACTTCGGAGCCGTTCAAAAATCGGAAAAGAACGGTTGACTTAAGCGGAGTGTATAGGTATTGTATAGTACAAGAACTGTACAGAACGTCTTTTTACTCCCAAAAAGGCGGCGAAAGACTCAAATAAAGGACCAATCTGATGCAAGCGACAAAATCTCTACTCATGACAGGCCTGCTGGTGCTTCTGCTAGGCAGCATGGTGGGTTGCTCCGACGATGCCAACCCTTTGGCCCCCAATGACGAAAACAAGGCTGGAGCCACCGAAGGCTCCGATATCGTCGATACCGCCGTCGGTGCTGGCATCTTCGAGACCCTGGTGGCAGCGGTTCAGGCCGCCGAACTGGAAGAAGCGCTGCGTGGCGAGGGCCCGTTCACCGTTTTTGCCCCGACCGATGACGCTTTCGCCAAGCTTCCTGAAGGCCTCGTGGGCCAGTTGCTGCTGCCGCGCAACCAGGAGAAGCTGCAGGAACTGCTGCTTTATCACGTTGTGGCCGGCGAAGTGTACGTGGATGATCTGCGCCGTTTCCAGTTCACCAGGACCCTCGCAAATAAGTACCTCTGGATCCGCAAGTACCGGGACATGGTCCGGGTCAACAACGCCAAGGTCATTGGCGCGGACGTGGCGGCCAGCAACGGCGTCATCCACATCATCGACACGGTCCTGATTCCCCGCGGTTTTGAACTCGAGCCCGAAGCTCCCATGAATGATATCGTTGATACCGCCGCCGCTGCTGGTGCCTTCGGAACGCTTCTGGCTGCCGCCGGTGCCGCCGATCTGGTCGATGCCCTGCGTGGCGACGGTCCTTTGACTGTCTTTGCCCCGACCGACGACGCTTTCGCGATGCTGCCCGCGGGCCTGGTGGACGCCCTGCTATTGCCCGAGAACAAGGGTAAGCTGCAGGAACTGCTGCTCTACCACGTGGTGGCCGGCCAGGTGCTCTCCAGCGACCTGCG
>CAZLUL010000062.1:0-19036 GCA_964562635.1 uncultured Fibrobacteraceae bacterium | reverse complement strand
TCGTTTTCGAAGTTGAACTGGTTCTCGCCCGAAGCCGGCGTGTAGATGTAGCCGTCGGTCTGGATCCAGCGCATTTTCCAACCGTAACCACCGATGGTGTAGGAGAAATCGCTCCAGGTGGTGCCAGCCGGAGGATTGGTCGAGTTGGAGGCAAAGGCCGAAGGAATGGGGAAGCCGCCCACAGGAGCTTCGTCGCCCGTGATGGCAACCAGCTTGTAGGGATGGCCGGAATGGGCCCATTGGTCATGAGTTTCGGTATGACACGTCGCGCAAACATCAGCGCCGGCGAAGTCCTTTGCAGGCGGATCAACCTGTACAGGATCGTCTTCCGAACAACCTGTCAGGGCGATCAGGCCCACAACGAGAATCAAGAGTGCGAGTTTTGTGAGTTTCATGATTGTCCTTTCGGGACGTTGGCAATTTCGGTGGAATGAGAGCGTCTCTTCGGTCTCTTTCTGCCATGTTTGAAAACCTACAGGTTATATGGGACAAACCAAGGAGAGATTGAGACATTTCCATGACATCCTATGTAAAGCATTATGAGCAAAGCCAGTTGCCCAATTATTGAGACCAGGACAGTGGCCCTAAATCCCAGTTATTGAATAGGATACACGAAAATGTCGTTATTTTTTTGACATCACAATTGCGACTATATCGAGAGTACATGCGGATAAAAAATAAACAGGACTAATTTGGTGCCAAAGATTTTCAGCCCTCCGGGAAAGGACTCTCTTTTTGATATTGATTATCGTTGTAAGTTGCTCCCAATAAAAAGGATACCAATTGGACCCAAAAAAGGGCCGGATTCAAACCCGGCCCCAGACACAAATTGCAGAGTACTGCTACGGAGCAGTGATCACATACCGGAAGCCGTGGCGACCATTGACTCCCTTGTGCGGGCTGGGATTTCGGCGCGAAGCCGAACGGCACCGGCGAGACAGGTCGCTCCAGCCCCCACCCCGCAGCACTTTATACCAGCCGGGCGGCGGCCCGATCGGGTCGATCTCTTCGTCGGCGTATTGGTTGTGGTACCAGTCATTGCACCATTCCCAGACATTGCCGTGCAGGTCATGGAGACCAAAGGCATTGGCCTCCAGGGTAGCCACCGGGTGCGTCCAACCGTCGGCATTGCCACAATACCAGCCCATTCCCAGCAATGAAGGTTCATCCCCACAGGCGATTTCGGTGATCGGACCAGCGGCAAAAGCGGCCGCCGAACCGGCCCGACAGGCGTATTCCCACTCCGCTTCAGTCGGCAGGCGGTAACCTTGCGCCGCGTAGGGCGCCCCGTGGTTGCACAACCAGGAATTGGGATCGGTGTGGTCGTAGGCCCGCGGCAGGCCCTCTTTCAGGCTCAGCCAGTCGCAATAGGCCGCCGCACCATGCCAGAGCACTTCAACCACCGGATGGTTCTCCAGGCCGGCATCGACCACAAACTGCGAACCGATATAAGAAATCTCGCAGTCTTCATCGTCATCCATGTCCAGCAGCCACAACGCGGAACCGTCGAGATTGTCGAAAACCCGGGTTCCCTCCACTGTGCAGTAGCCGTTGTCCAGCGCCCACTGGGCCAGATCCGCGTACTGCTGGTTGGTCACTTCGGTGGAGAACATGGAAAAATCGTTGGTCAGCGTCACCGGGTGTTGAGACTCGTCACCCAGATGCCCGATTTCGTCTGCGGCCGAGCCCATGGTGAAGCTGCCGGCGGGAATCAGAATCATCTCGCCGGTAATGGCCGGCGGCGGCGGCGGCGGTGGCGCCGGGTTGTCGTCACCGCAACCAGGCAGTATAAAAATGAGCAGGCACAACAGTAGGGGCAACCGACGCATGACATTCCTCCGGGTAGTTGAATACAGCCATGCAAAACATAGTCATCCGGTAGGGGTTATAGCAAACGGTGAATTTCAAAATCTGATGGCAGGTCAGGGGCCCTCGGGTTTGAGCGAGTTGGCCACCATGCGGACGGAATCGGCGCGGGCCGTTTTGCCCAGAGCGGCGAGAGCGTCGGCGTAACCCGGCAAAACTTCGGACAAATCCGGATGTTCCGGCCCCAGGGCTTCATTGAAAATGACGATGGCCCGCTCGAATTCGGCGGCCGCCTGTTCGTGATCTCCCCGCTTGTTCAACAGCAGGGCCATGTCCCGCACCGTCCAGGCGTAATCCGGATGACCGGCGCCCAAAACCTTTTCCCGAATGGCCAAGGCCCGTTGGTAGAAATCATCTGCGGCTGCAAAATCCCCCCGGCCCCGGTTGAGATTGCCCAGATTGTTGAGAGTCTGCGCCACCTCCGGATGGTCCGGTCCCAGCACCCGCTGCCGGATGTCCAAAGCCCGACGATACAGCGGTTCGGCCGGTCCATAATCGCCCGATTCGAAATAGACCAGGGCCAGATTGTTGATGGCCACCGCCAAGCGCGGGTGATCCGGGCCCAAAACTTTTTCATAGATCACGACCGCCCGTTCGTAAAGCGGCTTGGCATCATCGTAGCGGTCGAGGTGGTGATACAGGAGAGCCAGATTGTTCAGCCCCTTGGCCACATCGGCGTGGTCCGAGCCGTAGGCCTTTTCCCACAGCGCGAGGGACTTCTTGTACAGGACCTCGGCTTCTTCGTAGTGGGCCCGGTTCCAGTTCAGGATCGCCAGGCTGTTGTAACTGCGGGCCACCTCGGGGTCCTCGGGCCCCAGTCGGGCGATGCGGATGTCCCGCGCCCTGAGGTACAACGGCTCAGCTTTATCGTAATGCCCCAGCCGCCGCTGCACGCTGGCCAGGTCGTTCAGGCTCTGGGCCACCTCCAGGCTGTTTTCCAATTCCGTGCCGCGCATCAGTTCCAGCGCATCGTTGAGCATCTTCTCGGCCTCGTCATACCGCGCCACCTGCATGTACAAATCGCCCAGTTCCACCAGGCTGATCGCCAGGTCACGCCGGTCGGTCGACGGCTGGGCCAAGCGCAACGCCAGGGCCGCCTCCAGCTTGGGCCCGGCCTCTTCATAAAGCCCCAGATTGCGATAGACCGTGCCGATGGTATTCATCAGGCGGGCCTGGGTCAGGGGCTGGTCTGCCAATTCGCCTTCGATGCGTCCGGCGCCCGCATCCAGAATTTCCCGCGCCGTGATGCTATTGCCCCGCGCCTGGCCCGGATCCGACACTTCAAACAGGTCGACGAGAAAGTCGGACACCTGCCGCGCGGTTTCGGCCTCGACCCGCGCCTGCTTTTCAGCCCGCACCGCTCGAATCATGCCCGTGGTCGTGCCCAGAATACCGGCCAACACCGCCACCAGCAGCACCCCGCTGGCGATGACGCCGGTCCGATTGCGGCGCACGAATTTTTGCATGCGGTAGGTCGTCGAAGGCGGGCCCGCAACCACCGGCCGATCCGTCAGGTGGCGTCCGATATCCAGGGCCAGGGCATTGGCGGTTTCGTAGCGGCGGTCGCGCTCTTTTTCCAGGGCCTTCATGGTGATCCAGTCGAGGTCGCCCTTCAAGGCCCGTCGCAGATGCGAAGGGTCAGTCTTGCGGTTCCCGGACAATTCCGTCATTTCGGATCCGGCCCTTTTGGCGATGGTGCCGAGCCGGGTGCTGGGTTTGGGCGGTTCAACTTCCTTGATCGTGCGCAATACTTCCTTAAAACCGAGCTCCTTCAATTCCACCGAAGTGAAGGGCAGCTTGCCCACCAGCAGTTCGTACAGCAAGACGCCCAGGGCGTAGACATCGGTGCGGGTATCGATGCCGCCGCCGTCCATGTCGGCCTGTTCGGGGCTCATGTATTCCGGCGTGCCCACCAACTGCCCCACACCGGTGGTCATGGTATTGTCGAACATCGTGGTGTCCATGGCCTTGGCCACACCAAAATCGATAATCTTAGGCATCGGCTGGTTGTCCACCACCGTCACCAGCACGTTCGACGGTTTCAGGTCGCGGTGGATGATGGCCTTCTGATGGGCGTGCTGCACCCCTTCGCAAACCAGGATGAACAACTCCAGCCGCGCCTGCACCGTCAACCGATGTTCGTCGCAATATTCGTTCAATTGGATGCCGTCCACATATTCCATCACGAAATAGGGCCGGCCGTGCTCGGTGGCTCCGGCGTCAAAAACGCGGGCGATGCAGGGGTGGTCCATCATGGCCAGGGCCTGGCGCTCGGATTCGAAACGGGCGATGAATTCTTCGGTATCGAGGCCACGTTTGACCATCTTCAGGGCCACTTTGCGCTTGATGGGCTCCAGCTGTTCCGCCTCGTAGACCAGTCCCATGCCACCTTCACCAATTTGGCGGATCAGGTCGTAAGGGCCAATCTGGCCCAATTCCGCCACAGAATCTTCGGCAGACGCCTCCACTGCCGGGTGCGTGGGCAGCCCGTCGTCAGGGTTCAGGTTGATGGTCCGGTCATCGTGCAAGCAATATCCTCAATGGAAAAACCCTCAATGAGGAGTGAATGGGTATATGATACACCACTTGCGCCGGTCCGGCTTGGGCGAATGGCAACCGTTCCGGTTGGATTCCCGGCAAATCCGATTTCCGGCGACATTTCTTGACTAATGAACAGCAGACGGGAATAATTAGCGGCATCTTTGAAGCTTGAATTTTTACCCCTGCAGCTTCCGGTAGCGATGGACTCCGAATCGCATCAGGTTCGTCGCCGCCCGTTGAAAGGAACCATCAGATGTCCAAGCATATCGACGTTCTGCTTTTGCTGGCGTTGCCCGCCAGTGGCAAATCCGAGGCCCGCCGTTACCTGGCCAATCTCAGCCCCGAGCAGTGCCATGATCAGTTTGGCCTCGGCCACACCGTCCAGCTGGACGACTTCCCCTACGTGCACATCATGCGCCGCGTCAGCGACGAATTGACGGCCCGCGGCCGCGAGGGAATGTTCTTCATCTCCCCCGCCTTGCCGTTCCGCGATCCGGTCGATTGGTTGACGCTGATCGAGTTGATCAACGAGGACTACGAGGATCTGGTGAACCAGAACCGGCCGGCGCCCGAATCGGCCGCCCTCTGGATTTTTGACCGCATCGACGCCGCCCGCGTGCGGGCCGGTGGCCAGGCTGTCATCAACGCCCTGCCCGAAGCCCTGCGTCAGGAAATCGCCGGCCCCATTGAAGCCGAAGCCCGCACCCTGTTGAACGACAAGGTGGCCGAGGTGCCCGATTCGATGGACGGCAAAACTGTCGTGATCGAATTTGCCCGCGGCTGTGCCGATGGCCAGACTATGCCGGTGCCTCATCCGTTTGGTTACCAGGGCAGCTTAACCCAATTGAGCAGTGCCATCCTGGCCAAGAGCAGCATCCTGTACATCTGGGTCGAGCCCGAAGAGAGCCGGCGCAAGAACGCCGCGCGCACCGACCCGAACGATCCCGGCAGCATCCTGCATCACGGTGTGCCCCTGGCGGTCATGTACGGCGACTACGGCGTGTGCGACATGGCCCACCTGTTGGCGACCTCGGGCAAGGACGACAGCGTGAAGATCGAGCGTGATGGGCAGACCTACTTCGTACCCGTGGGCCGCTTCGACAACCGGGTCGACAAGACCTCGTTTATTCGCGAAGAGCCCGCCGACTGGTCCGAAGCCGATGTGAACGCCCTGCAGGCGGGCATGCGCGAGGCCTTTGATCAGTTGGAGCACGGGAACGCAGGCCGCTAGTGAGTGAACCGCGGGTTGTCGACTCCCTGGTCAGTCCAGAGTGGTTGCAGGACAACCTGGCGAACCCAGGGATCCAGGTCATCGAAAATGCCTGGATCCCCGAGTCCTATCTGAAGGGGCACATCCCCGGCGCGGTGTGCATGCCCTGCCATCCCCATATCAAACATTTTGACGGTGAAGAGAAAACGCAGCACGTGCTGCGGGCCGGCGAGTTTGCCGACCTCTGTTTTGCCCTGGGCCTGCGACGGGACCGGCACTACATCCTGTACGATGATTACCATGGCCTGTTCGCGGCACGCTTCTGGGCCGTTTGTCGTCGCTATGGTGTGGACAATATCAGTGTGCTCGATGGCGGCTGGCATGGTTGGGTGGATCAGGGGCGGCGGATCTCGACGCGGATCACCGAGGCGGTGCCCGGTGCCGATATCGAGATCGCGCAGAGGCCCACGCTTTTTGTCGAACAGGAAGAATTGCAGCAGATTCACGCCGCGGAGGGAATCCAGATCTGGGACACCCGTCGCGCCGAAGAGTTCGACGGCAGCGAAGAGACCGACAATGTGCGCCAGGGGCACATTCCCGGGGCCCTTCACCTGCCCTGGACGGATCTGCTGACCGGCGATGGAATGGAAGGGGAGCCGCGATTCCTGAAATCCGAAGCCGAGTTGGTGGCCGACCTGACCAGCCTGGGCCTGGACCGCAACCAGACCATCATCACCTATTGCCAATCGGGCATCCGGGCAGCTTTCTGCCTCTTTGTGCTGGACCGTCTGGGCTTCCGGCAACACCGGCTCTACGACGCCTCGATGGGTGAATGGTCCAACCTGCCGCACACGCCGTTGGCCTTACCGCCGACTAGTGAAGCCACCTGACCCAGATCCAGACCAAGCCAAATCCCGCCAGAAAAATCAGGCCCACCCAGCTCAGTGCCGTCAGCCAGCGACCCGGACGATGTTCGATCGGGACCTGCGGCGAGCGCACGACCAGAAAATTGAGCACCGCCACCAGGGGTGCCGTCAGAAAAGCCAGCACCGTCACCACGTCGACCAGGGCCTTCATGTTGCTCATGAAGAAGGCGATGATCACCAGCGAGACCACGACCAACAACAGAGCATACCAACCGGCGCGTGAGGCCGCCGCCGGTTTGGCGGGCCCGGCCGACAGCAAACCCAGCCCGCGATCCAGAGTGCGGGAATAGCCGTCAACCACCGTAATGGTGGTCGAGAACATGGTGATGAAGGCCACCAGGGAAATGATCCAGCGGCTCCACGAGCCCAGGGCCGAACTGTACATGTCGACCAGTTGTCGGGCGAAGGTCGTGCCCGACGGGGACATCTCGACACCGGTGCCGAACATGATCAGGGCGCCGAAACTGAGAAAGGCCACCGCCAGGATGGTGGCCGCAAGATAGCCCACATGGAAGTCGAACTGCGCGCTGTCCATGGTGGTTTTGGCCGGCGTTTCCTTGTCTTTTTCCAACACCCACAACGAGGAAAATACGCCGATTTCCAGGGGAGCCGGCATCCAGCCCATCAGGGCCAATAGAAAGGTCAAACCGCCCACCGACCAGACGCCAGGCGCCACGTGGGCCGGATCGCCGACCGGACCATGGGCCAGGGCCATGCCGACGGCCACCAGGGTCAACAGGCCCAGCACCAGCACCATCAGCTTCATGGACCGATCCAGCAGGCGATAGTGCCCCAGGCCCAGCAACCCCAGGATCACCAGCAGCAGGATTGAACTGAGCATGGTCAGCGAAACGTCGACCTTGAAGAGGGTACCCATCAGGCCCGCCGTCACCACAGTGACCGCCGCTGTGGTGATGAAAGCACTGCCGACAATCACGACCATGAAAAGGCCCAGGGCCCAGCGGCCCAACCGGGCGTAGCCCTGCAGCAGGCTTTCGCCGGTGGCCACGGTGTACCGGTGGGCGTATTCAAAAAACGGGTATTTGCAGAGCAGCACCAACAGCACCGCCCACAACAATTCGAAACCGTAGGCCGCCCCGGCCCGCGTGCTCTGCACCAGGTGCGAAACACCGATGGCGGCGCCGGCGAACAAGACCCCCGGTCCGACGGCAGCCATCCGGGCCTGCCACTGGGCGTTCCTCTGGGCGCTGCGGATCACAGACTGCCCTCGCCCGGCGCCACAAACCAACTGCGCAATTTGTCGTCCATGGGCACGGCACGTCCGGTCTGCAGGTCGATGATGGCAAAAGTGACCTGGGCGTCAGCGACAATCTTGCCCGTCGCCTGGTTGTAGACCTGCTGGTGCATGACCGCCCGCTTGCTTTCAAAAGCACCCATTTCGGAGCGGACCTCGACCGTTTCACCCAGCCCCACAGGCCGTTTGTATTCGATCGATATCGCCGCCACGATAAAGCCCAGCCCCTTGTCGGCCAGGTTCATCAGTTCCGGTGCTTCTTCGGTGTACGACCAGCGCGCCTCCTCCAGAAATTCCAGATAGCGCGCGTTGTTCACATGATGGTACAGGTCGCAGTGAAAGCCGCGCACCTTGATCGGGTAGATGTGGCTCATGACGCTCCTGGTTCAGGGACTGGTGATGAGTTTGTATTTACCACGGCAGCCGACCCAGATCAACATTGCCGCCCGAGATGATCATCCCGATGCGCTTGCCCGCCACCAGTTCCGGCCGGGCCAAAACCGCCGCCAGGCACACCGCCGACGAAGGTTCGATGATGATTTTCATGCGCTCCCACACCAGGCGCATGGCCGCCACAATGGCCGGGTCATCCACCAGCCAGATCACACTCACGTGTTCCTGAATGATGGGAAAATTTCGAACACCCAGGCTCGTCAGCAGCCCGTCCGCTACCGTGTCGGGCTTTTCGGAGGGGATGATTTGGCCGGCGGCCAGCGAGCGGAAAGCGTCGTCCGCACCTTCGGGTTCCGCGGCGATGATCTCGGCTCTCGGGGCCAGCGCCCGGGTCGCCAGGGCCGTGCCTGAAAGCAAGCCGCCACCACCGACCGGGGCCATCACCACCTCAAGATCCGGATAGTCGGTCAACAACTCCAACGCCGCCGTGCCCTGCCCCGCAATGATGTCGTCGTTGTCATACGGATGCACGAACGCCGCACCGGTGCGGGCCACCACATCCTTCAGGGTCGATTCGCGCGCCGCCAGGGTGGGCTCACAGGTGATGATCTCGGCGCCGTAGTCGGCCACCGCGGCCCGCTTGACCGCAGGCGCCGTGCTCGGCATCACCACATAGGCGGGCACTCCGCGCAGTCGAGCCGCCAGGGCCAGGGCCTGAGCGTGGTTGCCCGACGAATGCGTCGCCACCCCCCGCGCCGCTTCTTCGGCGGCCAGCGAGAAGACCGCATTGGTGGCGCCGCGCATCTTGAAGGCCCCCACTTTCTGCAGGTTCTCGCACTTGAAAAACAACTGCGCGCCAGCCATGCCGTCGATCGTCGCGCAGGTCAGCACCGGCGTGCGGTGGACCTTGCCAGCGATGCGGGCGGCGGCGGCCTGAATGTCTGCAAAATTGACCATGGGCGTTTCCTCGGAACCGGAGGCAGGGAAATATATGGGTGGGCTCAGTCTAAACCACATCCGGCCGGATGAAACGGGGATTTTGCCGATGACTGCCCTTGCCCCCGGCCTGGACAACGCCCAATTTCGTCCCGACACCACTTTAACCGGGAATAGCCATGGAAACCTACACCATCTGGGTTGCCGCCAACCCCCTGTTGGCCGCCGCCCTGCAATTTGCGCTGTTGGGCACGCTGGGCGAAGTGCTCAGCCACCTCATCATCACCCGCCGCCCGGGTTTGCCCTGCACGGTGCCCCAACTGCTGGCCAAGATGCTGGGTTGGGCGGTGCTGGGCGTGATCATCAAGTATGGTTTTGCCGGGATGAAAGGATTCACCAGGGCCCTGGTGGATCACAAAATGCTGCCCGCGCTCTGTGGCACCGGTCTGGGCTGGGCCTTCGCCGTTTCGGTGCTCACGAACATTTTCTTCGGTCCCCAGATGATGGCTTTTCACCGCCTGACCGACAATTTGATCCTGCGCCGTTCCGGTTTTGGCGGTATTCAGCGGGCCTGGTGGACACTGTTGTGGTTTTGGATTCCCGCCCACACGCTGACCTTCAGCCTGCCGCTGGATTACCAGGTGGGCCTGGCTGCGGTGTGGTCGGTCGTCCTGGGAATCATCATGGGTCTGAGCGCACAAAAAGGGCCGCGTTAGCAGCCCCATCCGTCGTTGGCCAGGTATGATTGGCCGGAATGGTATTACCAGGAGCGCCGCGGTGGCCGGGCGCCCCGGTCCCGCGCTTCATTGACCCGCAGCATGTGCCCTTCGTACTGGCAGCCATCCAAAGCATCGATGGCCCGTGTGGCATCGTCCAAAGGCATCTCCACAAAGCCGAAGCCGCGGGGTGCGCCGGTCGTCAGGTCTTTCACCAGACTGACGTTCTGCACAGCGCCGTGCTGGCCGAACAGCGCCGCCACTTCTTCTTCGGTTACGGTGAGGGGCAGGTTGCCCAGATAGATCGTCTTCATGAAAATGCTCCCGACTAAAAACTATTGAACCTTCAACTTCACCGTCACCGGCAGATCAATGGGTGCCAGGCAGGTCTTGTCGTCACAGGCCTGGACCGTTACCCCGAACTCGAGCTTGTGCTCACCCTTGGCCATCCCGGCCGGAATCAGGGCCGAGGCTTTGATCTGACTGACACCGTCGATCATGAAGACCTTCTCGCCAAAAAATTCACCTTCGTGGCCGTGGGGATATTCCGCTTCCATTTTCTGGAGGGGAAAATCTTCGGCCGGCGTCAGGTCCACGCCGATGAAATTGGTGTCGCCGTGGGCATAGATGTGCCAGGTCTTGCTGATGTCCAACTCGATGGCGAAATCGACGCGCTCGCCGGCCGCGCCGGTGACCACTGACTGGGCCGCACTGGCTTTCACCACGTCGGCCGAACCCTTCATCGCCGCCGTGGCTGCTCCTGCGGCCAGCAGCACCGTCATTACCATCACCATCGCCACCATGCGTTTCATCTTCTGTCCTCCAGATTTTCGGTTGTGTTTACTGTTGCGCCAAAATCCGATCGGCCGCCCGCTCAATCACCCGGACCAGCCGCTCGATATCGTTCTGTTCCATATTCCGATTTTCCACGTTGACCCGCAAGGCCACCAGGCCATTGAGGCGGGTGAAACTGAACCAGGCGTCGCCGTCGTGCTCGACCAATTCCTGCAGCGCTTCGTTGAGCTGGTCATTTTTCTGGTCAGAATACCGTAAAGTCCCATCCGGCCCCGCCGGTTCCCACCTGAAGTTGCAAATACCCAGGGTATTGGGCCCCATGATACGGAAATCCGGCTGCCGGCGCATGCGCGCGGCCATGACCCGGGCCAATTCGATGTCCTTTTCGACCCAGGCCGCATATTGCTTGCGCCCCACCGATTTGACCGCCAGCCACAGTTTGAGCGCGTTGAGCCGGCGACTGCCCTGGATGCCGTACTGAAAAAAGTTCACCTTGTCGCCCTGATGGAAGCCGCGCCGATCCGGAATAACCCTCCGGCCGCGATCATCGCTTTCGGTCTTCGTTTTGCCGTCCTGGACATCTTCCATATAGTACTCCGGGTGCACCAGGAAGCTGCGCCGCAGAAAATCCCCGTCGCGCACCAGGATGCCGCCGCAGCTGAAGGGCATGTAGAACCATTTGTGCGGGTCCACGGCAATGGAGTCGGCCTGGTCGATGCCCCGCAGCATGGCGCGATACATTTCCGACAGGATCACGGCCCCACCATAGGCCGCATCGACGTGGAACCAGCAGCCGTAGCGCTTGGCGATTTCGGCCATGCGATCAAGCTTGTCAATACTGCCGGTATTGGTGGTGCCGGCGATGCCGATCACGCAGGCAGGCTTGAGGCCAGCGGCCACATCAGCCTGGATGGATTCTTCGAGAGCCTCGAGGTCGATCCGGAACAACTCGTCGTGGGGAATTTTGCGCAGTTGCCCGCGTCCGAGGCCCAGCAGATCAACGGCCTTGTCGAAACTGTAGTGGGCCTGTCCCGAGACATAGAAGGTGAGGCGGGCGATCTCCAGGCCCGGCCCTTCCATGTTGTCGACCTGAGATAAATCGCGCCCGAGAGCCTGGTTGACGGCCAGTTTGAGGCCCGTGATGTTGGCCAGCGAACCCCCGTCGGTCAGGGTGCCAAAACCGGTTTCGGGCAAGCCGAACAGGTCACACATCCAGCGCACGACCCGTTTTTCGATGGCCGTGCCGGCCGGCGAATGACGCCACGAGGCGGTGTTCTGGTTCATCGCCGCGGTCAATGCCTCACTGAAAACCGCGACCGGCAGGGGCGCCGGGTTCATCATGCCGAAGTAGCGCTTGCTGCCGATGGCCATGGTATTGGGAAAAACGCGGGTGCGAAAATCCTGGATCAAATCAGCAAAGGGCACGCCCTCTTCGGGCAAATCTTCGGCGAAGGTGTCGTCCAGGCCCAGGGGCGTCAGGGGGCCATAGACGCGCCGGCCCTCCAGGCCACTCATGTAGTCGACCGCCAGGTCGACCATGGCGTAGCCCATCTCGCGCAGACTGGTTTCGTCTGTCACCGTCTCGCCCACGGCGCGGTCCCGTCCGCCACCACCGGTTTCGTCGGCCGCCGAGTGGGACTTCGTCGAGTCGAATTCCGGCTTTTCGTTATTGGGCCAGGGTTTCACGCTGTGTCACCTTTCCTGACTGGCAGTCCGGTCGCCGGCCAACTGCCGGCCGCTATGCGTTCCAGGATCACTGCGGCACCGCCATCTTCGGCCGACCCGGTCACCAGATCCGCCTGCTGCAAAACTTCATCCGGGCTGCCGGCCATCGCCACGCTCCAACGGGCCGCCGCAAACATGTCCAGATCATTGTAATTGTCGCCGATCGCAACGGCTGAATCCAGGCTGATGCCCAGGAAATCCGCCAGGACCCGCAGGCCCGCACCCTTGTCTGTGGCGCGGTCAAAGACCTCGGCCCAGTAATACGCCCCGCCCCCGATCAGGCTACGGGTATTGATGACCTTGACCACATCGCCCATCTCGCGGGTAATCGCCGCGGTCAGGGCCATGATCCGGTCCTTCTGGTCAATGGTGCCGACCTCCAGGGCCTGCGGCACGTCAATGGCCAGCAAGTCGTCAACAACCTCGACGGCGCCGACCGAGCCCCGCCGGGCATCCAGGTAGCGCCCCAGGACATCATTCACCGGCCGGGTCTCGTGGTGCAGGTGGCCACCCGTATCGTCAGTGCCATACACCATGGGCACCGTCTCATGCTCCCGAAACAGTTCCACCAGACGCCGCACCCGCGCGCTGTCCAGCTCCTTGCTGGACAACTTGCGCCGCGGTTCATCGCCCCAGACCACCGCTCCGTTGAGCAGCACCATGGGCAAATCATCCGGAAACCAGCCCGATTTTTGCAACAAAGCGCGGGTCGAATTCAGGTTGCGCCCCGTGCACAGGGTCAACACGTGGCCCGCCGCCCGCACCGCCTTGAGGGCCGCGATCTCTCGCGGTCGCAAGACGTCGTCAAACTCGGTGTTCAGCAAGGTGCCGTCGACATCAACGGCCACCAATAATCGGTTATTTTCCGGCTGCGCCAAAGCTACCCCGTCACTTCAAAAGTTGCAAAATCGCCCGTTGCTTCGGCCCAGTCGGCGTCGACCAGGTCGACACGGGCATGGACCGGTCCCTGTTCAGCCCAGGTCAGCAATTGCCCGAGTGAACCCGAATCACCTTCGGCCACCAACAGCACCGTGCCGTCGACCCGATTGCGCACCCAGCCCGTCAGGCCAAGGGCTTGCGCTTCGCGCTGGGCTGACCAGCGAAAGGCGACACCCTGAACCTGACCGTGGATCTGCAATTCCAGACGTTTCATAAGGGCTCAAGATCGACAATTCCCACGCAGAGCGCAAAGAATCGCCTTTCAGCGCTCCGACCAGGGAACAGGCAGGTGGCCACTCTCGGTGCTCAGCCACGAACGGCTCATGCGGCTCAGCGCACTGGCCAGCTCGCGCCCGTGGGTCAGGACCTCATCGTTGGCGAAGTCGAATTCCCCATAAATATGGCGACCCTTGCGGCCCAGGCTCACACCCAGGCCCATCAGGCGGCCCTGTTCGCGGCCGGTCACGAAGCCCACGGTCCACGAATCGTCCAGGCCCGCGCCCAGCAGGGCGTCCAGCCAACCGTCGGCATCCAGCACGACATGGCCCTTTTCCAGGGCAAAAATCCGCACCTCGGTGACGATTTCGGATTGCCGATCTTCGCCACCGCCCCAGGCCAGGTCCAGGTCGATCGCGGCCAATTCGGCCAAGACCAATTCGCCGCCGATCAGCAGGCTGCCCGGATGGTACCCCATGATGCTGTAGGGCATGGGCCGGTCCTGGTCTTCGGCCAGCACAATGCGCCAATTTGCCTGCACCCGGGCGCCGGTATAACGCCTCGCGCTCACGCTGTCGGGCCGACTGCGGGACAGGGACACCACTTGGTCCAGGGGAAAACGCGAAGGGCGCCCGGCGTCTTCGGCTGCGGCCCGAAGCTCAGCACCGGTCCACTGGCCCAGAGAATCGGCCTCGACCATACCCAGGAGGAAGGCAAAAAACGGTTCCCGGATTTCGGGGCCTTCGGTTGCCAAGGCCGATTTTTCTTCCGGCTCGCCAAATTCGGACCAGGCCCACAGCTGACCGGGAGCGGCCAACCCCAAAAGCACGAAAAAACCAGCAAGGGCCGCCCGGGCGGCCCTCACTGAGTTCAAATTGCCAAATTCCAAATCAAGACAGCGCAAACAGGAACCCGCCCATCAGGGGTTGATGGTGAAGCGATCGCTCTCACCGGTGCAATAGCTATCAGCAGCATCGATGGCTTTGATCTTGTAGTTGGTATTTGAGGTCGTGAAACCGAAGTCCGTCACGGTCCACAAGTAACCATCAGCCATTGTGACGTTGTTGGCGATCAGCCCTCCGGGCACCCATTCGTTGCCCGCGTACAAGCGCAGGTTCACCACGCCACTGCTATTGGTCGCCGTAAAAGTGATCAGCATCTGGTCGCCGTTGTCCCAGGTCGCCTGGGTGGCCGGTCCCAGCACGCCGATGGCGCAATTCACTTCGTCGATCATGGCAAACTGACCGCTGACCGTCTCGCAATCAGCCACGTCCGGATCCCGGATCACGTAGCGGTAGAAACCATAGCTGCCGTTGTTGAAAGAATCCACGGTCCAGGTGTAGGTGCCATTGTCTGCCGCGCCGGAGACCACAGTGCCCACCAGCAGATCCAATTCATTGCCGAAGGACGAAGTCCACAGCTCGATATCCACGGTGCCGCTGGTATGAAAACCGGTCCAGGTGATGTCGAAGGACTCGCCGGCAGTCACCGTCTCGAGCGCGGCGGTGAAGGTGATGTCGCAACCGCTCACGTCGATGATTGTCAAGTCGTTCACTTCGCTGCTGCAGGCCGCCACGCCGGTACCGGTCACGCGGATACCAAAATCCGAACCGTTGGCCTGGCCGCCAGTCGAGGCCTGGGTCCAGGAAAAGAACCCGTCATTGCCCGTCGCAGTGGCGATGGTGCTGACGGGCGCGCCGCCCTTGAGCAGGGCGATATCAACCGTGCCCGGCACACCATTTTGGGTCCAACGAATATTCACTTCTTCACCGGTCTGCCAGCTGTCTTCCAGACCCGTATTGACCGCCGAGATGGCGCATTCGGGCTCAGGCTCAGGACCGCCATCGTCGTCGCCACCGCAGCCCACGCCAAACCCAATCGTCAGCGCCAGAAGCGGCAGCACCCCAAATTTTACACGGTGAATAAACTGGAATTGCATTTGATGAAGTCCTTTTGTGACGCGCCACTTGTTGTGACGCCCCGCTTGCGAGTCGGCACCTGGAATCACGCCCCGTGATTGCCTATCTGGAAAAGTATACGGAAACAACCCGCCTCAGGATACGAAAAATCCGGCCGGGATGCCCCTCAGGCGTTGTCCACCAGCTTCAAAAATGCCTGATGGATGCGCAAATCGTCGGTCAATTCGGGGTGGAATGTCAGCCCCAACAGGTTGCCCTGCCGGATCGCCACCGGTTCTTCGCCGTACCGGGCCACCACATCCACGTTTTCACCCACAGCCACGATACGCGGCGCCCGGATAAACACAGCCGGGAAACCGGCTTCGCTGCCGTCGAGCACGCCAATGCCCACCGGCGCGGTGAACGAGTCGATCTGCCGACCATAGCCGTTGCGCAACACGGTGCAGTCCAGCATGCCGAGGGGCTCAACCCCGTAGTCCGTGCGGGCCTCGTCGGCAGTCGCCGTGGCCATCATGATCAAGCCCGCGCAGGTGCCCATGACCGGGCGGGTGGCGGCAAAATCCAGCAGGGGTTGACGCAGTTGCACCCGATCCATCAGGCGAGTCAGGGTGGTCGACTCGCCGCCGGGAATCACCAGGCAACTGATTTGGTCCAGCTCCGCGGGCCGGCGCACGCCGAACGTCTCGCGTCCCAGGGCCGCGAAGGCCCGCCGGTGCTTCTCATAGTCCCCTTGCAGCGAGAGCAGGCCGACGGGCTTTTGCTCCATGGCTACCAACCGCGTCCGGCCATTTTTTCGCTGTCGTCCATTTCATTGACCGCGCGGCCCTTCATGGCCTCACCCAGAGTCATCGAAACTTCCACCAGTTTGGCCGGATCATCGTAGTAGGCCACCGCATCAACGATGGCCTTGGCCCGAGGCGCCGGATCATCACTGGCAAAGATGCCGCTGCCGACAAATACGGTCTCGGCCCCGAGCTGCATCATCAGGGCCGCATCGGCCGGAGTGGCGATGCCACCGGCGGCGAAATTCGGCACCGGCAGCTTGCCCAGCCTGGCGGTTTCCAATACCAGATGGTAGGGCGCGCCCAGGTTTTTGGCTTCGGCCATCAATTCGTCTTCACGCAGCGACTGCAGGCGCCGGATGCCTTCGTTCAGCTCGCGCATGTGGGTCACCGCTTCGACAATGTCGCCACTGCCGGCTTCACCCTTGGTGCGCATCATGGCGGCGCCTTCGCCGATCCGGCGCAGGGCCTCGCCCAGATTGCGGCAACCGCAAACGAAGGGCACCTTGAAGTCGTGCTTGAAAACGTGGTTCTTGTTGTCCGCCGGTGTCAGCACTTCGGACTCGTCGATGAAATCGACTCCGAGGGCCTGCAGAATCTGGGCCTCGGCGAAGTGCCCGATGCGGACCTTGGCCATGACCGGGATCGAGACCGCATCCTTGATGGCCTGAATCATGCCCGGGCCGGACATGCGCGCGATGCCGCCCATTTTCCGGATGTCCGAAGGGATGCGCTCGAGGGCCATGACGGCCACCGCACCGGCTTCTTCGGCAATCTTGGCCTGCTCGTCATTGGTGACGTCCATGATGACGCCGCCCTTGAGCATTTCGGCCAGTCCGACTTTGTGGCGATACTGTTCCTGGCTTTCGCTGTTGCCCCAGGGGGTGTCCATGACTGCATCTCCTTCTTGTATGGCCGCGCTCAAACAGGTCAGCGGACTCAAGTGAATGCCGTTGACCTGAACTGGTTTCCTTGGCCAAATGATAATAGCTGACAGCCTCCTGCGAAAGCCCCCTGCCCGGTGTTTCCCTACCAAAATGCTCTCAATTTTCACCTGAAATGCGGACTGAAGCGGGTTTTTGAAAGAAAAATCTCATATTTGCCCCCCATTGCCCGATCACACTCATCTACGGAATACACTTGCTGCCAACTGAAGGATTGGACAGGAATGCATCGCAGGCCTCGCCAGAACAACTTCCAGACGACCCTGAAGACTATCGCCTTGGCTGGACTCTGTCTTGGTCTCCTGCTAGCGACTGTCCCAGGACCAGCCCGGGCCCTCCCCGGCCCGCCGCCGTCAAAAGCCGACGGTAAGGCCCTCAGCCAGTTTATCCACAACAGTTGGTCCTCCAAGGATGGCTTGCCCCAGGAACTGGTGTCCGGAATTGCCCAAACCCCGGACGGCTACCTCTGGATCGGGACCCAGGAAGGTCTCGTACGATTTGACGGCCTCGAGTTTCATATCTACAACCACAGCAGTGACCCGGTTTTGCCCAAACAGATGATCAACGTGATGGCCAACGGCCACAACGGCGACCTTTGGTTGGGCACCTGGAGCGGCCTGGTGCGCGTGCGCGAGGGCCGTTTCGATACCTTCGGGGCCGAAAGCGGTGTGCCGGAAAGCCGGATCCTGGATCTGGCCATCACCCGGGACGGCGATGTCTGGCTCAACAGCGGCAACCGCTTGTTCCGCACCCGCGACGGTCGGTGCATCCCAACCGGGTTCGACTTCCCCGCCCAGTGCGTGGTCGTCGGACTGGAAAGCGATTCGGCAGGCAAACTCTGGGTGGCCACGACCAATGCGGTGATGCGGATCAACGGCTCAATAATTGAGCACTTTGCCCTGCCGCCCGAACTGGCGGCCTCTCCCTTGACGACCATCAACGCCGGTCCGAACGGTCAAATCTGGGTGGCCACAGCCAATACCATCGGCCATCTCGTCGGTGGCCGGATCGTCACAGTCGCCGGCCACAAAGAAGGCTTGCCGGGGGGCATCACCACCCTGACGACCGCGCCAGACAACAGCCTCTGGGTCGGTACTGACGGCAATGGCCTTGGCCGTTGGCAGGACGGCCACTTTTCCCTGATGCGCGAAGGCACTCGGATCGACGACAGCACCATCATGTGCCTGAATGTCGACCGCGACGGCACTCTCTGGGTCGGCTCCTTCGCTTTTGGCCTGCACAGCCTGCGCACTGGATCCATTGTCACCTATTCCACGGCCGAGGGTCTGTCCCACCCCAACGCTCGCGCCGTGTGCGGCACCCCAGACGGCAGCATTTGGGTCGGCACCAACGCCGACGGACTCAATCGCATTCAAGATGGACGGATCACCACCCTGACCACCGCCGACGGCCTGGCCGGCAATGTCATCGGCGCTTTGCACCCCACCGCCGACGGCGACCTGCTGGTGGGCACCGAAATGGGAATTTGCCGCGTGGACCTGCAGTCCCCCACGCCGGAGTTCTCCGTCATCATCGACCTGCCCATGGAAAGTCGGTCGATTCACGAAGACCGAACCGGGGCGATTTGGGTCGGCACGGTCAATACAGGTCTGCTGCACTTTCAGGACAATGTCCTGACCGCCTATTCCACTCAAGACGGATTGCCGACCAATACATTCAAGGGCGGATTCGTCGAAAATTCCGACGGCACGATGTGGGTCGGCTCCAGCGCCGGTCCCCTGCTGATCGACATCCGAACCGAGGCTCTTTTGCCGTTGCCCGAAGGGGCCCCAAAATCCACAACCCTGGCCCTGTTCCGCGACTCGACCGGCGCGATCTGGTTCGGCCCCACCGGCGACGGTCTCGTCCGTTT
>CAZLUL010000061.1:0-19167 GCA_964562635.1 uncultured Fibrobacteraceae bacterium | reverse complement strand
CCTGGAAAAAGGAGGAGAGAACCTCTGAGGCCATTTCCAATGAAATTTCATTTCCCGTCAGGCTCGCGAAAGCCAGGAGACGAATAAGCGCCCCCTCAAGTCGGCGGATATTGTCGGTGATGTTCTCGGCTATAAAAGTGATCACATCATCGGAGATCATGATCTGGTTCGATTCGACCTTACGCTTCAGGATCGCCATGCGGGTTTCCAGATTGGGAGGCTGGACATCGGTAATCAGGCCCCACTCAAAACGGGAACGCAGTCTTTCTTCCAGGGTCGTGATTTCCTTGGGCGAACGGTCACTGGTCAAAACAATCTGTTTCTTCAGATCATAAAGAGCATTGAAGGTGTGGAAAAACTCTTCCTGGGTCGATTCCTTACCGGTCAGGAAGGCCACGTCATCGACCAGCAGCACATCCATGCTGCGGTACTTCAATTTGAATTCGGGGGTGCGCCGATCGCGAATCGAGGCGATCAGGTCGTTCATGAAATTCTCGGCCGTGACGTAACAGATCCGCTTGTCCGGGTCGTCCTTGGCGATGGCGTTGCCAATGGCGTGCATGAGGTGGGTTTTTCCGAGGCCCACCCCTCCATGGATGAACAAAGGATTAAAATGGCGGCCAGGATTAGTGGAAATGGCCGTGGCAGCGGCAAAAACCAGATCAGTGCCCGAACCCACCACAAAATTGTCAAAGGTGTACTCGGGGTTGATGTTGGTCATCGATGCGGTGCGGGGCCTGGCCACGGGGGTCGGCTTGCTGTCCAAAAGCCCAACCCGAGCCCCCACTCGGGCCGCCGGTGCGTCTTTTTCCCGAATTTCAGAGGGTTCCCGGGGAACAGCAGGCAAAGAGGAAGTCAGGCCCAGGGCCTTGGAATCGGCCACTTTCTCTGTGATTTTTTCTGTGACTTGCAGCGAGAAAGCCGTTTCTGTCCCAAAATAGTCAGATCCGGCCTCGTTCAAGGCGTGCAGGTGATGTTCGCTGAACCAGTCGAGGAAAAACCGATCCGGACAATCGACAGACGGGGCGTTGGTTTCCGTATTGACCGGCCGCAGGGGCTTAAACCAAGTGTTGAAGGTTTGCTGCGCAACCTTTTGGCGAACCACGTCGAGAATTTCAGGCCAATACGTGTCCAGATTTGTCATAAGAGAAGCCAGCGGGTCCCTTCACCTTGATATGAGCACGGGTTGTCAGTTTTATCCCAACAGGGATTGGGAGCAGGGATACGGCGATAGTAGCCAACAACATCCCTGGAGTTTTCCCAGAGATTATCCCCACCCTTAATAAAAGCGTAACTGACTGATCTGAAAGATGATGCGAGAATATCGCCCCCGTGAAGTAAAAGTTATCAACAGTCACAGGGCGCTGTGGATAACTTTTGTATTCACTGGTGAAGTTATTCTCACCTGGGGCAAAGTTAGCACGGGCATATTTGCCCAGCAAGAGAATTCTTTCAGAAATTTGCCGATTGGGCCTAAGTCAATATCAGCGAGAATCTAATCCAAATTTGGGGGTTGCGGCGTTGGCTCCCCCAAAAAGGTGGGTTTTTTTTCGCACCCACAACCGGGTGAATTTTTGTCCCAATTGGGTGTTGGTAACTCGGTGTTTTCCTTGACACTGACCGGTTGGATTATTAACCTATGCCGTTGAAATAAGGTTACCCAAAAGGAGAGATCCGTGAAACGGACATTTCAACCGAGCAATCTCAAGCGCGCCCGTCGCCATGGCTTCCGTAAGCGGATGTCCACCAAGGCCGGTCGGCTTGTTTTGAAGCGTCGTCGCACCAAGGGGCGCAAGCGCATTTCCGCCTAAACTGGCGCAATGCTTGCACTTGGTAATTGACGAGAAGCTTCGCGGACCGCAGTATCACCACGAACCAGTCAGGCATTTTGTCGAATGGCGGATGTGGTGAACAAAGATCTCAAAAAGATCAACTGGCGGTCCCTGGTCAGGAAAAGTGAATTCCAAAAGGTATACGAGCAGGGTTCCAAGAGGGTTGGACGCCTAGTTGTCGTGTATATTTTGGTACCTGACGGCGATCAGGGTGCAGATTTGGACCAAGGTTCGGATCAAAAGCCCCAGATGGGTTTGCGGCCTACGCCAGATTACGGGCGGGCCGTGGTCGCCAGCAAGAAGGTCGGCAACGCGGTAGCGCGAAACCGGGCCAAGCGGTTGCTGAGGGAAGCACGCCGGCTTGGAGCCCTGGGAGATCCCAACCAGCTCAGGCCCATTGTCGAGAGGTTCCTGCGGGAGCCTGGTGGAGTGGATGAAAAAGGCCACGTGGATAACAAAAGCCATTTGGCCGGAGTGCCAGCCACCAAAACCACGGCTACAGAAGCCGACGAATCGAATACGTTTGCAGGTATGTGGGTAGTCCTCGTTGCGCGCCGGAAAATCCTGAGCGCGAACTCCCGCCAGGTGCGGGAAGAACTGGACTCATTGCTGGGGATAGAACCACAACCTCACTAAATCTGGTGCTGATCGTCCCATCTTATTGTTTACTGCCAAGGACGGGCACCCCAGGACACACATGTGGCGTGTGCCATATTTTATCATTCTCGGATACCGGCGACTGGTTTCACCACTGTTGCCGTCTACCTGCCGATTCTACCCAAGCTGCTCCAGTTATGGCGCCGAGGCTTATAAGGTGCACGGGTTCTTCCGCGGCACCTGGCTGACGATTCGGCGCATTGCCCGCTGTCATCCCTGGCACCCCGGGGGCGTCGACCCGGTTCCGGGCAGCACCCAGCATTCCCAACCCCAGTACCACGATGACCATCACGACTGTGAGCACAGTGCTGGTGTTCTGACACCCTCGACCAACGGAGATTCCTTTCATGGATAGGCGCACACTGCTGGCCTTTTTGCTGATCTTCATTGTTTTTGTGACCTTCCAGGTCGCCAACAGCAAGTTTTTCCCGCCCGAAGAAATTGCGGCGGTGGCTGATTCCACCGCGATCGATCTTTCGCCAATGGAATCCCCGTCGGTGGCGCAGGTTGAAACGAGCCAACCGGCGGAATTCGCCGAAATTCCGACGGGCGCCAGCGTGAGTTCAGCCGCCCAGGCGTTGGCTCAGACCGAAGCGGCCGTCGAAGCTCGGGTCAAAGTGGAATCCCCCCTCTACCAGCTGGAGGTCGATACCCGCGGTGGTCGCATCGTCAGTTGGCAGGGATTGAAATACGATTACTGGGAGGGTGGCCCCGTCCAGTTGATCCCCGAAACCGGTCCCAAAGCGGGACTGGACGCCCTGATCTTCCGTGGGGCGGAACTCAACCTTGCGAATCTGGTGTTCGAGGCCGACAAGACCTCGATCGTGATGAGCGAAGGCAGTGGTGCGGCAAGCCTCACCCTGAAAGCCGGCCTGGCCGGTGGGTTCGAAGTGCGGAAGATTTTTTCCTTCCGGCCTGATGTCTACGGCATTGAGGTCGACTATGTCCTGGCTGCCGTGAGCGGACAGTCCAGCCAGTCCCTGACTTTGACCGGCACGCCGGAAGAATTCCGGTTCGGTTGGAACCAGGGCATTGCGCCGACGGAACGGAACCAGAAGATGGAGCTGCCTGCGTTGCGCTCCCTGGCCCGGGTCGGCGAGGACATCGAGTACAAGAAGCGTGACGGTCTGAAAAAGAGCGTCGAAAAGGTGGCTGGCCAGTGGCGGGGTTCCGTGCATTTCGCGGGGCTGCAAAGCCGGTATTTCACCGTAGTTGGACTCGTTCCCCAAGAGCAGGGGGAACCGGTCGAAGGCACGATCCGGATCAGCGGCGATATGGAAACGATGACCCAATCCTGGGCCATTGACGTTCCCGCCGGTCGCGGAGTGGGGGACGAAATCGCTGTCGCCCGCCTTGACCTGTACATCGGTCCAATGGAGACCGAACTGCTCCGTTCCTACGGACATGGTCTGGAAGAGAGCATGGATCTGGGCTGGAAGGTTTTCCGGCCGCTATCGAAACTTGTCCTACTGGGCATGGATTTCCTGCATCGGTACATCTCGAACTATGGGCTGATCATCATCATTTTCTCGGTGTTGTCCAAGCTCGCGTTCTACCCGCTGACGAAATCCTCGACCGAATCCATGAAGAAGATGCAGGCGGTTCAACCTAAGATTAAAGCCCTGCAGGAGAAGTACAAGAACGACAAAGACAAATTGAACAAGGCGACGATGGAGCTCTACTCGGAGGAAAAAGTGAATCCTCTGGCGGGCTGCTTGCCGTTGCTGGTCCAATCACCGGTGTTCATTGCGCTGTATCAGGCGTTGAACCACACCATCGCGCTGCGTGGGCAGCCTTTGGGTTTGTGGATCACGGACCTGTCGCAGCCCGATGCGATTGCCACCCTGCCGTTCGCTTTGCCATTTCTGGGCAGTGACCTGAATGTCCTGCCGATCCTGATGGCCGTTGCCATGTACTTCCAAACCAAGTTCACCCCGAGCACCGGCGGCGGCCAAATGGCTGCCATGAATACAATGATGCCGTTGTTCATGGTTTTCATCTTTTACAACATGCCTTCGGGCCTCGTCCTCTACTGGCTGATCAATACCCTGATGCAGGGTTACCAGAGCTGGAGAATTTCCAAGGACGCGCCCGCAGGTGGAGGAACCCAAACAGCATGAGCGAATCAATTCAAACCAAAGGCAAGACCGTGAACGACGCGGTCTCCGAGGCGCTGCTCCAACTGGGGCTGCGTCGTGACGAAGTCGAAATCAAGGTGCTCGAAGAGCCGAAGGCCGGACTGCTGGGCTTCATTGGCAGCCGCGCTGCGAAAGTGATGGTGCGCAAGAAGCCGGAAGGTAGCCGTGGGCGCGGTCGTGACCGCGACCATCGCTCGAACGATGACGGGTCCCACAGCCTGAGCGGTGGCAGCCGTGGTGGACGCAGCCGTGGTGGCCGTGGCCGTGGTGGTCGCAACAACCAGAATCGCAACGAAAACGACAACCGTCAGGGTGGCCGCAGCGACAACAAGAGCAATGACAGCGGTCGCAATGACACCAGCAGCCACGATACCAGCAGCCGGGACGGCGGTCGCCAGGACAGCAACCGCGGTGGTCGCAGTCGCGGTGGCCGCAACGACAACCAGCGCCAGGACAATAAGGAGGCGCGGGGTGGCCGTGGCGGTTCGCGGAATGACAACCGCAACCAGGGCCGCAACCAGCCGCGTGGCGAGTCTAGCGGCCGCAACCGTGATGACGTCCGGATCGAGACCCCAAAAGAGACGCGGCAGGAGAGCCGCCCCGAGAGCCGGCCCGAAGGTCGTCCCGAAAATCGGCCCGAAAGCCGTCCCGAAAGCCGGAGCGATGGCCGGAACGAAAGCCGTGGCGGTTCGCGCAGTCGCCGCAGTCGTCGAGTGAGCCCGCCGGACAACCAGCAGGAAAATGGGAACACCGCTCCGGTCACCCAGGACGAGCGTCAGGAAACTGCCGAGCAGAATGAGTCCAGAGGCACGCGGCGCGGTAGCCGAGGCGGCCGGGGTCGTGGGCGCGGTCGGGACCGCGACGATCAGCCGCGGGACCAACAGACCAACGAGACGGCAAATACCGAGGTGGCAGCCGCCACGAGTGCGCCTGCGGCGGAAATTGCCGATGATGTCCGCAATATTGAGGCCCCCAAGACCAAAGAGATGTCCAACATGACCGACGACAAGAACCAACCGGCTCCGGTTGAGGCTGAATCCCCCAAGGCTGAGGCACCAGCAGCAGCAGCGGTGGCGCCTGAGACTCCCATGCCGGTGACCAAGCCGAAGCGTAAGGGTTGGGGCGGGGGATTGGGTGTGCGTTTGAACAGCAAGGCCAACCCGCAGGCCAAGGCCCGCAAGCCGGTGCCGATAGTGGGTGCCACGCCTGAGGTGGCCTCCTCGTCGTCGAGCTCTTCTTCGTCGGCACCGCGGCGCAGCCCCCGGAACGATTCCCGTGGTGGCGGCCGTGGTCGCGACGATTACCAGGACCGCCGTCCGGCTGCGGTGGCCGAAGAGGTCATCATCAGTGGTGTGCCGGCGTCCAAGTACGCCAAGGCTGTCGCCGACGTGACAACCGACAACCTGGACGCAGCCCTGGTCGAATTGACCAGCGGCATGTTGGCCCGGGCCGGCTTCCCTTGCGATGTGCAGGTCAGCGATGGCGAGTATCGGCAGGTGCGCATTTCGTCAGACGACGAAAGCTCGGGCATGTTGATCGGACGCCACGGCCAGACCGTTGACGCGGTTGAGCACCTGGTGGAGCGCATGGCGAGTAACGCCATCGATGACCGGGCTCGGATGAACCTGGACATCAACGACTACCGCCTGCGCCGTGAAGAGTCGTTGGCCGAACGGGTGGCCGACGCCATCGCCGAGGTTCGCGAAACCGGTGAGCCTTATCATGTGGAATCCATGGATGCGCGTGAGCGCCGTTTGGTCCACCTGGAAGCTGAGCCGGTTGAGGGCATCCGCACCTACACCATGATTGGTCACGGCGGCAAACATGTCGTGATCGCTCTGGATGAAGAGGCGGACGAAGGCAATCAGAACGAAGACTGATCTTTGTCGGTTTTTGGACTATGCTGAGGGCGGTGCCGGTTTTGGCGCCGCCCTTTTTGCGAGGTGTGTTTTGACGAAATTTGACGGGCAAAGCGAGACAGTCGTGGCCTTGGCGACCCCTGCCGGTGAAGGCGGTTTGGCGGTGGTCCGCGTGAGCGGCCCTGAGGCTTTTGCGGTCGGCGCTGCGGTCTTTGAAGCGGAGGGTTTTGGGCCGAATCCCGAGGCCCGCCGCGCTGTATACGGTATACTGAGGTGGCCTGGTGGCACCGCAAGTGATTCAAATAAAACCGGTTACCCTATAGACCAAGCCCTCGTTTTGCCCTTCAAGGGCCCCCACAGCTACACGGGCGAAGATACGGTGGAGTTCTTTTGTCACGGCGGTCGGATGGTGGCGCAGTCGGTTGTTTCGGCTTGCCGGATGGCTGGCGCGGTGCCAGCGACAGCAGGAGAATTCACCCGTCGCGCCTTCCTCAACGGCAAGCTCAGCCTGGGCCAGGCCGAGGCCGTGGCCGACCTGATTCATGCCGAATCCGAGCACTCGGCCCGGGCTGCGGTGCGCCAATTGCTGGGCGGACTGGACGACCAGTTGCGAGAAATCGAGAAGCCGCTGCTGGATCTTTTGTCGCATATCGAAGGCTCTCTCGAGTTCGTTGATGATGAGGAAATCGTTGTGCCGGAGACCGAAATTTTGCGCGTGCTTACGGCGGCCGTTGCTCGTCTTGATCGGCTGGTGGAGATGGCCCCGGCCGGGCGTTTGTTGCGCGATGGCGTGCATGTGGTTTTGGCTGGCGCGCCCAACGTGGGAAAATCGTCGCTGTTCAACGCGCTGCTTGAAGATGACCGCGCCATTGTTGACGGCGAGGCGGGCACGACGCGGGATGTGATTTCGGGCCGCCTGCACCGGGCGGGCTCGGTGTTCGTTTTGCATGATACTGCGGGCTTGCGGGAAGACCCGGGTCGCGTTGAAGAAATGGGAATCGAGCGGACTTGGCGGCAGGTCGCCGAGGCGGACATTGTGTTGGCCTTGAATGTGGCTGGTGAAGAGATGGTTGCGATTTCCCATGACGGCGCCGCGCCGGTGATTTCGGTGTTCACCAAATCGGACCTCGCGCCAGGTTTCGCCGCGCCGCCTGGCGCGCTCTTGATATCGAGCAGTTCGGGTGATGGGCTGGCGGAGTTGTGGGCGGCGGTTGATGCGGTCGTGAGTGGATTCCAACTCGAAGAGGCGATTTCGTTGGGTGTTGTCTTGAACGAAAGGCATCTGCACAAGTTGTCGGCCTGTCGGGGTGACCTGGAGCGTTTGAGGCACGAGGTTGATCTCAACGCCCCGGGCGACGAAGTTGTCGGCTCTCTGTTGTCCTCGATCCTCAGTGGTTTGGGGGAGGTCTCGGGCCGGGTTTTTACCGAGCACCTGCTCGAAAACATCTTCCAGCGCTTTTGCGTGGGAAAGTAGTCCATGAAGCGTTTTGATTATGATGTCGCCGTTGTTGGGGGCGGGCACGCCGGAATCGAGGCGGCCCTGGCGGTCGCGCGCCTGGGGGCCAAGTGCGCCCTGATCACTCATAGTGCGATAGAAATAGGCCGGATGCCCTGCAACCCCGCGATTGGTGGGCTGGGGAAAGGCCACTTGGTGCGTGAAATTGATGTTTTGGGTGGCGAAATGGGTCTCGCGATAGACCAATCTGGCATTCAGTTCCGGCTTTTGAACACCAGAAAGGGGCCTGCAGTGCAGTCCCCCCGAGCCCAGGCGGACAAGCACGCGTACGAAAGACTGATGACCGGGGTTTGCCACAGCCAACCAGGGTTGACGGTCATCGCTGGAGATGTGGCCGGTTTGATGGTTGAGGGCGAGGATCCGGACCGCAGGATCGTGGGGGTAACCCTGGGATCCGGGGAATCGGTGACGGCGCCGCGGGTGGTCTTGTGCACGGGGACCTTCATGAAGGGCCTGATGCATGTGGGTGACCGGAAGACCGATGGTGGCCGGGAGGGCGGCTCGCGCAGCGACGGGTTGAGCGGCACTTTGGCTGATTATGGTTTCGAGTTGCGCCGCCTGAAAACAGGAACGCCGCCGCGGCTGTTGTCGCAAAGCATTGATTATGCAGTACTTAAGGAACAAGCCGGCGACGAGAGCCCGGCTCCTTTTTCGTTCCGCACCAAGGCGTTCGCGCCGGTTCAGGTGCCCTGCCATATGGCCTATACCCACGCCGGCACCCACGAAATTATTGCCAATAATCTGGGCCGGTCGCCCCTGTTTGGCGGTGCGATAGAAGGGCTGGGCCCGCGCTATTGCCCGTCTATCGAAGACAAGGTGGTGCGGTTTGCCGATAAGGACCGGCACTTGCTATTTCTGGAGCCCGAAGGCCTGAATACTGATGAAGTGTATGTGAATGGGTTGTCCACCAGTTTGCCCGGCGATGTGCAGGAAATGGTGGTTCGGTCGATAGCCGGCCTGGAGAAGGCGGAGTTGCTGCGGTACGGCTACGCGGTGGAATATGACAGCGTACCGTCGTGGCAGATTCACCGGCATCTGGAAACCAAGCTGTTGTCGGGGTTGTATTTAGCCGGTCAGATTTTGGGGACTTCGGGATATGAAGAGGCGGCGGCTCAGGGGTTGTTTGCTGGCATCAACGCAGTGCGCAGTCTCGGTGGAGCGGCGCCTTTGGAGCTCGGGCGGGATGAGGCCTATCTCGGTGTTTTGGTGGATGACCTGGTGACCAAAGAAATCAACGAGCCCTATCGAATGTTCACCTCGCGGGCCGAGCATCGGCTGCATTTGCGGTGTGACAACACTGAGCACCGACTTTTGCGGGCCGCGCGCGAAGTGGGGTTGCTGGGTGCTGTCGATTTGGAGGCTCTGGAAGCAAGGGCCCGGTTTGTGGCCGATTTGACCCAGCTGCTCAGCCGCACAAGTGTCTTTGTGACGGACCGCGCCTCGCGCCTGATGGCCGTGGATTATTTGCGGTTTCCGGGGGTGGGCTTGGCCAACCTTCGTGAGCGGGTCGAGGCACCGGAAGATTTTTGGGCGCAGTTTGACGCCCTGCCTGCGCAGTTGCGAAACTCGACAGGCAACAAACACTTGGTTGAAGCGGCTGTTTTTCAGGTTGAAAACGACATCAAGTACGATGGGTATATTGCCAAGCACAACCGCCTGTTGCGCAACCGCGAGCATTTGGACAACCTGGAAATGCCGGCTGAGCTTGACTATAAGTCGTTGACCGCGTTGAGCTTTGAGTCGCGTGAGAAGCTGGATCGTATTCGGCCGGCGACCTTGGGTCAGGCTGGGCGCATCGACGGGGTCCGGGCTGGCGACCTGGCGGTATTGACGGTTTTCCTAAAAAAATGGAAGGCCCAGCAGGAGGAGGGTCTGGGTGAGTAGGCAGGGCATGGTCTTCAATGCTGCCATGGGGCAGTTCCAGCAGGAGGTGGTTCGGTGGAACCGCCAGATCAACCTGGTCAGCCGCAAGGGCACTTTGGCCCGGGTGGCCGATCTCATTGGCCAGTGCCGAGATGCCTGGATGGAGTTGAACTCTGCGGAGTTCGCCAGCTGGGACGCTGCTGATTCGGTTTGGTATTTTGACCTGGGTTCGGGGGGTGGTTTGCCGGGGTATGTGTGGCACCAGCTGCTGTCGGCCCGGTTTGACAACCTGAAGACCTGGTTGGTGGAGCCCCGTGAAAAGCGCGCCTGGTTTCTCGAACGCCTGAATAAAATCACGCCGGAGCGGCCTTTGCAGGTTTGGAACGCCCGGTGGTGCGAAACACCGGCGGTCGGCGACCTTGGCCAATCGGACATGGCCCCGGCGAAGGTTTTGATTTCCATGAAGGCGCTGAAGTTGTCGGATCCGGTTGTCTTGGCCGGGTTGGAAGCGGCGCTGGGAGAGGCGACCCTGCCGGCGGGTGGAGTGGTGGCCATTGCCCGTTTTTATCCGCCCGATCAGAAGTGGACCTCGGGCTTGGCGGAGGAGCTGGAAATCGCCACGGGGGCCTTGGTAGTTGGCGGCGTTACTTACCAGCCCGTGAGGCAAGAAGTCGTACCGCCCAAATCCAAGCGCCCTATGGCCGCTTCGTTGGTGCTCAGCACTTATGAGGTATCCGTCTGAGATTGTGAGGCGATTGTTCCACGTGGAACATTGACCTACCCGAGCCCCAGTGTTCCACGTGGAACATTCGATTCCCTCCCGCGAAACCTTGACGATGCAACCCCCGCCCGTGTATTTTGTCCTCCTGCAGCATTACTACTTCTTAAGGAAAGGCGGGCTCCCGCCATGGGTAAAATCATCGCTATCTCCAACCAAAAAGGTGGAGTCGGCAAGACCACAACAGCTGTGAATTTGTGCGCCAGCTTGGCCGTGGCCGAAAAACGGACTCTTTTGATTGATCTGGATCCTCAAGGAAACGCCTCCAGTGGTTTGGGTGTAACCCCTAACGGTGGTGCTAGTTACGAGTTTATGTTGGGGTCCCGTTCTCTCGGCGAATGCGTCCAGAATACCAAGATCTCCTATTTGGATGTGATTCCTACCGACCGCCGCTTGGCAGGTTCCGAGGTGGAGTTGGTGACCCAGGATGAGCGTGAGCATTTCCTGAAAAAGGCTGTCCGCTCCCTGCGTGACCGCTACGAATATGTGATCATCGACACTCCGCCCAGTTTGGGCATGCTGACCCTCAATGCTTTGACCGCAGCGGATTCGGTCCTCATTCCAATCCAGTGCGAATACTACGCACTTGAAGGCCTGAGTCAGTTGTTGAGTACGGTGCAGTTGGTCCAGCGCGGGCTGAACCCAGAACTGCGGCTGGAAGGGGTGTTGCTCACGATGTGGGACGGCCGGCTGAAGCTGTCCAACCAGGTTGCCGAAGAAGCGATCGATTTCTTCGGAGATACGGTCTATCAGACCAAGATTCCGCGCAATGTGCGCCTGAGTGAGGCCCCGTCGTTTGGCAAGCCGATCCTGCTGTACGATGTGGACTGTGTCGGTGCGCGCAGTTATCTGGACTTGGCCAAAGAAGTGATCGCCAAAAACAGCTAGGCCTATCTCTCAAGTAACTCGGCGCTCCAACAGCGCGGGAAAGGTGACAACATGAGCAAGAACCGGGTCCTTGGCAAAGGCTTGTCGGCCCTCCTGAATGGGTCGGATTTCAGAGGCACGCCGACGCCAATCGCCGCCCAGAGCGAGCATGTGGGGACCAGTTCGGTCCCGCTGGAGTCTGTCGGGTTTAACGCCGGGCAGCCGCGTAAGTTGTTTGATGCAAAGAAGTTGGAGGAGCTTTCCAGCAGTATTAAACAGGTTGGAATTCTGCAACCGGTGCTGGTGCGCAAATTGAATCCGGGTGAGACGGCCCAGCAGCACCCCGATAGCAATGCGCCGGCCGCCGAGGTGCAGTACAGCGTGGTCGCGGGTGAGCGTCGGGTCCGCGCCAGCCGCCTGGCCGGCCTTGCTGAGATCCCGGTGTTGGTGTGCACCTATGAAGAGACAGAGGCCTTGAAGATCGCGCTGCTGGAAAATATCCAGCGCGAAGATCTGGGTCCGGTGGAAGAGGGCGAGGCCTACCGCAACCTGATGGATGCCTATGGGGCGACCCAGGAAGAATTGGCCGAGATGTTGGGCAAGAGCCGCAGCGGCGTGGCCAACATGGTGCGCATTTTAACCCTGGAAAAGGAAATCCTGGCCCTGCTCCAGGATGGAAAAATTTCGAAGGGCCACGCGAAAGCCCTGTTGGGAATGCCGGCCGGACCGGCGCGCGCACAGCTCGCTAAGTTGTGTTACAGCAGAGACTTATCGGTTCGCGAGTGCGAAAAAAGAGTCAAGATTGGTGGCGCCAAACCCACCAGGAAGTCGCGCAAGGCGCGGGTGGTTGCCGTCGATCCCACGATACGCGCCCTGATAGAGCGTTCAGAACAGGTCTATGGTTCGCCGGTGGCCATTGATCGCGATTCAAAAAGCGGCAAGGGGTCCATCCAGTTGCGTTTCTACTCTGATGATGACCTGATCCGCCTGTTGAAGATCATGGGCGTGGACACGGAACTGTAGTGGGCTGTTCATGAAGACACTGAAGTCAACGAGCGTTTACAAGCGGGTTCTGCGCCGATTTTCAGTCGGGCGCATTCTCAAATTGCGCCTGATTCTTGGCGCCCTTGTTGGTGGCTCCGTTCTCTATCTGGGTTACAACATCTACAGCCTGAGTCTCGCCTTCCAGCAGACCGGATCGTTGCCTGCCTTGTGGCACTACGAGTGGGAGTCGGGCGCGATCATCACCGCGATGTTGAAGGAAGGTACGTTCCAGTTTTTTGTTCTGGTGTTGGGCTGGAGCATGTTCTTCCGGCTGCGCATCGGCGAGCTGGGACACCTGCGTTTGCGCCGCAGCGAAAACAAATATCGCAGCATCATCAACCACGCCGGCGAAGCGATTTTTCTGCTCGACGACAAGGGGCGCGTGCAGGAATGGAACAAGAAAGCCGAGAAACTTTTTGGTGTGTATCGGCGGCACGCCCTGGGTGTGGATGTCTGCCAGCTGGAGACGGGACTGGACGTGCCGGTGCTCGAAATTTTTGCGGACGTCGAGCGGGTGGGGCGCAGTCTCACCTATGAAGTGCAGATCAAGAAAAAACGCAGCGAAAGCCCGACCCAAATCAGTCTCACCTTTTCGTATATCGATCCGGGCCGCGGCCCCATGTCCGAAAAGAACAAGAGCTTTGCGGTCATCGCGCGTGACGTCACCAGTGAAAAACAACTCGAAAGCCGCATGAGTGAAACCGAAAAACTGGCGGGCATTGGACAGCTGGCCGCGGGCATCGCCCACCAGTTGAACACACCACTGGGTGCGATCCTCTTGTCAGCCCAGATGCTCGAAGAAACCATCGAAGATGAAGATGACAGCGAAGACATCCATCGCATCATTCGGCAGACCGAACAGTGCCGCGGCATCATCAAGGGTCTGTTGAATTTTGCGCGGCCAACGGGAACTGAGCGCGGGCGGGTCGACTTGGCCGAGACCATTGGTGACACACTTTACCTGATGGAAAAAAAGCTGAAGGTCGCTTCGGTGGAGCTGAAGATCACCACCGAAACCGAGCCCTGGGTTTACGGAAACCGCAACGAACTGGGTCAGGTTTTCTTCAACCTGTTGGCCAATGCCCTGGACGCCATGACCGGCGCTGGCGCCGTGAGCATCGTGTTGGATGACGGCGGGGCGGGCGAATTGCGGGTCCGGTTCACCGACACCGGCGAAGGCATTGCGGCCGAGGCAAAAGACCGCATTTTCCTGCCTTTTTTCACGACCAAGGATTATGGCAAAGGAACCGGCTTGGGGCTGTCGATTGTGGCCCGCATCGTGCATGAGCACGGGGGGCGCATTGAACTGGACAGTGAGCCTGGCCGCGGGACAACCTTCACGTTGTGGTTTCCGCGGGCCCGAGAGGGCCAGGAGAGCGGAAAACGCCGTTTGGCCCTGATTGATGACGAATCCGAAACTGACGGAACTGCTGGCACCAGTGACCAGCCTCTGGACGCCTGAACCCGGCCCAGAAAAGACCAGACCAGGAGAACCCGTGGGGATCCCAGCCTATACGCGAATCATTGTCATGTCGTCCGACGAACGCACTTCGCGGGAGTATGGCATCAGCCGCCCGGTGGTATTGATGCTGCTGCTGTTGGCGGCGGTGTTCATCGGCTTTTTGGCCCTGTTGATGCACAGCTTTGCCACGAAACATGATGAACGCCAAGCTATTACGGAGCTGGAAGCCCAACTGACCAAGGCCCGGTCCGAGGTTCAGGTGGCCCACCAGTTGGCCGTTCACCTCGAAGACATGCGCCAGGCCCAGGAGCAGCTGTTGATGATGCTCGGTGTCGAAGGCCTCGGTCCTGCCGAAGGTGATACCCTGCTGTCCTATTGGGCTGACCAAAGGCCGGGCTCTTCGGCCGAAGGCATGCGCAGGGCCGCCGCGGTGGTGCAAACGCCCAAACCGGATCGATGGCCCGCCAAGGGGTTTGTCACCCAGGAATTCATCGCCGGTAGCGTCGCGCGGGGCATCAAACCTCATTTGGGGATCGACATTGCCGGCCCCGCCGACGGACCCATTGTGGCGGCCGCCGGTGGCACGGTCGCCCGTACGGGATTTGACGAGTTCCTGGGAAACTTTGTTGAAATCCAACATGGGATGGGTTACATAACCGTATACGGCCATTGCAGCCGGATCGCCGCCAATCAGGGTGATCAGGTAGCGGCCGGACAAGTGGTGGCCTACGTCGGCAATACCGGCCAGACGACGGCAACCCACCTGCATTTCGAGATTTGGGAGCAGGGCGAGGCGATTGATCCACGCCAAATCGTGGCGGGAGAACCCGAACAGAAATAGGCTGTACGAACCAGTCATTGGTGCTAGATTAATCCTTTGGCTTCGCATTTTGAACACCCGGCGCCCCAGTCGCCCGGGTCAAGGAGGAAGACGATGTTCAACAAAGAACCCGAGAATCAGTCCATGGCTTCTGGCCAGACGTCCATCATTGCGCAGGGATGCAAGTTTGATGGCAAGGTCGTTGTCAATGGCACGTTGAGAATTGAAGGCGAATTCAAGGGCGACATCGGTACGCCCGAAAGCCTGGTCATCGGCAAGACCGGCGTCGTGCACGCCAACTGCAATGTGAAAAACGCCATCATCGGCGGCCAGCTCTTTGGCAACATTGTGGCCGAAAACAAGATCGAATTGCAGAGTGGATCCCACGTCGAAGGCGACATCAAGACCAAGCGTCTGGTGATCGACGAAGGCGTGTTCTTCGAAGGCAATTGCTCGATGGGTTCGGGCACGCGCAAGACGCCTGTCCCGGCCACGGCGCCTGGCCAGAGCAGCCATGGCGCCAAGCAGCCGGAGACGCTGAAGAAGTAGTTTCCGTCTCACGCATAAAAACACCCCGGCAATCTGCCGGGGTGTTTTTTTATCAGCCCACATGATGTGATCAGGTTGTCGCGTCCTCCATGATCGCATCAATCTCCCGTGACGTTTCTTCAATCAACTCATCGGCCGTGGGGTTGCCATCGTCCGGTTCCAGGCCAACCATCAGGAAGTCGGCCACTTCGAGGTCTTCCTCGAGGTGCAACTGTTTGATGATCTGGTCTTCCTTGTCCAGCTTCGTGCCGTTCTTCAACTGGGTCAGGCGCACTTCGGGTTGCTCCCAATCCGGGCCTTTGCGCATCACGTAGCCGCGTGTGCCGTCACTCAAAACCACCTCACTGCCAGGCGGGTACAAACCGATCGAACGGATCAAGGCGGCCAGTGCCAGCGGGCAGAAGGCGGCCCGGTCCTTGAGGATGATTTCGAAGGCGCGCCGTGGCGGCATGGGCAACTTGTAGGGCCTGGCTGCGGTCAGGGCCTCAAAAACGTCACAGACCTGGATCAACCCGGCAATGGGGCTGAGAATGGCCCAGTCGGGCAAGGGCGGGTAGCCGCCACCATCGTGCCGAATATGGTGGCCCCAGGCCCCGGCGATCACCAACGGGCTGGCCTCGCCACGCGAAAGCAGAATGTTGGCGCCGATGGCGGCGTGGCTTTCGGCGATCGTGCGCTCGGCGGCATCGAGGCGGCCGGGTTTGTAGAGAATTTCTTCAGGTACTTTTGCTTTGCCGATGTCGTGCAGCAGGCCGGCGGTGGCCAACTCGGCCAAGCCTTCTTCGGGCCAACCCATTTCCCGGCCCACGGTCAGCGCCAGGGTCGAAACCCGCACCGAGTGACCGATGGTGTAGCTGTCGTAATCCGGGTACCGCATCAGGTTCATGATGTCCATGGTTTCCCGGTCCGAAACGTCGTGCAGGTCTTCGCCCACCGAGAAGGTCTGGGCCATATCCAGGTCCTTGTCGCGGGAGATCTTGAGATTGTTGTCGGTCACCGCTTCGTACATGGACTGGAAGATGGGCAACAGTGGCGCGAGTTCGTCGGATATGGTTTTGCCCATGCCGCCATCGGCGTCGTCGTGTTCGCTGAAGTCGAACTGGATCAGGCCAGGGTCGATCATGGAGATGTCCTGGTTCTGCGGCTCCTGTCCCGACTGGGCTTCGCGGTAAAATGAAGACAGGTCGATATTCCGGATGCCCTCGGAGGCAAACAGGGCCTGGGCTTCTTCGATGTTCTCGACGGGATCGCGCAACTCGGCGGCCACGCGGAAGAAGGCGGCCACTTCTTCGGCTTCGATATTCTTGCGGAAGAGGAAACCGCCGCAGTTCATTTTTTCGGCGAATTCGATCAGGTTCTTGCCCGCGATCGAAGGCCCGATGAGGTACTTGCCATCGCGGATGAACTTGCCGTTGAGGATGCCAAAGAAAAAGGCGGTTTCGCCCGAGTTGTTCAGACGTTCGCGCAACTGGCTGGCGAAGCTGGCGCCTTGCTTCTTGATCTTCGGGTGCGAATCAAAGTACAGCTTACGCTGGTTGATCCCTCCCGAAAGCAGAATGATCAGGTCACTGAACCGACCCGGATCGCTATTTGTGGAAATCATTGCGAGACCTCTCATCATCGGTGTTCACGCCGGCGAGGGCGTCGCGGGCGGCGTCCCGGCAGGCGGCGGGCCAGGCGGGAATTACGAGGAGTTTTTTCTCGTTCAGGATCTTTTTCAGCACCGTGCGGGTCTTGCTGGTGCCCAGCTTACCCAGCCATTGGATGGCCTCGGTGACCCAGGGCTCGCCGCGTCGTTCGGCGGGCAAGCGGTTCAGTGTGCCTTTCAAATGCCGGATGGCGGTTTCCCGCATTTCGGGCACGATCTTTTCGGCCACGCCCTGTTTCAGGATGGCCTGATAGGCTTGCCGGTGGGCGTGGTTGTAGTCGACAAAGCCGTCCATGAGGATGGCCGTCAGCGGGTGGGCCTTTTGATGGACCAGGCGCTGGTGCATCAACGGTCCATGGATCTCGGTCAGGGACGACGCCATCAGCAACTGGTGCACGCCATAGAGCAGCGGCGCCGGCACGTGGAATAATTCTTTGGCCAGGATCTTCTCCTGCAGGGCGGGCAGGCTTTCGAGCCTCATCAGCAGATCGGTGCGTTCGGCGACCTTGATGGTGCTGAGCGCACTGTACAGTGCCAGTTTCTGACGGGGGTCTTGCCACCACATTCCCATCAGCAGTTCGTTGACCACGAAGGGCCAGGCGCGCTCTTTCTCCTGACGGGATTTCAGGCCGTTCCACACATCCAGCCACAACGGGCCCAGCTTTTCGCGATGGGCGTGGCGCAGGGGCGAGCAGACCATCGAGGCGATCAGCTCGGCGGCCTCGGGTTTGTCAAACTTGAAGACATCGATCAGGGCGTCGGTAGCCACCTGCATATCCAGTTCGTTCAACTCGGCCGAGGACATGATCAGGTCCAGGGACGTGGCGATGCCACCGGCCAACTCGTCGGTTGGTGCTGCGTGCAATATCTGCAGACAGATGCCAATGGCGTCGGCGCGGGCGGGCGCCACGATGCCGTTCTGGGTTTCCAGCTTTTCCGCTTCGTCGTAGACCTCAGCGATGAGAGTGCGCAACTCGGCCCGCGAGAGGGTGAACTTGGTGGCCTTGCGCGCCGGCTTGGGCCGTTTTTCCAACAGTGGTTGCGACTTTTTCTTGGTCTTGGCCTCCTTGCGCAGTTTTTCAAAAACCAACTCGACCAGCAGGGGATCACCCGTCAGTTGCAGCGCCGTCTGGGCGTGACTGACGATGTGGTGCAGCGTCGAAGCATCCGAATTGGTGGCCTCAAGAGCCGTGAGCATATCCTTGATGGACTTGATGGCGTGATCCGGCACCCAGGTGCCGAGAATTTCGACCGCCGGTGTGTCGCCCGATTCGCGCAGCTCCTGGATGTGGGCGGCGTTGCCGCCCTTCATCAGCCCCTGGATCACGGCCAGGAACTCGCGCTCCATGATCTGGCCTTCCGGGGTCGGCACCAGGGCCGCGTCCGGGATCGTATTGGGGTCGAAATATTCGTTGATGGGGCTCGAGGTGACTTCCGGACCGTTGCCGGTCTTGGTGCGCACGTAGAGACTGCGGCCGGTGACGGCCACGGTCTCGGGCATGTCCTCGATTTCGATTTCCTGATAGTCGCGGGTGCCGGCCAATTGCTTGTGATTCTTTTTGAGAACCGACAGGGCTTCGTGCAGGTCTTCGGTGGTCACCCCGGCGTGGATCTCGAGCAGGGCCTGATTCAACGGCTCGAGCAAATCGTACAAGCGCTGGGCGCAGCGGTTGTCCTTGCTGGCGACACCTTCGCCGATGGACAGGCCTTCGGATGTGACTTCGATCTTGACGCTCTGGCTGCTCTGCAGGCAAGCGGCCACAGCATTGGCACACTGGTCGGCGACGGCCGTGTACTGGGCGTGCCCGGGCGGATAATAGGTGCCGGTGGTGAGCATGCGGTCCAAGGCGACGAGCAGTTCTTCGTCGACCTGGCCCAGTGGCGGCGACGGAGCCTGATCGACAACAGACTGCTCATTGTGGGCGAGAGCTGAGTCGAGCGACGCAGGGTCGACATTTTGTGTCTTGGACAAACGGAACCTCCTTCCCCCGATTGATATACTGGATATATTTTCGACAGATTCGGGAGCCTTTTGAGCTATTTATTAGGTTGTGCCTCTGAAATTGTGTTTGGAGTTGAAGTTGCAATTGGCCAGTAGGGTGCGCGTTAGCAGGCGGGCCGGCGACGGCAGGTT
>CAZLUL010000060.1:0-19308 GCA_964562635.1 uncultured Fibrobacteraceae bacterium | reverse complement strand
GAGCCAACTGACGATTTCGCGATACCCGATACTCAGCAGGCCAGGACACCGCGGTTTGTGATCCTTGAGTGCTGCTTCCGTCTCTTCAATCCACCCCTCCTTCAGCATCTGCTTGGTACGCTGAGCGATCCGCTCGTCCAGTTCCGGTACGGGGCGGGCCAGGATGTAGGCGGGAAAATCGAGGCCCAGGACAGGGTCGGGCCGCTGCCGAGCCGTCAGGGACGTCATCGTCTCGCCTGAAATCATACAGATCTCAAGGGCCCGCTGGCTGCGGTAGCGATCGTTGGCATGAATCCTCGCAAAAGATTCCGGATCTGCCGTCTCCAGGCGCTTGCGAATCGTATTGTCAGTCAGGGCCTCCAGCTCGCCTCGCACGGCAGTCAGCCTCTCCGGCGAATGTCCCGGGATGTCCATGAACCCCTCCCGCAGTGCGGTCAGGTACATTCCCGCCCCACCGACGAGCACCGGTTGCCCCTCCCGCCCGGTGATTTCGAGATACACCTTTTCGAATTCCTGACGGAACCGCACGGCGTCAAATTTTTCCGACGGAGACACAAAGTCGATCAGGTGATGGGGACAAATGGCGAGTTCTTCGGCTGTGGGTTGGGCCGTGCCGATGCGCAACCCCTGGTAGATCTGTCGGCTGTCCAGACTGATCACTTCAATGTCGTGGTCAGCAGCCAGGCGCGTGATCAGGCCGGTCTTGCCCACCGCGGTGGGCCCGACGATCGCCGGGCAAATCTTGGGCGCGGTCATATCAAGTCCGCCCGAATCGCTTCTCCAACTCCGCCAATGAGAATTGGATCAACGTGGGCCGTCCGTGGGGGCATGACAGTGGCGTATCGGTGGCAAACAATTGGTCCACCAGGTTCTGCATCTCCGGCACCGTCAGCGGCTCACCGGCGCGCACCGCCCCATGGCAGGCAAAACTGGCCAGCAGGTCCACCTGGTTTTCCTGGCTGGGTTTGTCATCCCAGGCCAGATCATCCAGGATATCCAGCAGCAGGCGCCCTTCGTTCCAGTTCTTCAGGCTGGCCGGAATGCCCTGCACCAAGATGCTCTGCCCACCAAACGGCTCGATGGTGAAGCCCATGGCCGTCAGTTGATCGGCGTGGGTCTGCCAGGCCTGGATCTGCCCTGGGGTGAGTTCGAGGTGGGCCGGAAACAGCAACTGCTGCGTGGGCACACCCCGCCCGCCTTCGGCCTCCAGAGCCTGCTTGGCCTCGTTGTAGAGGATGCGTTCGTGGCTGTTGTGCTGGTCGATGAGCACCAGACCACCACGGATCTGGGTAACGATGTAGGTGCGGTGCAGTTGCCAAAATGGCGCCGAGTGCAGCGGTGGTTCGGTGGCGCCGGTAAAGGCCGAACCGGCCTCCGAGTCGTCTTCACCCACCGCTGCGGGCCGCATGGCGCTGGCGCCAAACAATTCGCCCTGTCCCTGGGGCACGCCCTTGTATTCGTAACCCGCCGAGGCCCCTCGCTGAAAATAACTGCGCAGATAATCGTCCTGGGCCTGGGCACTGCTCTCAGGCGTATCGCCGGTGGGCGCGGCCGGGGTCTCGTCGCTGGACCAGGGACGCATTTCTTCGGAGCGACGCAGGCTCAGCCCTTCGCTCAGGGCTTTCTTGAGCATGCCAAAAATTTCGCGCTCGAGCAGCAGCCGGACTTCGGTCTTGGCCGGATGCACATTCACATCCACCTCACCGTTGGGGATCTGCAAAAATGCGATCACGACGGGGAAGCGCCCGGCCGGGACAACTTCGCGATAGGCCTGTACGATGGCCTGGGACAAGGCGCGATTGCTGACCGGTCGCCGATTGATGAAGATGTATTGCTGCTCACGATTGCCGCGAGTCCAGGTCGGGCGCGAGGCGAGGCCGCCAATGCTGAAGCCGCCTTTTTCCATTTCGAAGCGAGCCATGTGGTCCATGACCGAGGCGCCCAACAAATCGCGGGCCCGGTCGGTCAGGCTGTTGACCGGGCGCAAATCCATGGCAATGTCTTTGCCCGACTTGACCAGCCAGCGCACGTCCTGATGGGCGAGGGCCAGCTGGGTGAGCAGCTTCATGATGGCGCGCTTTTCGGCCTGGGCGGTCTTGGCGAATTTGCGGCGGGCCGGCGTATTGAAGAACAGGTCCTTGACCGTCAGGGTGGTGCCGCGATTGCGCGGGGCGGGCTCGCGCCGGACCAATTCCCCGCCGGAAATTTCAATCAGGCCCCCCAGCTCTTCATCTTCGCAGCGACTTACGCAGCGCACCTGGCTGACCGAGGCGATGCTGGCGAGGGCTTCGCCCCGGAAACCAAAACTGCCCACCTGCATGATGTCGGCCGCAGCGGCGATCTTGCTGGTGGCGTGCCGTTCGAAAGCCAATGGCAGTTGGTCAAAACGGATCCCGTGACCGTCGTCATCAATCGTCAGACTGGTCAGTCCACCATCTTCCATCGAGATGGTGATGCTGCGGGCCCCGGCGTCGAGGGCGTTTTCCACCAGTTCCTTGACGATGGAGGCCGGCCGCTCAATGACCTCGCCGGCGGCGATGCGGTCAACGGTGGCGTTGTCCAGGACCCGGATTCTTCCGGGCGTATGTTTGGCGTCGCTGGCCATGCTGCCTTTCATTCCGTTCAGGCTCTTTTCCCGGCGCGCAGCCGGTCCCTCGGCTGGGCAGACGCCGTCAGGGATGGGTTGCATCCGGTGTGCGTGGTTGTAGGCAGGGAAGGTTATACAGGCCGGGCGCTTCCGTCAACAGGGGTTGATCCGCTCAGGGCGCCGGACAGCAAAAAACCGGGGATAACCCCGGCAATTCTGGCCAAAAAGATGCAGATCTGGTGCCTGGGCTACTTCGCGGGCGGCAAGGCGCCCAGGACCGAAGTCATCAACTTGGCCGGCGTATCACCACTGCCCGGATAAACCCGGGTTGCGCTGAGAACCTGCAATTCCTGAGCCCCGGTGACCAGGGTGAGGATTTCCGCCACCCGCCGTTGCAGGCGTGGCAGGGACTGGATGTCCTCCGGCACAATGATCAGGATCGTCCCGTCTTCGAGGCAACCGATGTGATCACTGCTGCGCAGGCGGCGGTCAATTTCAGCCACCAGCCTGGCGGGTTGCACCTCGTGCTCATCGGCGATGCGAAAGGCTGCCAGTCCCAGCATGGTGTGATAACGGTCGCAGCGGTCCATCTCCCGTTGCAGGATGCCGTCGAGGGTCTTTTTCGTGACGGCTGAAAATTCATCCGGCGCGGTGGTATCCGGTTCGAGCCTATCGACGATCGCATCGGTGTCGTCAGAGTTGATGGTCGGACGTTCTTCCGAGGGAATGTTCAGCAAGGGCAGTAGGCGCCGGGCAAACAGGGCGTCAAATTCCGTGAACGTTGCTCCGTCCAGTGGATGCAGGCGGCGCTTGTCCAGCAGCACCAGACCCGGGAAAGGAGTGCGGACGTCCAGGGGCACCACCAGCAGGGTGCGCGGGGTGTCGACGCCAGTCGATTCCAGGACCGTGGTCTGCCAACCTCGGGAGCCCGCGTCGCTCAGCAATCGCACCGCCTCCAGGCGCAGGGCTTCTTCGTCGCTGAGATTTTCGCCAGCCGTCGGCGCGTCGTTCACACCAGTGAGCAGCAAGGCCTCACTGGCCCCGGTCAGACGGCACGCCGCCGCCAATACCCGGTCGCGGAAGCCCGTTTGGCCTGCGCCAGAGGCCAACTCCGAAAGGGCCGTGGCCAGGGTTGTCAGGCGATCCACCTGGTCGGCCGTCGCGGCGCGATCCAGGAACGTGGTCAGGTGGCGGTTCACCAGGTAGATGATCTCGGCACTGACGGCGTGGAACTGGTGGGCCCGGGCAGCGCTGGCAAACTCGAGAGTGATCAGGGCCCGCAACGGTTCGCGTCCTACCGGCAGGTGAAATACCGTGGCTTCGTTCGATTCGTCGCTGGCTTGCGAGGACTGTTTTACGGACGGCCGCCGCACCAGTGGGCGTCCGGAACTGAGCACTTCGGCCTTGTCCGGATGCGGTGGTGATTCGTAGCCGGTCTGGTCGGCGTCGGCCCAGAACAAATCGCCGCTATTGGTCAGCACTTCCAGCCGCACCACTTCGGCGCCCGAAACCGAGCGCAGGTCGTCGGCCCAGTCACAGAGGGTGCTGGCCACGGCCTGGGGATGGCCCGTATCGCGGTTCAGTTCCTCCTCCATGTTGCGGAACAGTTCGCTGTTGCGCACCAGCTGCAGGCCCAGGAAGCGGTCCAGGATCATACCGAATCGGTGGGTCAGGCTTTCGATGGTCGCCAAAGCGCCGCGGTCCAGCTGGCCGTCACCATCGTTGTTCGAAACGTTGACGACGCCGAGCACCTCGCCATCCCAGATTATGGGCGCGCAAATGGCCTGCTGGATGGCTGACCGGTCGCGCCGGGCGCCCGGGTGGCGGTTGTCGGTGATCAATTCGGCGGTGCGGGTTTCGGCCACGCGGCCGGCAATGCCTTCGCCCAGTCGCACGCGTGTCGTGTGCATCGTGTGCTGGCTCAGGCCATAGGCATAGGCCACGTAGAGTTCTTCGGAGCGGTCATCAAAAAGCATGATCGAACCTGAGGACGCGCCTGTGGCCCGGGTCGCCAGGCTCAGCAGCCAGCGCAGCAGCGCTTCGCGGTCGAGGGCTTCTTCGATGCGGCTGAGGGTGCGGTGGATGGCCGCGGTTTCCAGTTCGAGCAGGTCCTGATCCGGTCGGCCCATCGTCGGCGAAACAGCAGGAGGGTCGGTTTCGATAGAGGCGAGGTCCACCTGTTCTTCGGCCGCCGTGCCCAGAATTGCCGGATCAATCGGGGCAGCCTTGGGGCCGCTGAACCGCAGGGAGAAATCCTTGGCCGAGATGGTCTCAAGGCCGTAGTCAGGCCCGAGGTCGGCAAAGGCGCTGATTGTATCGTTCAGGGGTGGGTGAATCAGATAGCGAGCCACGCCAGGGGTCAATTCCGCCAAGTCGCTGATCACCGGCAAGCCCATCACTTCAGCCAGGCCAGCGCCTACCGAAGTGCCGTCCGGGTCGGCCACAGCGACGATGCGGGCATCGCGCCGGGCAGACAAATCCGCCAGCAGGGAGAGCTCTTCTTCCCCCGGACAGACCAGAACCACAGGCCATTTGATGATATCAGCCACGAATCCCCCGCTGTACTGTCATCCGGTTCAGATGCCAGTTCAGCTATTTGAGGTTCAAAACACACGGGCGGGGCAACCAGACACCTATTAATTCGGCCAAAAAAGCCGGCGGTTAATCAGAAAGTTGCTTCTTGATACGGGCCAACCACATAAAGGCGTCCATGGGGCTGATCGATTCGAGATCCAGGTCGCGCAGGCCGTCCAGGGCGTCGCGCTCGGTTTCGCTGAACAGCGACAGCTGGGTTTCAGGACCCGAGCTCAAAACCGCATTTTCAGCGGCGATTGAGGCGCCTCCAGGGCCAGTCAGCCGCGCGTCGTGGTCGCGTTCGGCCGCCGCCGTGAGGCTGTTGAGAATGGCCTGGGCCCGATTCAGCACACCATCGGGCAGGCCGGCCAGACGGGCCACATGGATGCCGTAGCTCTTGTCGCTGCGCCCCTTGCCCACCGAATGCAGGAAAATGATCTTGCCCTCCCACTCCTTCACCTCCAGGCGCAGGTTCACCAAGCCAGGCAAATCCGCTTCCAGTTCGGTCAGTTCGTGGTAGTGGGTGGCGAAAACCGAACGTGGGCGCGGTCCATTTTCGTCGTTGAGAAACTCGGTGATGGCCCAGGCCAGGCTCAGCCCATCGTAGGTCGAGGTGCCCCGTCCGATTTCATCCAGGATCACCAGGCTGCGCCGACTCATCTGGTGCAGGATGTGAGCCGTTTCGCTCATCTCCATGTAAAAGGTCGATTCGCCTCGAGCCAGATTGTCGCTGGCTCCCACGCGAGTGAAAATGCGATCCGCCACGCCGATACGCGCCGATTCCGCCGGCACAAAGCTGCCGGTCTGGGCCAGCAGCGTGATCAACGCCACTTGCCGCAGGTAGGTGCTCTTGCCACCCATGTTGGGCCCCGTGAGCAGCAGCACCTGATTGTCAGTCGGGTCCAGAATGGTCTCATTGGGGATAAAATCCGTGTTCAGCAACTGTTCCACCACCGGATGGCGACCCTGCCGGATCACCAGGTCCAGCGAGTCGTCGCACTGCGGGCGGCAATAGTTGTGCTTCTCGGCGATCTCGGCAAAGCCCAGCATCAGGTCACAACTGGCGGTCAGCCGGGAAGCGCTGGCGATCTCGGCCAGACGTTCAACAATAGTCTCAAGCAGGCCCTGAAAGATTTGCGTTTCCAGTCGGTTGGCAGATTCTTCAGCTTCCAGGATCGTGCTCTCGGCCTCTTTCAATTCGGCGGTATGAAAGCGGCAGGAACTGACCAGGGTCTGTTTCTGGTCGTAGTGCTCGGGCACTTTTTCCAGGTGCTTTTTGGTCACCTCGAAGTAGTAGCCGAAAATTTTGTTGAAGCCCACCTTCAGTGTCGTGATGCCGGTGGCCTCGCGCTCGCGGCTCTGCAGCCCCGCCAGAAACCCTTTGCTGTCGGCGCAAATGCCGCGGAAGCGATCCAGGTCCGCATCCACCCCAGAGGCGATGTAGCCGGGTTTGCGCACCGTCGCGGGCGCGTCTTCGCCGATGGTGGCCAGGATGTCCTGGGCCAGTTGGCTGAAGTCGCCCATCTGACCGGCCCAGGCCGCGATGGGATGTTCGTCGTGACCGCCTGTGGTGGCGGTGCTGCACAAATCGCCCAGCGCTTCGAGTGTCGTGCCGAGATGGCGCAGGGCCGCCGGGCCGATGCGACCACTGGCCGCGCGTCCGGCCAGGCGATCGAGGTCCCCCACTTTGCGCAATATGAGCCGCAGGTCTTCGCGCCAGTTGCGGTCTTCCAGGGCGCTGGCCACGCCGCTGTGCCAGCCACTGAGCTCGTCCAGGTCGGTCATCGCTTCGGCCAGGCGCAGTTCCAGAAACCGCCGGCCCATGGGTGTCAGGGTGCCGTCGATGTGGTGAATGAGCGTGCCTGGGCCGCGGTCACCGCGAAAAGTGCGAAAAATTTCCAGATTGCGCAGCGTTTCTTCGTCCAGGACCAGGCGGTCGCCCCGGGCACTGAAACGCAGGGTGGTCACCTGGTCGGGCCGGCGCATGCTCAACGCGCCCAGGTAACGCAGAATGGCGCCCGCCGCCGTTGATGCCGGCTCGCGCATTTCGTCTTCCAGGCCGAAGGCGGTCAGGTTGGCCGTCTGGAAATGGCTGAGCAGGGTTTGGCGCGCGAAATTTGGGTGAAACCAGGCGGTATTGGCCTGATTGATCACCACGTCGGGCAGTGAGGAGCGCCAGCTGTTGATCAGCTCCTGATCTGTTTCTTCACTGACGATGACTTCCTTGACCGGATGCCGCTGGCAGAGACTTTCGAGCGTGACCTTTTCGGTGCCGCAGCGAAAATCCCCAGTCGAGGCGTCCAGCAGGGCCCAACCGTCGAAGCCGTTTTGGCGGGGCAGCCAGGCCAGGCAATAGCGCCCGCTGGCGGTGTCCAACAACTCCGGTGCCGTGGCTGTACCGGGACTGATGACTTCCACCACATCCCGCTTGACGAGCCCCGTGGCCGTGGCCGGGTCTTCGATCTGTTCGCAAATGGCCACGGTAATGCCGGCGCTCAGCAGCCGGGTCAGGTAGGTGTCGATGGCGTGGTAGGGAACTCCGGCCAGGGGCACAGGGTGTTCAGATTTGGCATCGCGGCTGGTCAGGGTGACGCCGGCGACCTTGGCGAGGGTCTGGGCATCTTCAAAAAAAGTCTCGTAGAAATCGCCCATCCGGAACAGCAGCAACGATCCGGGGTGCCGGCTCTTGACCTCCATGTACTGGGCGAGCATCGGGGTCAGTTTGGGGCCACCGGCAGCTGGCTCGGACGGCTTTTTTTTCGGCGAAGGTTTGGCGCACATGACTAGTTGCCGGTCTGAGGTCCGCCCGCAGACAAATCGGCCACGATAACCTCGATGCCCAACCGGCGTTGCAGTTGTTTGGCTTCGCTGCGCGCCAGAGCGGGATTGACGAAGTCGCCGGTGCGCACCTTGTAGATGAACTGGCCGCGCTGGTCGAGCAGCTTGTCAATGCGCAGGTCCGGCAGTTCGCGGGCATAGCGTTTGACAAACTCGAGGGCCAGGCCGCGGTCGCTGAAGGCTCCCAGTTGCAGAGCATAGCGCCCAGTGGTATCAACCACCGGGGTCACGACCTTGTTCTCGGTTTCCAGCTCGCTCCGGGCGTTCAGCTCTTCTTTTTCCATCTGGATCAGGCGGCGAATATCGAGCAGCGCCAGGCTACCCGGATCCCGTTTCCGCAGATCAGCCACCAGCTCGGCGGCCGCTTGGTCTTCACCGGCGGTGCGGTAGGCGCGCCACATCCCGGCGGCCAGTCGGGTAGCGCCGGCTCCATCGGTGGCCTTGCTGGCCGATTCGAAATAACGCCGGGCCAGGGTGGCATCATTCTGCTCCAGTCCGATATCACCCAGGTAATACCGAGCCATGACAAATTCCGGATCTGTCGGTCGCACTGACGCCAGCATCTCGCGCGCCTTTTGCAACTGCCCCCGAGCTCGCAGCGAAAGCCCGGCCCGCAAATGCACCGCACCCGGCAGATCGGCTATATCGCCCTCAAGCAATGGCGTCAGGGCGTCCAGGGCTTCGCGGTGCTTGCCGCGCCCGGCCTGGATATCAGCGACTTCCAGGGCTATGCGGATGCGCACAGCAGCGGGGTATTTCTTGTCTCCCAGCCCCGATTCCAGCAGCGATATCGCTTCTTTGGGATCGGTAGCCAGGCGACTGCGCCACAGGATTTCTTCACCCGGACGGGCGCCTTCGTCTCCGACTCGCACAGCTTCCCTGGCGTCTTCGTATCGACCGGCCTGAAACAGTCCGGATACCGTATTGAGCGAGGCGAGGGCCGGCCAACCGGCCAGTAGGATCGCCGCCAGTCCCATGAGCAGAATTTTGCGCAGGCCGGCACTCATGTTCAGTCGACCTCACCCTGGGTTTGCAAAGCCTGGTAGGAATCAAAGCTGCCACAGCTCGGACAGAACCAGTGCACGCGCTCGGCTTCATGCGAACAGTTGGTGCAACTCCAACCATCGGGGGCCGCCGGCATCGCCAGCATGTCCCAGGTCCGTGCAGCGTCGCTATCGGGCACATCGGCCAGCAACATTTTCAGGTAGGGCGCGGCCGCATCCGGACTGAAGTGGGGCCGGCCGGCCTTGGTCTGCAGCAGACGCAGGGCCTTCTCCCGCTGGTCGAGTTTTTCGTACAGCATGGCCAGGTAGATCCACAATGAGGCCGGTGCGTTTTCGGCCTGGCAGGCTCTTTCGAGGATGGGGATCGTGCGCGCATATTGCCCCGTACCGAGCAGGACTTCCTGCAGCAGGGGCAGGAAGATGCCCAGCTCTTCGGGACTGTGCAGCAGCTGTTCCGAAGCAACGGTGACCGCGGTGGCGGCATCGTTTTCAATGGCGGCCAGGATGGCTGTTACCAGCGCCGCGCGCGACTCGGCCACCGGCAGGTTTTTGACATCCTTGAGACGGGCCCTCGCGTCGCCCTTCTCGCCATCCAGGGCACTTTTGAGGGCGCGGTCGAGCTGGTAGCTGGCATAGGCGTTGGTGAACCACTGGTTGTCTCGGCGCGGCGCGTGCTTGACGGCGGCCTTGAGGGTGCGCGCGGCCTCTGGCAGGTTGCCCTGGCCATGGCGCTGGTAAAAACGGGCGCGCCAGTAGCGGCTGCGGTTGGTGGCATTGCGCACTAGTGTATCGAGCACCTGGCCGGATTCGTCCCACCGCTCCAACGCGTTGAGATCTTCGGCCAGCGACAGCCCCACCACGATCTTCTGGGCCAGGGTCAGGTCCGCTCGCACAGTCAGGCCGCGATGCAGGACGGCTGCCCGTTCGGGGTCACCTTGCAGGCGCAACAGATTGCCCAGGTGCAGAAAGGGCTCCACGGCCTGCGGGTCGTCGTGCACCACCTTGTGCAGCAGCGCGGCGGCGTCTTCCAGCTCGCCTTCAATCCACAGTTCGAGCGCGTGCAGGTAGTCGTCTCTTTGCGGGGCGCCGTCCGCCCGGCCAAAATTGCGCCACAGCGCCACGGCGACCGCCGCGACGGCGACCACGCCAACGAGCCACGGCAGGATGGTGCCCAGGGAGCTACTCACCGGCAACCTCGTCGACTTCCTGGCTCATGTCCTGACGCAAGGGCAGGGTGCGCAGATCGGCAATTTCCCGGTCCTTGACGCCAACGTCCTTCTTCAGGCGGCTGATATCACGGTGAAAGCGGAATTCGCGCAGGGCCGCCAGTAGAAAACTGGTGGCAAATCCGAGCAGGTAACTGACCGCCACGACCCAATAGATTGAAATGCCGAGAAAGGACCGGCCAAAGACGTTGAGGTCAACCGACTGTCCGCTGTTGGTGACAAAAAAGTAGACCAGCGTGAACAGGAGCAGCAGAAATACGAAACCCTTGATGATCCACACGTGCAATCCTCGTTTCCCCGGTTCTCAAACCGGTGCAGACACCCTGTCAGTCCTGGACCTTGCCCAGGAAACTCGTGTTCTTGTAGCCCGTGATCCTGGCGGTCAGTTCGTCACCGACCTCATAGTCTCCACCCTGCAGAATGATCTTGCGGTTGTTGGCCGTGCGCAAGCGCCACGATGGCCCTCCAGCCCTGTTGTCCTGCCGGCGGGCCGGCCCTTCGAGCACACCGGACCAGATCTGGCCAACGCAGTTCTCAGCCGCCGCGTTCCAGGTTTCTTCCTGCACAGCCATCAACTCGGCCAGGCGCCGTTTCTTTTCGGTATTGGACACGTCATCGTCCAATTTGGCCGCTGGCACGCCAGGCCGTTCGGAATACTTGAAGCTGAAGGCCTGATCGTACTTCACCTTCCGGGCTATCTCAAGAGTATCCTGGAAGTCGGCTTCTGTCTCGCCGGGAAAGCCGACAATAAAATCGGTGGAGAACGTCACATCCGGGATCACCTTGTGCGCGTACTCGACCATCTCCATGTACTGGGCGCTGGTGTAGAGCCGTTTCATGCGCCTCAGAATGCGATCGCTGCCACTTTGCACCGGCACATGCAGCCAGGGGCAAACCTTGTCCAGCCGACCGATGGTATCCATCAGGTGCGGGTGCATGTCGGTGGGGTGCCCGGTCAAGAAGCGAATACGCTGCAGACCGTCGATTTCAGCCACTTCCTCAAGCAACTTCGCGAAGTCCATTCCCTGCTGCCAGTTATAAGCCGTCACGTTCTGCCCCAGCAGGGTCACTTCCCGCCCACCTCCGGCCACGATACCGGCAATTTCCTGGATGATGGCTGCCGGCGATTTTTCGCTCTGTGGGCCCCGCGTGTAGGGCACGATGCAGTAGGTGCATTTGTAATCGCACCCTTTGTGGATCGTGACCAAGTGGCTGTTGTTGATCGGATACAACGACGGCGGTGCCACATAGTGGGCATCGGTGCGATGGCCGGTCACGGTGCGCTCCCGATTGGCGCTCTTGGGGAGCGTCTTGGCCGTCAGTTTCGTCAGTAGGCCCGGCAGGGTATCGTAGTTGTCCACCCCCACGACCAGATCAACCTTGCGCTGTCCCTTGCGCAGATCGGTGCCCATGCGTTCGGCCATGCAACCACAGATGCCGACCACCGGCTGGGGCAGTTCCGTTTTCAGGCGCCGGTGTCGCAGCTCACCCACGCGGCTGACCACTTTGTGTTCTGCCAGATCCCGTATGCTGCAGGTGTTCAGAAGAATCACATCAGCCTCGAGATCGTGCTGGACGATGTTGAAGCCCGCGTCTTCCAGCAACCCGTTGATGGCCTGGGAATCGTAGACATTCATCTGGCAACCGTAGGTTTCTATGTAGACCGAAGCGAGATTCTCACCGACCGGTTCAGGCTTTTGAGTCAAGTCGGGCAGGTCGCCCTGAAAGGTGGCCAAGTCAATCTCCAGTGCCGGTGGGCAGGACGGTGTTCAGTTCTTCAACGACCGTGGCGTGCAGTTGCCCATCACGATACTCATCAATGCGGACGTTGACCAAGGTGCCGGGGCGGCAACCGGTGTCGGGCACCCTGATGGTCACGTAGTTGTCGGTCGTGGCCGGGCGCCAGCCAGCCTCGGTGGACTCGGATTCGACGACCGCCTCGCGGACAGACCCCACCAGGGCCCGCGCGAATTCTTCCTGTTTGCGGCCCGCCAGTTCGCGCAAAATTTCGCTGCGGCGTTTGACCGTCGCGTGGTGCACCTGGTTCGGCATATCTGCCGCTTCGGTGCCTGGTCGCGGCGAAAACCGAAAGACGTGCAGATAGCTGAACGGGAGTTTGGCCACCATGCGCCGGGTCTCTTCGAATTCCTCGTCGGTTTCGCCGGGAAAGCCCACGATGATATCAGCGCCCAGGCCAAAATGCGGCACCGTGGCGGCCGCGTCGCGCATGGAATCCCAGGCCCGCTGGCTGCGGTAGGGTCGCTTCATTCGCTTGAGCACGCCACTGCTGCCACTTTGCAGGCTGATGTGCAGGTGGGGCCGCATCCGCGGGTTGTCGCGATAGAAGGCCAATAGCCGCGGCGTCACCTCATTGGGGTGGATGCTGCTCAAGCGGATGCGCAGTTCCGGGAATTCCTCAAGGCAGCGGTCCAAAAGCTCCGGCAGCAAAACATGATCATCCAGATCGCGCCCGTAGCCGCCCAAGTGGATACCGGCCAGAATCGTTTCGGGATATCCCTTGGCCACCAGCCGCCGCAATTGCTCCCGGATATTGTCCAGACTGCGGCTGCGGCCAGGTCCCCGCGCTCGCCAGATCAGGCAATAGGTGCAGCGCAGATTGCAGCCGTCCTGGATCTTGACGAAGGCCCGACTGCGGCCTGAAAATTCGTCGATCAGCGGCGAATCAAAAACGGGGTCGGCCGCAAAGTCCTCGACCTTCAGGGTGGGCACGGCGCCGCCCAGGACTTCCGGCAACCACATCTGCACGTCGTCCTTGGCCGTATTGCCCACGACCCCATCAATCTCGGTAATGGCGCTCAAGACCTCGGGTTGGGTCTGGGCGTAACACCCGACAACGACCACTTTGCTGGTCGGATGGCGGCGCTTGACCTGGCGCGCCAACCGGCGGCACTCCTGGTCGGCCTTGGTCGTGACCGTGCAGCTGTTCAGGACATACAGCTGGGCGGGCAGATTCCAGTCCACCACCTCGATGTCGTACAACCCGGCCATGGTGGTTTTCATGCCTTCGGTATCGTACTGATTGAGCCGGCAACCGAGAGTCCAGAAGGCCACGCGCAAGGGCGTGCCACCGGCGCCGGCTGCGGGTGCTGTGCTCATCGGTTGGAGATCCTGAAGGTCCATGTTTCCGGTCTTTCGGTCATTGGTGGCCGCCGATGAAATCGGCATCTGCACCCATAAAAAAAGAGAGGCGGAGGTCAAGACCTCCGCCTCTCACACAGGCGGACCAAACAATAGTCTGTCGAAACGGACTACTTGTCCTTGTCCTCTTCTTCCACGGCTTCGGTCGCGTCGTCAGACGCAGCCTCTTCTTCAACCACTGGCACAACTTCTTCGGCAGCAGCTTCAGGAGCGGCTTCCTCAGGGGCTGCTTCTGCGGCGGTCTCGTCAGTAGCTGCCGTGGGCGCCGGATCCGAAGTCGCCGCGGCTTCTTCAGCCATGATCTCGGCGATCTCGTCGTTGACTTCACCCTCAGGCACTTCACCGGCGGCGGCTGCGGCCTCATCGGCAGCAACAACATCCTCCAGGCGCGGGTGGCTGTTGATGAACTCTTCGGTCGCAGCCTCGTCGTAGTCCTTCAGGCGCTCGGCGATCGACAGGACAATCCGGCGATTCTCCACGTCCATCTTGATGACCTTCAACTCCACCTTTTCCTCTTCCTTGAAGTAGTACTGGGGCTTGTCGAGTTTCGGGATGCCAAGGTGACCGATGGGCACGAAGCCCTCGAGGTCCTCGCCCATCTCCACGATCACGCCGTGGTCGAGCATGCGGCTGATGGTTCCGTCCAGGTCGTGACCCAGGGGATAATCGTCAGCCAGCGTCGGCCAGGGGTTCTCGTGCATTTGCTTGATACCCAGGCTGATCCGGCGCTTGTTCGTATCGATGTCCAGGATCTGGACAGTGACCTTGTCGCCACGCTTGAGGATCTCCTTGGGGTGACGAACGCGACGGGTCCAGCTCATATCCGAGATATGCACCAGGCCGTCGATGCCCTCTTCGACTTCGACGAAGGCGCCAAAGTCCGTCAGATTGCGGACGTTGCCCTCGATGGTCGAACCGACGGGGTAACGCTCGATCAACGTCAACCAGGGATCGCTCTCGCACTGCTTGAGACCCAGGCTGATCTTCTCGTTGTCCTTGTCGATCTTCAACACCATCACGTCGACCTCGTCGCCAATGCTGACAACCTTGGACGGGTGCTTGATGTGGCGGGTCCAGCTCATCTCACTGATGTGAATGAGACCCTCGACACCCTTCTCCAGCTCCACGAAGGCACCGTAGTTGGTGATGGAAACGACGCGACCACGCACGACGCTCTCTTCGGGGTACTTGGCTTCCACATCATCCCAGGGGTAGTTCTGAAGTTGCTTCAGACCCAGGCTGATGCGTTCGCGTTCTTCCTCGAAGTCCAGCACTTTGACCTCGATCTCCTGACCGATGGCCACCACTTCGCTGGGATGCGTGACGCGGCCCCAGCTCAGGTCGGTGATGTGCAACAGACCGTCGATGCCGCCGAGGTCAACAAAAGCACCGAAGTCGGTGATATTCTTGACGACACCCAAGCGGACCTGGCCCTTCTCCAATTCGGAGATCAGGCTGCGTTTCTTGTCTTCGCGCTCCAGTTCGAGCACGATCCGACGCGAAACGACCACGTTCCGGCGACGCTTGTTCTTCTTGATGATACGGCAGTTGATTTCTTGGCCGATCATATCTTCCAGGTTCGGCACCTGGCGCAGGGCAACCTGGCTGCCGGGCAGGAATGTATCCACGCCCCACAACTTGACCACCAATCCACCCTTGATCCGACGGTCGACCAAACCAGTGACGATGTCGCCGGCTTCGTGGGCCACCTTGATCTTGTCCCAGACTTTCAGGAAGTCGGCACGTTCCTTGGACAGAACAACCAGGCCATCCTGGTTCTCCAGTTTCTCCAGGAAAACGTCAAATGAATCGCCCTCAGCTACGGAAGTATTGCTGAATTCGTTGAGGTCGATCACGCCTTCACTCTTGAAGCCGATGTTGAGCAGAACTTCGTTCTCACGTACTTCGATGACGGTCCCCGGAAGGATTTGCCCTTCCTGGATATCAGTCAGTGTTTCTTCGTACTGGTTCATCAGAGCCAGCATATCATCGAAACTCAGATCGTCGTCCTGGCCTTCTTCCTCACGGAAATCAAGGTTGACGATGCTGTCTGGATCGTAAGTCGTGCTCAGTTTGGGAGCAGCAGGAGTAGGAAGAACATCGGCAGCCGAGTAACGGCTTTCCTTTTCTTCGTCATCCTCGAAGTGGGTGGAAATTTCGTCCCGAGGTGGCAGGGGAGCCTGAGCGGCTTCTTCGTGATTTTCCTCGGAACCGGGATTGGGGTTGGTGGTCATGAAAGATTGCCTCCTAGTGACATAATTATACACTGGGCCCTAAATGGTCCAGTGAGCAGAGAAAGATAGTGGGCTGTGGGGAAAGGCGCAAGGCGTTTCAAGCAGTATATTTGGCAAATTAAGGGTGATTTCACCGGTCAGAACCGAAAGCTAGCTTCCGAAGACCTTTTTCTGCCGGACAGCAAACTTTTTCAACTGCTTGCGCCCCATTTTCTTCTCGAAATCGGTTTGGGCAAAGCGCTCAAAACTTCTGGCCTGAAGTTCTTCGTAGGCTGTCATGCACAAGGTGGCAATGCGGCGGCTCACTTCTTTGGGATCCATGGTTTCCAGCAGGGTATCGAGCCCATGCCAGCGAATCACAGGTCCTTGAGAAACCTCCAGAGGAGACAACTGGGATCCTCCCAAAGGACTGCGCCCGTAACTCCCTCGGAGAAAAATGGGAACCATGGGAGCCCGTGTGGCCTGAACCAGAATGCCCAACCCATTGCGCACCGGACCGGGGTGACCGATGGCCCGGCGGGTTCCTTCAGGAAAAATCAAGAGATTGTTGCCGGCCAGAAGGGATTCTGAAGCCGCATCGAAGGCACTGGTATCAAACCCCTTGCGCTTAATGGGGATGCTATCAACCCACCTGAAAAGATTGCCCAATGGCCAGATCTTAAATAGTTCGGCTTTGGCCAGGGTGTTGACCCTGAATCGACGTAAGGTTGAGCCCACAAAGGGTGGATCCCAAAGGCTCACATGATTGGCAGCCAAAATGCAGCCTCTGGGCACTGCTTTGCCTTGGCTGTTGATCTCCTTTAAACCGAAAAACCGGCTGACACCGTTCATGATGGCATAAGCAAAACGGTAGTTGCTTGGTAATTCCCGCAAAGCGGATTCCAGATCAGTATCCAACTCCAGATCCAGTGTGGGATTGACCAGACAGGCCAGCGCACAGGCGTCGTTTTGTTGTTCGAGACTCATGCCGCTGCTGTCAACAACATGGGCATCCGGACTGATAACCAAAGGGCTGGTGGCCCGTTCACTGTCTTTTTTATCCCGTCGAGCCAAATCTTCGGTGAGTTCTTCCCGGGAGACCTGGTGGCCCCGCAGCTGGTTTTGCTTGTAACGACGATCCACCCGGGCTTCCAGGGTTGCGTGCAGAAAAATCTTGGCCGTGGCCAGAGGAAAAACCACACTGCCGATATCCCGGCCTTCCATGACAACCCCACCACGCCGACCTAGGGCCTGCTGATGCTTGACCATGATACTTCTGACCCCTGAGTGGGACGCAACCAGCGAAACCATGGCATCCACTTCAGGATTCCGGATGGCCAGGGAAACATCTTCTCCATTCCAGAAAACACCGATTTCACTGCGGCCGGTCTTAAGTTCCAGGTTGGATGAAGAAGCCAAATCCACCAGGAGTTTTTCTTCGGAACAGTCAACTTCACCCTGCAGCGCGGCCAAAGTCAGGGCGCGATACATGGCGCCGGTGTCGATATAAAGAAGATTAAAGCGTTTGGCTAAAGCTTTGGCCGTGGTGCTTTTGCCTGACCCGGCAGGCCCATCGATGGCAATAACTGCATCGGCAGGCAAGAGGTCGTCGGTGAGATGTTCCCAGGATGATACAGGGAAGTTGCCCATCAAAGGGTGCGTCCAACGGCAGTGGCCACAGCACGGCATTGATCGGTCATTTCCTGAAATTGTTCAGGAGTGAGGCTTTGGCGGGCATCACTCAAGGCTTCAGCAGGACGCCAGTGACTTTCCACCAGCAAGCCATCGGCCCCGGCAGCTACGGCCGCCCGGGCCAGAGCTGCCACATAACGGAAATCACCCGCGGCATGGCTGGGGTCCACGATCACCGGCAGATGGGTAATATTTTTGAGAACGGCCACGGCACCCACATCAAGGGTATTGCGCAGAGCGGTTTCAAAAGTTCGAATTCCGCGTTCGCACAAAACCACCTGACTGTTGCCCGAAGCCAGAATGTATTCGGCGGCGGCCAGCCATTCTTCAATGGTGGTCATCATACCGCGTTTCAGGAGCACAGGTTTTTTGCTGGTCCCAACTTCCCTCAGCAGGGGGAAATTTTGCACACTGCGGCTACCGATTTGCAGCATATCGGCGACGGCACCTACTTTTTCAACATCCCGAGGATCCATAACTTCGGTGACGATTGGCAAGTCGGTGACTTTACGGGCCTCGGCCAGCATGACCAGGCCTTCTTCTTTCAAACCCTGGAAATCATAGGGACTGGTCCGAGGTTTCCAGGCACCGCCGCGCAGCATGGCCGCTCCGGCTTCGGCCACGGCTTTGGCGGTGTCCGTAATTTGCTTTTGGCTTTCCACAGCACAAGGGCCACCAATAAGGACGATTTTCTCGCCCCCGAAACAGACATGCTTGCCCACCTCAACCAGTGTGTTCGGTTGTCCGGGCTGGCGGTAGGCCAAGGCTGCTTTTTTCTTGGAGTGTGCGGCGGCCATCAGCTCAGGATCTCCTTTAGGGCAGACAGGCAGGCCTGGTTTTCTTCGGGCAGCCCCACGCTGATGCGCAAAGCTCCTTCACCGAGGCCAAAAGCATGCATGGGGCGCACGATGACACCCTTGTGCAACAAGTCGTTTGTCAATTTACCAGCATCACCTTGGCAGCGCACCAAAATAAAATTGGTTTGGCTGGGCACCACTTCAAAGCCGAGCTCAGACAGTTCACCGGACAGCCAATCCAGTTGGTTGCGATTGCGTTGAGCGCGTCCGGCCACTTCATGCCAGTTTTCAAGGCAGGCGATGGCTGCGGCCTGACTCAGCATGTTGACATTGAAAGGCTCGCGGGTTTTGTGCAATTCCCCGATCAAATTGGGGTGGCCCACTCCGTACCCTACCCGCAATCCAGCCAAACTGTGTATTTTGCTGAAAGTGCGCAGGATGACCAGGTTGGGATGCTCCTCCAGCATGGGCAGGGCCTGAGGGTAATCGTCCGCGGTCACGTATTCGTAGTATGCCTCATCGATACCAACAATGACGTTGCTGGGAATGCGCTCCAGAAAACGATCAAATTCTTCAGCCGTGTTGTAAGTACCAGTGGGGTTGTTGGGATTGCAGACAATGACCAGTTTGGTCTTGTCATCCACCTGATCGGCCATGGCCTGAAGGTCATGTTTGTCCGCCTCATCCATAGGCACCGGGCGGCCGCATTCAAAATGAACTCCAGTGGTGAGGGCATAGACAATGAAGCTGTGGTGGCTGTAGACCACATTCTCCCCCGGGCTGACCAGCGCGCGGATGAGCATATCGATGACTTCGTTGCTGCCGTTGCCGAAGATGATGCTTTGGGGGTTCACATCCAGGTGCTGAGAAAGACTTCGGGTAAGATTAAAACAGGCCGCATCGGGATAACGGTTGATCTCCAAGGCCGCCTTGTTGATGGCTTCAATCACTGCCGGCAAGGGGCCTTCTGGATTTTCGTTGCTGGCAAGTTTGATCACTTGATCCAAGCCCAATTCCCGCTGCACTTCTTCGACGGGCTTACCGGGAGAATAAGGACGTGTGGCTTGAATGCCAGGACGGAAAAGTGCGCTGAAGTCAGTCTTGGTGGTAGCCATCGTTTTCCCCTAACGGCTTGTCGGATTGCGCCGACGTTGGCGGGAGCGGTTTCCGGATTTCCCGGCAGGCCGTTTCCCGGATTTTTTGGAATCGTCGCTATTG
>CAZLUL010000059.1:0-19352 GCA_964562635.1 uncultured Fibrobacteraceae bacterium | reverse complement strand
GCAAAGCAATACGCAAATTCCAAAACGGGGCATGGTGGGCCTCTCATGATTTCGAGTCTGGGTCCGGTTCCGAATGGGAAAAGTCGATCATAAGGGAAGATGGGAAAAAGTGCGCTCAAAAAGCCGGGAAACCGTCTCAGAACTAAATATCCGGCATTTCCTGCCGAATAGAGGGGTAAGTATTTTCGGGCACTACGCCCACGAGTTGCCGCAAGGGAGACGGGACAAGACATGCAGGACTTTTCGAGTGAATCCGCCTCTGCCGAGACCCCGGGACGGGGTGACCGCAAAAGGCTCGAACGACAGTCCATGCGCAATTGGTATCTGTTGGCCGTCATCTGTGCCGTCAGTACCGTGGGCTTGTTGCTTGCAGTCACGCCGAACCTGCAGGGTCCCCTGCGGGATTTCTGGCCCGGCGGCCGCACTGATTTGGCACTGATCGTCGGGTTGGGTGGCTCGGTGCTGCTGTTGGTCCTGTACCTGACGATCCAGCAGGTCAAAGTCACCCACATGCGACTTCACGTGCAGGACATGGAAGACAAGGTGGGCGAACGCAAGAAACAGAACGCCATCCGTCTGCATGCCCTGTTGAACGTGACCCGCATGATGGGCGCGGTGTCCGATCCGGTGCGCCTGTTCCACGGTATCACCAGCACCTGTCTGGAAATTTTCGACTGCCAACAGGCCAGCCTGATGATCGTCAGCGCCGATGGCCGGACCTTGCAAATGAAAGCGGCCTCCGGTCATCTGGATGAAGAAAAAGTGCGCGGCGTGAGCCAGTCCCTGGGTCAGGGAATAGCCGGCTACGTGGCCAAGCACCGCGAATCCCTGTTGCTGGGCGAAAATGTGGACCCGGACAGCTACCCCGGCCTGGAGCTTGACCCCCGGGGCCTGTTTGCGGCCATGGTCGTGCCCATTGTCGTGCGCGACGAGCTCGTTGGCGTCTTGAACATCAGCAGTCGCTCGCAGGGCACATCCTACACAGAAGAGGATTTGCAGGCCCTGGAGGTCTTTGCCATCAACGCCGGCACCTGCATCCACCAGGCCGAACGCACCGAGTGGATGCGGCAGACCGTTGAAGCCTATCGCGACAAGGAACAACGCGAGAAAGCGGTCGAAGTCGAAAAGATCTGACGTTTTTCCGGCAACTGTAATAGACTGGCTCCGTACCAACTCGGGTTGGCGGAGCCTTTTTTATTCCCCGAATGTCGCGGAGTTGCCATGAGCAAGGGTCGAGGTTGTTTGAAAAACGGTTGTCTGGGGTGTTTGGGAGTGGTGGTCCTGCTGGCCCTCATTCTGGGTGCCAATGCCATTATCGTGATGAAGAACAACGGCAACGAGCGCATCGAGGACAGGGTGGTGGGAACCGAGGCCGGGGCGCAGAATACGCCGGAAGCCATCGTCGATCTCGCGCCCGCGGAAGTTGACAAGCCCGAGGCTGGCAAAGGGTGGCTCATTCTCGAACTGGCGCAGGGCGAATTCCGACTGCACCCGGGCGAACCTGGCGAGGGTGTTGTCGTCAAGGCGAACTACGACTCCAGCACCTACGAACTTCTGGAATACAGCCACACCTGGCCCGACTCGGCCTGGGTCTACCATGTGGATTTCCACCGCACCATCAACGGCCTGCAGGCCACGCTGCGGGAGGTTATGGGGGGCAACCATCGGCCCAGCCTGCACGTGTACATTCCCCCGGACCTGCCTTTGGAGCTGAACATCCTGGTGAAAGAAGGCGGTATGGAAGCCGACTTGGGCGGCCTCTGGCTCACCGATGTGGACTTGCGCTACAACAAGGGTGGCTTCTCACTCGGTTTCGATGAACCCCTGCGCGAGCCGCTGAACAGCCTGTCGATCAAGGGCAAGATGGGTGGCGCCGAGGTGCGTGGCGTGGGCAATGCGAGCCCTGCGCGGCTGGATGTCGACTGCACCATGGGCGGCATGGAACTGGATCTGCACGGTGCCTGGAGTCGCGACTGCGACGCTCGCGTGAAAGTGTTCATGGGCGGGATGGAAGTGACTGTGCCTGACAATATCGACCTTGAAGGCCCCGGCCTCGAAAGTGGTGTCCTGAAAAGGACGGACGATGAAGTCGCGCGTCCGGTTCTGCGCCTTGAGCAGCAGGCGAAGGCTGGTGAGATCGAGGTCCACTAGATTTTGGGACTGGATCTCTGGTCTGGAACTCCGGGCTAGACCCTGACTATCGGCGCGATGGGCTTGGCCGAATTGTCATTGACCGTCGCGGTCTCGAGCTTCCGGGCCCGACTGGCCTTGAGGTGGCGCTGGAGGATCTTGGAGATTTCGGTCGAGTCCATGGGCTTGGAAACATGGTCGTCCATGCCGGCGGCCAGACTGCGCCGACGGTCCTGATTCATCGCATGGGCGGTCAGGGCAATGATGGGCACTTGGGGGTCGATGGCCGGCGAATCGAGGGCCCGGATGCGGCGTGATGCCTCCAGACCATCCATCTTCGGCATCTGCACATCCATCAGGATCGCGTCAAAGCTTGTGACTGCCACGGCCTCCAGCACTTCAAGGCCGTTGACGGCGACTTCCACCTGATAACCCAGTTTGTTCAGCAATAGAACCGCCACGCGCTGGTTGATGGGGTTGTCCTCGGCCAGCAGGAGCAGCGGCTTGTCGCCAGACTCTTCTGCCACGGCCAGGGCCGGCTTTTCAATGGACTCGGTTGGCGCTACAGACCGGTGTTCGGTCTGACCGCTGTTGACCAGGGTGGCCTCAAGACGGCCGTGATGGACCGGCAAGGTCAGGTAGCCGTCGAGGCCGAAATCCTGCAGATTTTCCTGTTCGATGGGATAACCCAATTCGCAAAGCAGGGTTATGGCTTGGGCCCGGTCGCCGTAGGCGCAGCGCACCTGCCGGACCAAGCTGAAAACCTCGTCCCGTTCGCCATTCCCGCCGATCAGAATGGCCGTCAGGGCCTCAGGCACGGTGGGGTTGTCGGTCTCGAACCCGTGGGCCGGATCGATTTCGAGGCTGGGGTAACCGAGGAATTTCAACTGGCTGGCCAGAACCCGGCGGGTGTCCGGACACTCGTGAGCGATCATGACCGGCAACGGGGTCTCTTTGCGTGCAGTGGCCTGCTGGGCCTGGAAGCCGACCGTGAACCAGAACGTAGCGCCGTCTCCCTCGATGCTGTCCACGCCTATCTGGCCGCCCATCAAGGCCACCAGTTGCTTGACGATGGCCAGACCGAGGCCCGTGCCGCCGTATTGGCGCGTGATCGAAGCGTCCACCTGGGTGAAACTCTGGAAGATCTTGTCCAGGCGGTCGACGGGGATGCCCACACCAGTGTCCCGCACTTCGAAACGCAATTCGGACCACAACGCTTTTTGCTTCACCAGTGAAACGACCACTTGCGCGTTGCCGTCACTGGTGAATTTGACGGCGTTGTTGGCCAGATTGGTCAGCACCTGACGCAAGCGGCCAGGGTCACCATTGAGCGTCCGCGGCACACCCGGTTCGATGACACAACTGAAGTGCAGTTCCTTCTCGCGCGCCTTGAGCGACAGCACGTCGGCGACTTCGTCGACAACCTGGCACAAGTCGAACTCAATGTTTTCCATCTCCAATTTTCCAGCCTCGATTTTTGAAAAGTCCAGGATGTCATTGATGACCACCAGCAGGTTGCGGGCACTGGCGAAGATCATTTCGCTGTACTCGCGCTGGTCGGTCGAAAGGTCGGTGTCGAGCATGATCGAAGTCATGCCCAGCACGCCGTTCATGGGCGTGCGGATTTCGTGACTCATGTTGGCCAGGAAATCACTCTTGGCCTGGGTCGCGGCTTCGGCCGAGTCCTTGGCGTCACGCAATTCGTCTTCAACCCGCTGACGCACGGATATTTCCTGCTGCAAATTATCATTGGCGTGGGTCAGGTCTTCGGTGCGCTCGGTCACGCGCCGTTCCAGAACCTTGTTTTTGACGGCCAACAGCCGCACGCGGTAGCGGTGCATGCCGTAGATGCTTGTGCCCAGCACGGCGAGCACCAGGGCAATGAACCAGGCCTGCAGATAGAAGGGCGGATGGACCGAAATCTTGACCGAAGCGCCTTCCTCGTTCCAGACCCCGTCATTGTTGGTGCCCCGCACGCGGAAGGTGTAGTCGCCCTGGGGCAGGTTCGTGTACGTGGCGTGGTTGCGGGTGCCCACGTCATTCCACTCGTCCTCGAAACCCTCGAGCTTGTAGGCGAACTTGTTTTTCTCCGGCGACGCGTAGTGCAAGACACTGAACTCGAAGCTGATCACGTTGTCACTGTGGGACAAGTCGATGTGGTCGGCCTCGCTGATGGACTTCTCCAGGATGATGCGCCCATCCTTGTTCTTGCCGATCATCACCGGTTTGTTGAAAATCCGGAAGTCGGTCAGGGCCACCGTGGGCAGATAGGAATTGTGCCGGATGCTGTCAGGGTAGAAGGCGGTAAAACCCTTGATACCACCAAAATACATCATGCCGCTCTCGCCCTGGTGAAAGGCGCCCATGTTGAATTCGTTGTCCTGAATGCCCTCGCGCGCGGTGTAGCTTTGTACCAACCCACTGTCGGCGTCGAGCTGGGCGAGGCCATAATTCGTGCTGAACCACAACTTGCCGGACTTGTCTTCCAGAACACCGTAGACCGTATTGTTGGGCAAGCCGTCACGCTCGGTGTACCACTCGCATTTTCCGGTATCGGGGTCCAACAGGTTCAGGCCCGAACTGGTGCCGACCCAGATGCGATTGCGGCTGTCTTCATAGATGCACAGGGCCACGTTGCCGCTGAGGCTCGTGGGGTCATCGGGCCGATGCCGGAAATGATGGAAGGTGCCGGTGTTCGGGTCGCGATAGGAAACCCCGTTGCCCCAGGCGCTGATCCACATGCGGCCCTTGTGGTCGAAAATCAGGGCCCGGATACTGCCCTGGGGCAGACTGAACGGATCGGCCGGATCATGCCGGATCGATTCGAAGGTGTCGGTCACCAGATCATAGACTTCCACGCCATCCATCGAACCCATCCAGATGCGCCCGTCCTTGTCGCCTTCGATGGCGAAGATCTTGTCGGAAACCAATTGGCCCGCAGAGTCCGGTTGGGCGGGGAATCTTTCGTAGATGCCCAGCTCGGGGTCGTAGCGATTGAGGGCGCCGTCACGAGCAGACATCCACATGCCGCCTTCGCGATCCTCGTAGAGTTCGATGAATGAGTTGTAGCTCGGCAGGTGCGGATCGTTCGGGTCGGCGGCAATCTGGTCCACTTGTCCGGTTTCCGGCCGGTAGATATTCAGGCCCTCTTCGGTCACGGTCCAGACGTCGCCCTGGTGGTCTTCCCACATGGCCCACACGCAGTCGTGGCTGAGGCTGGCGGCACTGCCGGGCTGGTTGAAAACGTGGTAGAACTGCTTGGCCTTGCTGTCGAGGCGGTTGGCGCCGTTGCTGGTGCCGATCCAGATCACGCCCGTGCGGTCGAGCATGAGGCTCATCACTTCATTGTCGCTCAGGCTCGAGTCATCCTGGGGATTGTTCTGGAAACTGCGGCAGCGTCCGGTCAGCGGTTCCAGCAGGAATAGGCCTCGGTGTTCGGAACCGACCCACAGGCTGCCATCCGGCATTTCCAGGGTGGTGGTGACGGACAATTCGCTGAGTGGAGCTTCGCCACCCGGGCACAGGGCATGGGTCTCAAAACGATCCTGCTCGGGGTCGTAGCTGCCCAGGCCGATCGATGTGCCCAGCCAGATCTTGCCGCCGCGGCCTCGGCTCAGGCTCTGCACTTCTCCGGGGGCAATGGACCACGGGTCGCTGGGATCGTTGATGAAATTGCGGATTTTTCCGGTGATCGGGTCGAGTCGCGACAAGCCCCGCGCTGTGCCGATCCACAGGATGCCGTCGTCATCCTGATACAGGCTGTGGACGTCGCTGGACGAAAGGCTGAAGGGTTCCTGCGAGTCGTGCAGAAAGCAGATCATGGCTTCGGATTCGGTGTCGAAACGCAAAAGGCCATCGCCAAGCGTTGCCAGCCAGATCTGGTTGTCACGGCCAACGACCACATCGCGCACGTCGAAGTAGTGGTGTTTGTCGGCGTCGTTGGGGTCATTGCGATACGAAAAGAACAGTTCGTGATTGCGCAAATAGACGTTAAATCCGCCACCCTCGGTGCCGAGCCACAGGTCGCCATCGGCATCTTCGGCAATGCAGGTGATGTTTGGATCACTCAGGCTGTGCCGGCGATCAGGGTCGGTCTTGTAGGTCAAGAATTTGGAGCCATCATAGCGATTCAAACCGTCCTGGGTCCCCATCCAAATAAAGCCGCGACTGTCCTGGTGCAGCGAAACGATCGAGCTTTGGGACAAGCCGTCTTCGAGCATCATACGATGAAATCTGATCGGCAATTCTGATGTGGCCCAGGCAGACCCTGACAATAGCGTCAGGGCGCAAATAAACACCGATATAGCGAGCAGGTGTTTGCGGGGCATAAAAAACAATCTCCGGTCTTGGGGCCGTTGGGCCCCCCGGTGAAAAATAAGATCTTCCAAAAGGTTATCGCCCTGATCTGTGGGAACTTAACTGCAAAAAAGACCGATTTTGAAAAACGCTAACAAATTGGAAAAAAGGGGCCAATTCCCCGCGGAATCGGCCCCACAATCAAAGCTGAATACAAGCGGATAGCTACAGAACTTCGACCAGCGTCAGCTCAAAGGTCAAATCCTTGCCCGCCAAGGGGTGGTTGGCGTCCAAAGTCACCGTATCATCGGCCACTTCGACGATGCGCACCGGCATTTCGCCCTCGGGGGACTGCATGGACAGGACCATGTCGACTTCAGGTTCCAGATCTTCCGGCAGTTCGGCGCGGGGAATCTGGCCAACCATTTCGTCCCGCAACTCGCCATAGGCTTCGGCGCAGGGAATATTGATCGTTTCGGTCTGGCCCACATCCAGGGCGGCTACCGCGGCGTCAAAGCCGGGAATGACCTGGCCACTGCCGATCTCAAACTCGATGGGATCGCGGCCGTCGGAACTGTCGAATACGGCACCGTCTACCAGAGTGCCCGTGTAGTGGACCTTGACGGTCTTGCCTGCTTCAATCATGGTATATCCTTCATTGAGAGTTGCGCCAAAACTAGCCCCAAAACTACCCTCTGAAAGGGAAAAACGCCAATGATTCGCCTCACCATGCCTGCGCCTGATGAATATCCCTCGTTTTACGGGACCTATATGGCCCATCTGGCCGACGACAAACGCGATATTGTCACGATTCTGCGGGCGCAGGGCCAGCAGGTCCTCGAGGGCCTCAAACGCATCACCGATGAGCAGGCCGAATTCCGTTATGCGGCCGGCAAATGGTCGGTTAAAGAGGTTGTGGGACATATCATTGACACCGAACGGCTCTTTGCTTTCCGGGCCCTGTGGATCGCCCGGGGCGAGCCCAATGCCCAGCCCGGCATGGATGAGAACATCTGGGCGGCAAACAGCAATGCCGGCGCCCGGCCTCGCGTCGAGCTGTGGAAAGAACATCACGTGACACGCACCAACCACCTCTATCTTTTTCGCAGTTTTGACGAGGCCGCCCTCGCCCGGCGCGGTGACGCCAACAACGCCACGATGATCGTCAAGGCCGTGCCCTGGCTGATGGCCGCCCACGAGTTGCACCACCTGAAGGTGCTGCGCGATCGCTATGACGTTGATTTTACGGAACCCGTCGCCGACCCGGAGCAACAATGAGTGACAAGGTCGTCGTGATCATCGGCACCGCCGAACTGGCCAAGGCCGAGGCGGGCCTGATGTACGCCGTGAATGCCACCAAGTACAAGTGGCTGGATGACGTGAAACTCATATTTTTTGGTCCGGCCGAAGATCTTCTGCTGGCCGATGAGGACCTGCAGGAAATGCTGCGGGAATTCCACCGCCACGAAAAAGCGGCCGTCGCTTGCAAGTTCCTGGCCGAACGTGAGGGCTCCGAAGCCGGCTTGACGGCCATGGGCCTGGATGTCTCGTATGTCGGGGAAATGATCTCCAATCTGATCAAGGACGGCTACACGCCAATGGTCTGGTGAGGCAACGCTCCACCGTCCTTTGTCCGGGAAAGATTTTGAAGTGCTGTTCCGATTTTCACTCTACGGGTTCCTGAAAAACCAACGGTATTTCGAGCCGTTCCTGGTCCTGTTTTTCCTGGACCAGGGACTCAGTTTTACCCAGATAGGGCTCCTGGTGGCGGTGCGTGAACTGAGTGCCAACCTGCTGGAAGTGCCTTCCGGGGCCATGGCTGACCTCTATGGTCGGCGTCGCACCATGATCGGCTCGTTCGGCGCCTATGTCGTATCTTTCCTGGTCTTTGCCGTGGGAAAAGGCTTTGGGCTCTTCGCGGTGGCCATGATCTTTTTCGCCCTGGGCGACGCTTTCCGCACCGGCACCCACAAGGCCATGATCTTCACCTGGTTGCGCGAGCAGGACCGCCTCGACGAAAAAACCCGCATCTACGGTTTCACGCGCTCGTGGTCCAAGTTGGGCTCGGCGCTGAGCATTGTCATCGCGACGGTTCTGATGGTCAGCGTGGGGGAGTACCGCTGGGTCTTCCTGATGTCGATCGTGCCCTACGTCCTGGGCATCATCAATTTTCTGGGTTACCCGTCCTGGCTTGATGGCGACGCTAAAAATGATCTCTCGCCGGCCGATGTCTATCGGCACCTGCGTCAGGCGTTCAGCCGGATTGTCCACACCGCGCACCTGCGCCGGTTGGTCGCCGAGTCGATGGCTTTCGAGGGCACCTTCAAGGTGGTCAAAGACTATCTGCAACCCATGGTTCGCCACGTGGCCCTGGCGGCGCCGCTGTTGTTGATGCTGGATGAAAAAAACCGCGGCCCGGTGCTCATTGGCGTGGTCTACCTGATCCTGTATGTCCTGTCGGCCTGGGCCAGCCGCCAGAGCCATCGCATCGCCCTGCGATGTGGTGGCGAAGAATGCGGAGTCCGGGCCGTTTGGTGGGCCACTCTTGTCGTCTATGTGGCGTTGGTGCCGCTTCTTTATCTGGACTGGACCGTTCCGGCCATCGGGCTGTTCATCCTGCTCAACCTGTTGCAAAACCTGTTTCGGCCCATGCACATCAGCCGCTTCGACAGCCACTCGGACGAGCACCAGGGTGCGACTATCCTCTCGGTCGAAAGTCAGTCCAAAGGCTTGGCGGCCATGGTCTTGGCCCCGCTGTTGGGCTGGTTGGTGGATGCGGCCTCAGTTTCCGACAGCCCGGGCGCCTTCTGGCCCATCGGCGTGCTGGGCGCCGTCTTGGCCGTCGTCATGGTCGTCACGCAACGCCCGGCAACCCGCGCCTGATCTCACCAACCACTGACCGTCGAGGAAATCCGCCAGTACCCGTGGTGGTCTTCATCATTTTTGGGGCGGATGTTCTCCACCCGCCAGGTGATCGTATGCTCGCCCGGCGTCAGGGCCGCGCTGAGGTCAATGAACTCCGGCTCCGCGACATCACCAGGGCACCAACCGCTGCGCGAGTAGTCGCTGCTCCACGAGCCGTCGGCCCATTTGGCGCAATAGGGGTTCACGTCGCGAAACTCGCCGCAGTCGTCCCGCCAGGGACGCCACCGGTAAACTTCCTGCCCATCAACCAGAATCACGTTGTCCTTGGTGATGAATTCGTCGGCGTCGGTGCCGTCAGTGCAATGACCGGTGGTGATCGCGGCCATTTCAACCCACCGCGTATTTGCCGGCACCATCACCGTGGCGGTGGCCTCGGGCTTCTCGGCGGTCAAGCCGCCGTCGGGAAACAACGCGCCCAGTGACCACTGCGGGGGATTGACCACACCGGTCTCATCGGGCGTGAAGACCAGATTCGCATCCACAGTCCAGGCTGGCGACACCCAGGTGTCGATGAAGACCTCAAATTCGCAGTGGCCCGTCAGCAGGGGCGCGGCCCGGGTGATGTCCACCTCGTGGGTGATCTGCCCACCATAGGCGGTCATGAACCGGCACAGTTCGACCGGCGCCATGCCCGGTTTGATCAGACGCACCCAGCCGGCGCGATCCCAGCGGTCGTGCATGTTGCGGATGTCCTTGCGGATGGGCGATACCGTCAGGTTCAACGTCACGCGCTCGGGCCCGGCGGTTGCGGGAAACTCATGAAAGGTGCTCATCACCCGACCATTGTCGCGGGCGCTGGCGAAGGGCGAATCAAAGGCCGTCGAATCATCCGGCGTGAAGTGGATGGTGACGTCATTGTACAACGAGGTCGTGTGGGGCGCGGGGGCCTTGACGGCCTCGCCGCAACCGATCACGCCCACCAGGAAAAATGCCATCATCAGCGCAGTGCTCAGTTTGCCCGTCATGGTTTTCACCTTATTGCTGGGGAGGAATAACGGTCATGATCCGCTCGAGGGTCGCCAGATCGACGTCCAGAAAACCCGCCGTCATCAGGCGCGGAGTCAATTCGCGCCAGTTTTCACCGGCATAAAACAGTTTGGCAAAAATCGGCAGCGCCGAATCGATCTGACCCGCGTTGACCAGGGCCACTGCGTGCCAGTAGCGCGCCTCCAGGTTGCCGGCCAGGATCCGCTCGGCCTCGCCATAAAAATAATCGGCCCCCCGCAGGTTGCCTTCTTCGACTGCCAAATCACCGGCATTCATCATCTCGTAGCCGCGGTGCAACTGCAGCAACCGGGTCAATTCGACCACGGGGTCCGGATGGTCCTCGACCCGCAAATCGACCAGCACATCATTCCATTTTTCACCCGTGGCTTCGGCCGGCACCACCAGGATGGCCGCCGACTGGCGACCTCGGATGTCGCCGCCTTCAGCCTGGGCGGCGGCCAGAGCAGCCACCAGGCGCTCGGCCAACGGTCCTTTGGTCTTCTCGAAGGCCGCGGCCATGGCCTCGGGCACCGTCGACGGCCCCATCAGATTGGCCTGCACCGAATAGCCCTGGCCCACCTTGTGTCCGGCGTAGGCGATGCAGCGTCCGCCCGTGTGGGCCGCCACCTCACCGGTGCTGCTGACCATCGCCACCTGCCGGATGTCGGGGTGCTCATCGGCGGCCAGCAACTCTTCCAGCGCCACGCCCGGCCGCGTACCCAGGGCCATCAATTCCAGGCCCTGGCTGCCGTAGCTGGGGTCAACCATCGACTGCGTCGCCACAACGCCCACCCCGGCCTCGGCCCAGGTCACCAACGACCCGACACTGAACCAGTGCGACTGCACCGCCACGCCCATCTCGCCGGTTTCGGCATCGCGGGCCACGATCGAATAGGTGGAAACCGGCCGGATGGGCGATACGCGCGGCACCGCCGTTTTGGCCAGAGTCGAACTGCTCAGCAGCAGGCAAGTCAGAAGTGTCAGCAGGCGATACATAGTCGTCCTTTCAGCGGGGTCTTGATGCGGCGCCCACCATACACAACCAGCGGTCCGGGCTCAACGGTACACCGCTTGCAGGTCCATAAAAGAGGCGCGTTGCATAAGGCACGCGAAGACAATCAGCCCGCAGACAGTTGGTAGCATCATGACTGAAAACAGGAAAACCTGGATGATAGAGGCAGGGGACGTACTGGACGTCATGCCCCCCAACAAGAAACCATTTGCTACCGCTCAGCCGAACCAACAGTTCAGGCCCAATCCGCGGCACACGCCGCGAGCGGCTGCCCCGGAATCGATCAAGCGGACGATCAAAGCGCCGCCTCTGGCCAAATCCAAGTTGCAATTTGCACCTTTGCTGGCGCTGACCTACCTGCTGGGCCCCTTGGCGATTTTGCTGACACCGGCCGGCCGCCGGCAAAAAACATCCCTCGCGCTGGCCGGCTTGTCCGTCGCAGCGACGATTGTCCTGGTGCTTGGTCGCTTCGGCTCCCTGGTCTCGGCCGAGAAGCCGGCTTCGGCCTGGCTTTGGGTGGGGTTGCTGGCCGTGGCGGCCGTGGCTGGGTTCACAGCCTGGGCGCGAGCCGTGCACGTGGCCGGGCGCGACGGCGTGCCTCATGTGAACAAACTGCCTCATTGGTTGCGCCGCAACTGGGCCATCGCCAGTCTGGGCCTGATTGCCCCGGGCAGCGGTTTGCTGCTCAGCGGCCGCCGCAGCCAGGCCTCCGTCAGCTTGTGGCTGATGTGGCCGGCCGTGGCCGCAGTCGTGATTCTGATCAATGCCATGGGCCTGTGGCAACATCATCAGGTCAGCGGTTGGTTGGCGGCATCCGGCCCTGCTCTGGAAACGGCCTTCATGATCGCCGCGGCTATCGTGGCGCTGGGTTTTCTGGGTTACTTGGCCCAGGCCCTCGAAGGCATGCGTCAGGTTCTGGTCGAGCCCGGCCTCAAGACCAAGGTCAAGGGCGACTACTATGCCTTGGCTGTGGTGGCTGTCGTGGTCGTCATGGTGGTGGTGGCCAATCCGGTCCAGATGGCCCATCAACTGGATGTGGGCGGCGACCTGCTGCGCGAGGACGGCTATCAGGTGATACCTTTGCAGTTGACCAACGTGGCCAGCCGTCTGGATCCCGCCAATTCCGCCTACGCCTTGCAGGCGATGGCTCTGTACGAAGAACTGGGCGAGGTCGAAAAAGCCGCTGCCGTGCGGGCCCACCTGGATCAGAATCTGCGCACCTACGTGGCCATGGTGCAGAAAGAGGCCGTGGCGGAGTTCGGCCTGAAGCCGGCGCAGGCCAAAACCCAATCGAAACTGCGACCGGCAGTTGTGCGGCCCACCGAACCGGCAGGTGGGCAGTTGAACGAAGCAGTGGCCAAAGCAACCGGGCTTCCCGCGGGTCAGACCGCAACCTTGGCCGCCGCCAACCCCCTGGCTTTTCTGGGCACCTTGCTGGGCAGTGAGGAAATCGCGGTTGCCGCGAACGATTCCACCGTGTCCAAGCGGCGTCCGAAGGTGACCCGTGCGATGGGTATGCCTATGGGCCCGCCGCTGCCTTTGAGCGACGTCGATAGCTCGGCCCAGCAAAATATGGCGCCGCGAAAATAGGCTCCACCAGAAATCCCTCTCGTCATATCGAGGGAGAGACGGCATGATCTTCGTCATGAAGAACGAACGCCTGATCTCCCTCGATGTTTTTAGGGGCCTGACCGTGGCCCTGATGATCCTGGTCAACACTCCGGGCTCGTGGGCCCATATCCATCCGCCCCTGCGGCATGCGGCCTGGCACGGTTGGACGCCCACCGATTTGGTTTTCCCGTTTTTCCTGTTTGCCGTGGGCGTGGCCATATCGCTCAGTTTTCGTCGCCGCCTCGAAACCGGCGCGGCGCCCGGCGACCTGGTGCGCAAGGTGCTCATGCGTGCGGCGATCATCTTTGTCCTCGGTCTGCTGCTGAATGGATTTCCCTACGACAAGCTGGGGGAGTTGCGGGTGTGGGGCGTGCTGCAACGCATCGCCGTCTGTTACCTGATTGCCGGCCTGACGGTGGTGCTGGTGCGCCGCCGCAATGGCCGCCTGGCGGTCATGCTGGGGTTGTTGCTGGGCTACGAACTGTTGATGCGTTTGCCCTTGGTCGCGGCCTGGGGAAACGGCAGTTTTGCCCTGGAGGACAACTTCGTACGCCGGATCGATCTGATCTGGCCGGGTGCGGTGCACCTGTACCAGGGCCAGGGGTTGCCCTTCGATCCCGAGGGTTTGGTTTCGGCCTTGCCGGCGGCGGCCGGCACCCTGGCGGGGTTCTTCACTGGCGAATATCTGGGACAGGACCGACCCCTGTCACGCCGCCTGTCCGGCATGGCGGCAGCGGGTGTGGGGCTCAGCGCTGCCGGCTTGCTGCTGGGCTTCATAGAACCGATCAACAAGCAGTTGTGGACCGTTAGCTATACCGTCCTGACCACCGGCCTGGCCCTGTTGATTCTCGCAATTTGTGGTTGGGTTATCGACGTGCGCCGATGGCAAAAATGGGTGGGTCCGGCCCTGGTTTTCGGCAGCAACGCACTGGTGGCATTCGTAGGCTCGGGATTGTTGGTCCGGATCCTTCTTCTGATCAAGATCACGGGGCCCGATGGCACACAGGCCAATCTCAGTTCGACCCTCTACAAGGACGTGTTTCTGCCCCTGGCCGGGCCCGTCAACGGGTCCTTTTTGTATGCCCTGAGCACTGTCGTGCTGTGGTGGGCCTTGCTGTGGCTGCTGTATCGCCGCCGAATCTTCATAAAGATCTGATTTTTTTGCCCATGAAACTGGATATTGGCCGCTGATTTTTGTTATATTAACGCAAGAATGTGCTATAATTGATATCTGGTTAGAAACACAACCATCTACGCCGATCATCCGAAGCATTCCGCTTCCCTGATTTTAGCTCTAAGGGGAATTTACGTGCGTCTGAATCCCTTTGCGTCCCGAAATTTTCATCTGGCCCTGACAGTGGCCCTGCTGCTGGTCTCTTTTGGCAGCCAGGCCTTGGCAGGCATTCCGGCTGGATATTACGACGCGGTTGATTCGACCACCCAGGCCAGCTTGCGCAATACGTTGCATATGGTCATCGATGACCACACGAGAATTCCCTACACGGCCTCCAGTTGGGACACCTGGAACGTGCTCGAATTGGCGGATCAGGATCCCAACGATTCCAGCCGGGTTCTGGATGTCTACCTGAATGCCAGCTATCAGAAATGGAGCGCCGGCAATACCGACTACAATCGCGAACACTCCTGGCCCAAGAGCTTCGGTTTTCCCGACGATGGCAGTGGCAACTATCCCTACACCGATTGCCATCAGCTTTTTATCTGCAATGACAGCCGCAATTCTTCCCGCAGCAACAAGCCCTATGGCTCAGTTGGTGGCTCCGGCACGGCGGAGTATGTGACCGAAGTCAACAACGGCGTCGGTGGCGGCTCGGGTGTCTATCCCGGTTGGTCCAATTGGGCCAGCACCGTCTACTGGGAAACCTGGCTGGATCGTCGTGGCGACGTGGCCCGCGCCCAACTCTACATGGACGTGCGCTACGAAGGTGGCAACCACGGCGTGACCGGCGTGTGGGAACCGGACCTGATCCTGACCGACAACCTGGCCCAGATCGAGGCCTCGAACACGGGTAACAACGAAGCGGTGGCCTACATGGGTCTGCTCAGCGTGCTGTTGCAGTGGCATTTGGATGACCCGGTGGATGCGCGGGAAATGAACCGCAACGACATGGTCTATGCCAGCCAGGGCAACCGCAATCCGTTCGTTGACCACCCCGAGTGGGTCGACTGCCTGTTCACCGGCGTCTGTGCCGGCGAGACCGACGAGACGCCGCCCGCAGCACCGCTGGGCCTGATGGCCACTGCCGGCGACGGCAGCGTGGATCTGGATTGGAACGACAATTCCGAGTCTGATCTGGCCGGCTACAATGTCTACCGGAGCACGAGTCTGGGCGGGCCCTACAATATGGCCAGTCTGGGCTTGGTGGTCCCGAGCCAATACACCGACACCGATTTGATCAACGACACCACCTACTACTACGTGGTGACGGCCAGTGATCTGAGCATCAACGAATCTCTGGCGAGCAATGAGGCCTGTGCCACTCCGGTGGTTGGCAGTGGCATTGGTCCGGTCGTCTGGATCAACGAAATCCACTACGACAACGTCAGCACCGACACCGGCGAATTCTTTGAAGTGGCCGGGCCGGCGGGTATGTCCCTGGCTGGCTGGACCTTGGTGGGCTACAACGGCAACGGCGGCGCGGTCTACAATACGATCAACCTGACTGGCAGCTTGCCTGACCAGCAGAATGGTTACGGCACGCTCAGCTTCAACATGCTGGGCATGCAGAACGGTTCGCCCGACGGCCTGGCCCTCGTTGACGACGGCGGTGTGGTGATCGAGTTCATCAGCTACGAAGGCGTGGTCAATGCGACCACCGGTATCGCTTCGGGCACCACCTCGACCGATGTGGGCGTCTCCGAAACTGCTTCGACACCGATTGGCCATTCGTTGCAGTTGGCCGGCACCGGCTCGACCAGTTGGGACTTTGTCTGGCAGGGGCCGCAGGCCCACACCTCGGGTCTGCCCAACGTTGGCCAGACCTTCGAGGCACCAGTGACCAACCAGTTGCCCATCGCGGTGGCCAATGGCACCTATGCTGCGGACATGAACGTGAACATTGTATTCTCGGCCGCCGGTTCGATCGACCCCGACGGCACCATCAGCTCCTGGGCCTGGAACTTTGGCGACGGCGCCTCCAGTAGCCTGGCCAATCCGGACCACGCCTATGCGACGGCCGGCGTCTTTGCCGTCATTTTGACGGTGACCGACAACATGGGTGGCGTCGCCGCCGACACCACCAGCGCCACGATCGTGGATCCTGCCGCTGCCGTGACGCCTTCGATGGTGGCCGGCGCCAGGATCGCTGGCATCTATCCCAACCCGTTCAACCCGGCCACGAATATCCGCTTCTCGGTGGGTGAGCCGGGGCCGGTTCGGGTCGAGATTTTCTCGGTTAAGGGTGAACTGGTGCGGGTGCTGTTGAATGAGGACCGGGCCGCCGGCGAGTTCCTGTTGCGCTGGAACGGAACCAGCGACAATGGCCAGACCGTGCCCAGTGGGGCCTATTTCTGCCGGGTGAGAAACAAGGCTGGGGCCGATACGCAGTCGATGTTATTGCTTAAATAACAACCCATTAGCGAATGGCTGCCCCTGTTGCGGCGGCGAAATTGAAAAAACAGGTTAAATTGAGTCCGCATTTGCTATAATGGGGGTACTCAATGCAGCCTGTTTTTTCATTTCTCCGGGGAACGCGGCCAAAGAACGATGAAACTTCACTTCAAATTGAACCTGATCCTGATTCTGGTTTTTGCCCTGAGCCTGGTGCCCACGGGATATATCCTGCGCAATCTGTTGCGGAGCAATGCCCGCCAGCAGGTGATCCAGAATGCGCGCATCATGATGGAAACGGGCATGGCCATGCGCAGCTATACCGTGACTCAGGTGCGGCCGTTGCTGGCCCCGCTGATGGATGAGACTTTCCTGCCCCAATCAGTGCCCGCCTACTCGGCCACCGAGATCTTCAACACCCTGCGGGTCAACCATCCGGAATACACCTACAAGGAAGCCACGCTGAACCCGACCAACCCGCGCAACCGGGCGGTCGACTGGGAAACCGATCTGGTCAACGAGTTTCGGCGCGACGAGAGCCTGGGCGAATTGGTGGGCGAACGGCAAACACCCCTGGGCCGCGCGCTGTACCTGAGCCATCCGTTGCGCGTCAGCAGTGAAGGATGCCTCAGTTGCCACACCACGCCGGCGGAGGCGCCGGCTTCAATGCTGGCGGTCTACGGCGAAAACAACGGCTTCGGCTGGAAAATGAACGAGACTATCGGTGCCCAGATCGTGCAAGTGCCCATGTCCACTCCGGTAAAGATGGCCGACGAGACTTTCCGCAACCTGATGATTGCCCTGGTGGCCATCTTCACTTTTGTTCTGCTGATCCTCAACCTGATGCTGCACCTGGTGGTGGTGCGCCGCATTGGTCGCTTGTCCGAGATGGCCGATCAGATCAGCCGTGGCGATCTGGGCGTGCCCGAAATCGACACCTGCGGCGGCGACGAAATCAGCCTGCTGGCTTGCTCCTTCAACCGGATGCGGGTGAGCCTGGTCAAGGCCCTGGGCATGCTGGAGGACGAGTAAAAATGCGTCCGGTCTGTCTGCCCGAAAAATACGAAATCATCAAGACCCTCGGCCAAGGTGGCATGGGTGCCGTGTGGCATGCCCGCGACCGGATCCTGCAACGTGACGTGGCGCTGAAGGTGTTGTCCGAGAAGTATGCGACCGACCCCCATTTCGTGCAACGCTTCACGACCGAGGCCCGGGCAGTGGCCAGTCTCAACCATCCGAACATCGTGCAGATCTACGAATTTGGGCAAACCGAGGGCGGCCATTTTCTGGCCATGGAGCTGATCGATGGGCCGAGCCTGAAGGACGAACTGAAACACCGCGGCCGCTTCTCCGAAGCCGAGACCGTGGCGGTGGCGCGCCAGGCCTGTGGGGCCCTGGCGGTGGCCCATGCCGCCGGCATCGTGCACCGGGATATCAAGCCGGACAACATCATGTTCACCCGCACCCGGCAATTCAAGCTGGTCGATCTGGGCCTGGCCAAGCGACTCGACGAAGAAATCAGCCAGACGATGACGGGCCAAAGCCTGGGCACGCCCCACTTCATTTCGCCGGAGCAGATCCTGGGCGCCGGCGAGATCGATGGGCGGACGGACATCTATTCCCTGGGCGCGACGATGTATTATCTGGCCACCGGCTCGGTGCCATTTGACGGCAGCAGCGGGGCCCACATCATGAGCCGCCATCTGAACGACCCCTTGCCTGATCCTCGCCACAAAGCCCCTGATCTGAGTTCGGACTTTTGCCGGGTGCTGGGCCGGATGATGGCCAAGGAACCCCGTGACCGTTACCAGAACATTGCTGAGGTGGCCACCGACCTGCAGGCGGTGCAACAGGGTGGGTCCATTGATCGCGCTGAACCGGTGGCAACCGCGGTCCAGGAAACCATCTTCATGTCTTCGCCAGACCTGACCGAGGCTGCGCCGGCGGTGACCTGGGACGATGACGACCTGCTGCGCCTGGGCAAGGCCCTGGCCGGACACATCGGACCCTTGGCCGGTATGCTGGTCCGCAACGCCCGACGCAAGGCCCACAGCCGCGAGCAGTTGGTCGACGAATTGGCGAGTCATATCCCGGATCAGAAGGCCCGCGATGCCTTCCGGAAAAAGTGCGCACGACTGGCGCGGGGGGAGCAGACCACAAAGATCGACACACCGCCGGACCTGGACCCGGGCGCGACCATGGCCATGCCCCAGCCCATAAACAGCAAGACTCGTTTGGACTCGACAGTCGGCCGCCACAGTGGGGGTGTCGTGTTTGCCCTGGAGCCGGATGTCCGCGACCGGGTGGTGCAGGCACTGGCTGATCACATTGGCCCGGTGGCTCGTATCGTGCTCAAGCGCGAGCTGCGGGGGGTTCGGAGCTTCACTGAGCTGACCAACCGTTTGCTGGCCAATCTGCCCGATGAGGCCACCAGGCGCACTTTTGAAGCCAAGGTGCAGGGTTTGGCCTAAACCCGTAATTTGTGTCTGATTTTCAACATCAGTATCAAAGTTAAAAAACAAACAACCCTCCTTGATTAAAGTCCACCTAAGTAGTAGGCTTTACTCAGAAATCGAGTCCAGCGGGAAGCCTAGCCCAGGAGCAAATCCCATGAACAGCGCCCACACGACCCACGAATCGAAATTTTGTATCAAGGACGTCTGCCTGCAGGTCGGCGTATGGGGTATCTTGGTGGTGGGGTTTCTGGCCGTCTGCATTATCGTGCCCATGCTGGCTCTGAATATCTAAGACGATCGCGGCTGACCGCAAAAAAAAGGGGAGCCTGCTGTCGCAGGCTCCCCTGTTTTTGTCACCGACAGTCGG
>CAZLUL010000058.1:0-19435 GCA_964562635.1 uncultured Fibrobacteraceae bacterium | reverse complement strand
CGGTCCCGAGACCGCCGAAGACAGCCGCACCCACTTTGGCATCTTCAGCCCGGCGGCGACCCAGTTGTTTCCCGACGGCCATGTGATCAACATCCATCCCTGGGAGTACAATGAAGTGCCCGTGATGTTGGCCGCAGCGATGCAGACCGAAAGCCCCATCATTGCGCTGCACCTGACTCGTCCCGGCGTGGAGATCCCCGATCGCGAAGCGCTGGGTCTGGGTTCGTACAAGGAAGCAGCCAAGGGCGCCTACATTCTGCGCGCCTACAAGGACGACCTGCCCAAGCAAGGCGTGATCATGGTCCAGGGCACGATGAGCACCTACAACCTGATCAACGCGCTGCCAGGCATTGATGCCGCGGGCGTGAACGTGAAGATTGTGGCGGTGCCCAGCCCGCAGCTATTCGACCTGCAGGAAGAGTCGTACCAGAACACGGTACTGACGGCCGGCGACATGATGAACAGCACCTACATCACCAACCGTTCGCGGCGCTCGATGGTTGACTGGAATTTCAATCCCCTGGCCGACCGTTATGCCATGAGCAGCGATTGGGACGACATGTGGCGTCCGGGCGGCTCGTTGGACGAGGTTTGCGAAAGCGCCGGCCTCGATATCGATTCGATCACCAAGGGCGTCGTCGCCTTTGCCGAGGACCACGAGGCGCGGATGAAGGATCTGGAATTGCTGTTGGATGATGCCCGCGGGTAGTTTCAGGATCTTGTTATAGTCGACCGGCCCCGCCAGATGGTGAGGCCGGTTTTTTCTTCAGAATGTTGCCCAAACTGCCGATATCAAAAGATGCGCCCAGTCCCCAATCCCTTCAGTTTCAGCGGCAAATTTCGGTGTGCCGGCAAGGAATGACCACAATGTATCGTCTAAAATCCGCTCTTCTCGCCGTGGTCGCCATCGGTTTCCTGGCTGGTTGTGGATCCTCAGAAGTGGAACAGCCCCAACTGCCGGCCTACACCAACCCACTGCTGGAAAACGGCGACGGCCTGCCCGGCACCCACTGGAATGACCCCCACGTACTGCAGGTCGACGATCAGTTCGTGATGTATGCTTCGGCGGATATCGACTGGGACGGGTTCGTAAGAATCTATCGGCTGACTTCCACGGACGGTTTTGCCTGGAATCTCAGTCCCACCACCCCGGTTTTCGAAAAATCCGCTACCGGTTGGGACAGCCACGGTACCGAAACCCCCGCTGTCGTATTTTTCCAGGGCCAGTACCATCTGTTCTATACCGGCTACGACGTGGCCTACGACTACACGGCCATCGGCGCCGACAACATCTGGGACACTTTTGACGACGACTCTGCGGTCAAGCACTTCAAAATTGGCCATGCGGTGTCCAACGACGGCATCACATTCACCAGGCAACCATTTGTCGTGGAACCGACGGCTCCCTACGCCGTGCCAAATCTCGATTTCCATCAAAGTGCGCTCGGAGAGCCCGCGCCGGTTGTCTTCAACAACAAATTGTACCTCTATTTCACGGCCATCGGAGCCCACACAGAGGTCAATTCGACCTGGCAGGTCATTGGTCTGATGACCTCGGCCGATGGTGCCACCTGGGACACACCGCGTCCGGTCCTCAAACCGGACCTCACGGTCTACCCCCGGGATCAGTACATCGGCTATTCCACGCCCAATGCCGTGGCCCTCGGTGGAGCCCTGCACCTCTATTTTGATGTGGCTTTGGATGCACCGTGGACCCAGACCAAGCTGCACCACGCGGTTTCAAATGATGGCGAATCAAATTGGATTCAAGATGGGGCACCGTTGCTGGGCCGGGAGGATTATTCCTGGACGACAGCCGAAATCCGTTCTCCCTCGGCGCTCGTTCAGGGCAATCAGATGTACTTGTATTTTGCGGGTCACGTCATGACGCCAGAAATCAATCTGGCCATTGGCCTGGAGATTTTGCCATTGCCCTGACAAATTTTCAGGGCCGCAACTCCAGTTGCAATCCTTTCAGAAAATTCCTCAGGATCTGGTCGTTCAGCTTGCGAAAATGCTTGTGCCCCGGTCGGCGAAAGAAGGCACTCAGCTCGTGATTGCTGAGCTCAAAATCCGCCAGGGCCAGCAACCGGATCATGTCCTCGCCCTTCAGGTTCAGGGCAATCTTCAACTTGTTGGCAATGATGTTGTTGTTCAGGCGCGTTTCCGGCACAGGCTGCGGCCCCGGGCGCTTGCCCCGCTTGTGGTTGATCAGGCCGTTGAGAAATGCCGCCAACTCCCGATCGCCCAGGGGCTCGTGCAGGGGGCTTTCTTCGCCCTCGAGCCATTTTTTCACCTGATCCTCGGTGGTGGTGTGCTGGGCTTCGGCAAAGACAGTGACCATCTCGGCATCGCTGTAGTCGAACATATAGCGCAGGCGGATCAAAACATCATTGCAGGTCATCGGCTCTTCCTTCGGGGTTCGTGTTTCGCGGTGCGATCAGGGTCCAGGGCTGTCGTGCCCCTCAGCTCAGCTCAGCGCATCGTTGAGTTTTTCGCAAAGTGCAACCAGGTCTCGCCGCCGATGGGAGGCCAACAGGCCATCGGTCGACAAGTTCTGGGCAGCCTTGGCCGCCAAGGACCGTGCTGACTGCTCCTGGCCAGTTGCATACTGGCAGAGAGCGGCCAGCGTCAAGGCATCAGCGGGCAACATGGCAAGGTGGCCCTGGACCGTTCGCAAACATTCTTCCGGTTCACCACTCTTGAAAGCCGCTTCGGCCATTCCCAACTGGGCTTCGACATCCTTGGGGTCAGCCGCCAAGACCTGCTGCATGGCTTCCCGGGCCCCCGCACTGTCACCACTCATCAAGGCGACCGTGCCGAGCCTTATCCACCCCAGGCTACCGACACACTCGGGGGGATTCACCTCCGAGGGGTACATCACATCCTTTTTTTGCAGGCATTTCTCGTAATGGCCACGCGCACCGGCCAGACAACGCTCGCGCTCCTGCTGATCTTCAGTGCGCAATGCTTTGACCTCAAGGCCCACACCCAATTGAAACAGCAGATTGGGGTGCTCGTGATCATGGCTGCCTGCGCACCAGCCCAGGGCCTGCTCCAGCACCTCGAGGCACGCCTCAAGATGTCCGGCCTCGCGCAAAAAATCGGCGTGCAGAGTGGCAATGGTCACCACGCACTCCAAGGTGCCGGCGGCACCGGCAGCCAGGTCCTGCAAAACCCTCCAAGCCTTGGCCGCCACCTCAGCGGCGCGTTCCGACTCGCCCCTACCCTTCAGGGTATAGGCCAAATAGTCGAGAATTCGCGGGTCATTCGGCGTCAGCGCCGCCTGCTTTTCCAACATCCCCAGGTTGCGATCGTACTTACCCAGGTCCCGCCGCAACTCGGGAATGTTGCCGTAGTGCACGATGGCCGCACCTTCAACCGTGCGAATCCGTTTGGGACCACGCAGCAACCAGCTTGTCGGACGCTCATGGATGATCCCCTCCCACTTGAAATCATCGACATTCCGATAAAGGCGCGGGACCAGCACCGGAGCGCCAAGAGCCGCCACGCCGTCGACCACATCTTCAGAGGTGGCAGCCACGGAATTCGCGTCGTGGAGCGGCAGGAGACCGCAATCCAGATCACCCTTGGCAATAGCCACCCGCAAAGCAGGAATGCTGCGCGGGGACAGGCGCTCATCGGCATCCAGCACCAGAATCCACTGCCCACGGGCGTGGGCCAGGCCCAGGTTGCGCGGCGCCGAAAAATCGTCCTGCCAGGGTTGGTGGAGAACCGTTGCTCCCAGTTCAGCCGCCAGCTCAGCGGTGCCATCGTCCGATCCGGTATCGACCACAATCGTTTCATCGGCGATTTCAGCCACGGATTTCAGGCAGGCCGGCAAACGTTGGGCCTCATTTTTGGCGATGATGCAGCATGAGATCAGGCAGGTTGCGGGCACATCCGGTTCCGGTGGCGCTTCGAGCATCCTGATGCCATCGGGGTCGATGCTGACCAACCGCTTCTTGTACAACGCTCCGAGAGCCTTTTTGTAGTTCTTCTTGCTCACGCCAAACCGTTTGGAAATTTCCTCCGGCGAAACATCGCTCGTCAGGGGCAGGAAACCATCGGCTTTGGCCAAGGCCTTCAGGATCGTCGCGGCCATGCCACCGACTTTGTCGTACCCGGCCTTGGTCAGCGACAAATCGATCTTGCCGTCCTCGCGGATTTTCTGGACATAGCCCCGGAGCTTTTTGCCCACTCGCAGCTGTTTGAAGATTTCGTTGTGATACAAAAAGCCCCAGTGCGCATCGTTGATGATCGCTTTGTAGCCCAGGTCCGTTTCGCGCACGATCAGCAATTCCACGACCTGACCCTCGTCGTAGTCGGCGGGCGTCTGGTCGATGAACTTGTTCAGCCGGGTCGAGCCGACAATCCGGCCGCTCGCTTCGTCCCGAAAAACATAGACGATGTAGGACCGTTCGGGCTTCAGGCGCATCTTCTGTTCGCCAAAGGGCACCAGCAGATCCTTGCTCAGGCCCCAGTCCATGAAGGCGCCGACCTTCTCCAGGGCAGAGACCCGCAGGAGATTAAATTCGCCAACCACCGCGAGCGGCTTTTTGGTCGTGGCGATAACCCGGTCTTCGGAATCGAAATAGATAAAGACTTCGAGAAACTCGTGAACCGCGCAATCCTTGGGCGCCGAATTGTACGGCAGCAGGATCTCGCCCCACTCGTCATCTTCGCTGTCGAGATAGAACCCGAAGTCGACTTCCTTGATGACCTGCAGATAGTTGAAGTGTCCGATTTTCAACATGGTGGGTTCTTGCCCTTTCGCAGGCAGCGGCCATTGCTTCTGGTGCCATCGATCCGGCGCTCAATATATCACACGGGACTGCTGCACCCAAGGACTGGCCCCATTTGGAGATTGTGCCGGACGGGCCCGCGGACTATCCTGCTGGCAGCGCATCACCCCAGCCGGAAGGCCTCGTATTTCATGTTTAATCGCCATTTGAAACAAGTGATCACCTGTGCCCTGAGCCTGATGATTTTGATCACGGCCCTGACCGCCTGTGCCGGCACCACCGGCACCGTCCAGTTTGTCGAATCGGTGCCCGCCGAAACCACCCTGGACCTGCCTGAATTGGCCGAGGCCGCCGACGTCTGGCCCAGCGCCATCGCGGCTGCCCGGCACACCATTCAGGTCGCCAGCTTCTACTACAGCCGTATTGGTGACGGCGAGGATGCTTCGGCGCCTGAAGGCACCCCAGATCGGCTTTTGCCCGCCCTGGACGCTCTGAGCGCCGCAGCAGCCCGCGGGGTCAAAGTTCAGTTGCTGGCCGATTCGAAGTTTCTCAAGACCTACCCCGAGGTGCCCGCCCTGTTCGGCGCCCTCGCTGGCGCGGAAACCCGTATCCTGGATGCGGCCACCATGTGGGACGGTGTCCTGCACGCCAAATACATGTTGCTGGATGATGACGCCTTCTTTGTCGGCAGCCAGAACTGGGATTGGCGGGCTATGGATCAGATCCATGAGCTGGGCGTACTGGTGACCCAGCCGGAGATGGCCCGGCAGGTGCGCAGTATTTATGACTTGGACTGGCAATTGGCCGCCCATCCGGAGCAGGCTCAGGATTCGGATCCGGCTCCTCCAGTCAACCTCTTTGAACTGTCAGGCGCCCCGGTGCAAACCACCGGCGGAGCCTTGGTGCAGGGCATTGTAGCGGCCAGCCCCCGTCGCGCCCTGCCCGCCGGCGTCGCCTGGGACCTGCCCCTGCTGGTCGATCTGATCGACTCGGCCCAGGATTCGGTGCATCTGCAACTGCTGTCCTATGGTGTGACCGACCGTGAAGGACGCCTGTTCGAAGATCTGGACAGTGCCCTGCGCCGGGCCGCGGCCCGCAGCGTCGAGGTGCGCATCATTCTGTCGAACTGGTCCAAATCCAAGTACAAACTGCCCTGGATCAAAAGCCTGGCCGTACTGCCCCACCTCGAGGTGCGGTTCACCAACATTCCCGAATACAGCAAGGGCTTCATTCCCTTCGCGCGGGTCGAGCACGCCAAATACCTGACTGTCGACGGCAAGGGTCTGTGGATCGGCACCAGCAACTGGTCCCGGGACTACTTCTACAGCTCGCGCAACATCTCGCTCTTTTTTCTGGGCGCCGGTGCCCCGGCCGAGCCCGACCGCTTTTTCAACCTGAGCTGGCACAGCCAGTACGCCGAAACCGTGACCGCCGCGGGCCAATACGCGCCACCGCGCCGCAACTGAGCGAAAGGACGCTGAGATGAATAAGATCGAAATGCCCGAATTGCCTGATCGCCTGACCGCCGAACGCACCGTTCTGGTCGTCGTCGACCTGCAGGAAAAGTTCCGGGACATCATCCATGGCATGGACCAGGTGCTGGCCAGTACCGAACGGTTGATCCGGTTTTGCCAGCAGCTGGAGATTCCCATTGTCACGACCGAGCACTACCCCCGCGGCCTGGGCGTAACGGTGCCCGAGATCCGCAATCTCCACGGCTCCTTCACGCCCATCGAAAAGATCGATTTCAGCTGCGCCGGCTGCGCGCCGTTCAACAAGGCCATCAACGACCTGGCCCGTGACCAAATCATCCTCTGTGGCATCGAAACCCACGTCTGCATTTACCAGACAGCCTTCGACATGCTGCGCCAAGGCAAGCAGGTCTCCGTTGCGGTCGACGCCGTGAGCTCCTGCTCGGCCGGCAACCGCGAAATCGGCCTCAAACGCATGTCCGAATTGGGCGTGCAGAGCATGGGGGCGCAGATGATCATGTTTGAAATTCTGGGTAAAGCTGGGACGGCGCAGTTCAAGGACGTTGCTGGGTTGTTGAAAGAGTAGAGGGTTTCTTCTTCTTCAGATTCATGTCTTGGATATGGAGTGGTGATGGGGACAGAAAGCCGGGGCGTCCTGCCCCGGCTTTCTTCGCACTCCGGGCCACTCCGCCCTCCATGGCTCCGTGACCCTGCGTGACGCCCCACCAACACTCCATAACCAGGACATGAGTCTGAAGAAGAGCGCCTCTCCGCATTCAACAGCCCACGTCCTTCACCTGCGCCGTGCTTCTGCCCAGTATTGGCCCTTGGCTTGGGTAGACGTTCAACTAGGTGACAGTTGGGTCTGGAGGGGTGTCGTGCAGGTTGGAGTGTGGCGGGAGACCTCGGACCGAGCCCTGCGCACCCTGCTCGTTCGAGATTGAGGCGCGGATCGGTGAGCGTAGCCGTAGCTACGGTCGCGGATTCGCAACGAAGAGATCGGACGAGCAGGGTGTGCAGGGCGACGGGAGAGGTTTCCCGTCACACTCCTTGGAGGCATGGATGGCGGAAGACCCCGGAACGCAAGCGGGGCGGCCACACGATGTGGCCGCCCCGCGTCCCCGCAATACCCAACTGTCGCCTAGTTGAATGTGTACCCAAACCCAAGGGCCAACGTTTGTTTGAACTGACCACCCTTGCGGATAGCCTGCGTCACATTCGCTTCATTGACCAGTTCTCCGCCTTCAACAACCGGCTTGACCGTATTGTCGTATTTGTCGTAGACCCAGCGCACGAACAGTTTCACCGAGATGACCTTGGTGATGTTCGCGGTGAAGGTGTTTTCCCAGTCGACATCCAAAGTGGTCGTGTAGCCGGCGATGTCTTCAGGCAAGTCGCCCACGGAAATGAAACCGTCTTCGAATACCGATTTGCCCGAATAGGACACCGGCAGGATGAAGGACAGTTTCGACTCCCAATCAACGCGTTCGTTGAGGGTCAGCGTGCGGTATTCGGTGATCCATTCCACAGCCACTTCGGTCGAAGTCTCGGACTGGGTGACAGTCGACGGCTGATCGTCCGGGAAGAAACTGCGGCGGTTCTGAATGAAGGCGATACCCGCGCGAGTCATCAACTTGCGCTTCTCGGTATCCACCATTGTTTTCGATATACCCAACGACTCCTTGAAGGACATGGGATTGAAGTTCAATTCCCGCCCTTGCACATCGGTCAGGTCCTGGAACAACGACGTGAAATTGAAGGCCACGTAGGGGTCCCAGCCACTGCTCAAGGTCCGGCGGTAGAAGCTCTCGAAGTCGATGATGTCATCGGTCTTGTCAGGCTTCGACCAGTTCAGCGACCCATCGGCGCCCCGGTCCTGATTGTGGGTTTGTCCATAGGCCAACTTCAAGGAGTTGCGCCAGTTGGACTTCTCGGAGAACTGATTCTCGAAGCGGGCATCCAGATTGCCATTCCAGACAACAGAGCCCTTTTCGCCACCATTCCAGTTGTTGCTGTAGGAGCTTTGCAGAAGATTCAAGCCCACCATGATTTCTTTCTGCCAAACACCGAGAGCAACCTCGTCCTCAGCCAGTGCCGGCACCGTTCCAACCACAACGAGAATCAGCGTGAGCATTACACTGTACAGATATTTGCGATTGGTCATTTTCTCATATCCTCCGTGGAGATTCCGGACGCCTAGGCGTCCGCTTTGTTCAGGTGCACAACAGTCTGCGGGAAGGGAATATCGATGCCCGCGGCGTCAAAAGCCTGCTTGGTATTCTTCTGCATGTCGAAGAACACCCCCCAGTAGTCACCGCTGTTGACCCAGGGTCGCAAAATGATGTTCACGCTGGAGTCGGCCAATTCGGAAACGGCGATAGTCACGTCCGGGTCCTTCAGGATCCGAACGTCCTTGGCGCACAGGTCAGCCAGGATTTCCATGGCCTTGTCGATATCCGAGCCGTAGCCGATGCCCATCACCATGTCAACCCGGCGAGTATCGTAACCATTGTAGTTCTTGATGATGCCGCCGTAAAGCTGTCCGTTGGGCACGATGATGCGCACGTTGTCCGGGGAATTGATCGTGGTCGAGAAGATCGCAATGTCCACGACCTTACCCTTGACGCCCGCCGCTTCGACCACGTCACCGGTGGTGAAGGGGCGAAAGAGCAGGATCATCACGCCGGAGGCAAAGTTGGCCAGGGTGCCCTGCAGGGCCATGCCAACGGCAAAACCGGCGGCACCCAGGATGGCGATGAAACTGGCGGTCTGCACGCCGAACTGGCCCACCATGGCGATCACCGTGAAGGTCATCAATCCGAAGTAGGCCAGGCTGCCGACAAAGCCGACCAGACTGGGATCCACACCGCGGGCCAGCATCACCTTGCTGATGCCTCTGCGCACGGCACTGGCAATGATGCGACCGATGATCAGGATGGCGATGGCGCCAAGCACTTTCATGCCGAGCCCGGGACCTTCGGTTTTCAGGAAATCGAGGATTTTCATCCAGGTATCGGAATCGACCGCGGCCTGGGCGGCGTCAGCTTGAGCGAAGAACGGTATCATTTTGATTCCCTTCGAATCGGCAAAGCAAATGTGATGGTTATTGAAAATCAGGAGAACAGCCCTCCTGACGGGTTTTACAGGTGCATAAAGTATCACCGTCGGTCTGAAAGTCAAATCCGGTATTTTACTGGGTATTAGGGCCCGGCGGTGATCACCACATCAATGCGCCGATTGCGGGCCCGGCCTGCGACACTGCTGTTCAGGGCCAGCGGACGATCCGGCCCGATGCCGGCGGTGGCGATACTCTCGGGTTCGGCACCCAGTTCATTCTCCAATATTCGCGCTACGGTTTCGGCCCGGCGGCGGGACAGGCGCAGGTTGGCATCGCGGCTGCCGGTATCATCGGTATGCCCTTCGATGCTGACCTCGCCCTCGGGGAATCGTTTCACTGCCTCGGCGACCTTGGCAATCAGGGCCTGTTGCCCGGCCTGCAGGTCAGCACTGCCGACGCCAAAGGACAAGCCATAGACGCGCATCACGATGGTGCCCTCGGGGGTGAGCAGGACCTCGGCCTCATCCTCGCCAAAGGAAGAGCGCAGCCCCGTGATGGCCGCTTCTCTTTCCTGCTTCTGACCGAGCACGGTTTCGGCGGCCGAACGATCGGCTTCGGCCACGCCGGCGCGCAGTTCGGTTTCCCACAGCTTCTGGTGCAAAGAACTGACCCCGACCTGCAGGGCGGTGATGAGAGAGTCCTGATAGGCGACCTTGGTCGTGACGATCTCGTTCAGGCGGCGGTTCGTAACCGTCAGCGAATCGACCAGGACCTGCCGGGCGAAATTAGCCTGGCTGAGGTTTTCGATTAAGGCGTCGGCGGCGGGTTGGCCGGCCAGTACCGGATCAAGTTCAACACCGTACAGGGCCGCAATCTCGGCGATGGATTGGTCATAGCGACCCAGTAAAGCCTCCATGCCGCTCTTCTGCTGCCGCATTCGGCCCACAAAGACCGCCGCGTTGTGCAAGCGCTGCACTTCGGTTTCCAGGGCCTGCCATTCGCTATCGGTGGCCCCATTTTTCTGCGCCTCGTCCAGGCGGGCATCCAGGTCCCACCACTTGTTGGGCAACTGCCCCTTGGCGCCCTCTTTCTTGGCCCGGTTCAGGCTCGCGCGCACCTGGGTGCCGCGGTCCGGATCCACCCCTTCATCCTGGGCCACCGCCAAGGGGGTCAGCAGGCAGCAGGCCAACAGAAGGCTCGCGGCGGCCATCGTTTTGCCGAGCCGGTTCGTACGGTAAGCAGTGCGCGCTTTCAAGATCCATCCTCCAGCGGTGGGTGCCGTCATGGCAACTCCGGTCCCAAAATTTCCCGGGCCGCGGTCAGGACCGCTTCGACCCGCAATTCGTTCAGGCAATTGTAATGTTCACAGCGCTCGAGCCGACACAGCCGCCGGGCCGGACAGTCCAGCTCAGGCATCAGGTTACGCGGCGCCGGGTTGACAAAGCTGCGCGGCCCCCAGCGATCCGGATGCATCGTGCGCACCGGCGGATAAAGGCCCAGGGTAGGCACGCCCAGCGCCGCCGCCAAATGCAGCGGCCCCGTCGAAGGGCCAATAAAAAGGTCTGCGGCGGCCAGAACCGCCAGAAAATCCCGCAAAACAAATTTGTCCAGCAGGACCGTGACTGTCGGCTGCAGATGCATCACCACATCAGCCACGATACCCGCGTCCGGACCAGCCCCGGTGATGAACACCTTGCGGCCCGCCTCGGCCGCCAGCACGTTGGCAACCGTGGCGAAGCGTTCCGGTTCCCAGTCCAGGGCTGAGCCGCCCGAGCCGGGATGGAGAAAAACGAGTTTTTCCGCACCGTACTCGGCGCGGAAGTCCCGGGCCAATTGCTGTTGGGCCGCGTTCAGGTAAAGGCGCGGACCCAGTGGGTTGCTTGCGGTGTGACCCTCGTCCCGCAACAGGCGTTCGGCCAGTTGCAGGTTAAATTCCATTTCGTGGTGCCCACCCCCCGAACGATTTTGGCGCTGCCCCCGATTCAGGTGGATCCAACTGGACCACTTCGACCAAGGGCCATAGCGCCGGGCAATGCCGGCCTCGCGCAGCATTTTCGCCAGTTCCCGGCGGTATTGTATCATCACCGCAGCGGTGAAACCTTCGGCCGCCACTTCCCCACTCAAGGCGCCGGCTTCTGCGGCGGACAGATCATCCCGCCAGGTCCAGACACGCGCCAGATGGGGATCGTTTTCCACCAGCGGCACAGCCCCCGGCGCCACCATCGCGTGGATTTCCCAAGCCGGACAGGCGGTTTTCAGAGCCTCAAAAACCGGCAACGTGAGCACCAGGTCCCCCAAACGGTCGGTTCGGGTCACGAGGATTTTCACCGGTTCCCCATCCGCCACAGTTTCACGTATTTGGCCAGCACGTAGAAACCCGAGGACCAGCACAGGACCGTACCCGTCCAACCATCGAGTATGCCGCCTTTGAGGATGAACATACGCCAGAAAGTGGCCTCCGCCCGGACCACGGCCTGCCACAGGTTGGCAGTGCGCCCTTCGGCATGCATCTGCTGGGCGGCGAGGGTCGTGTAGCGATTTAGCTTGGCGATGTACTGTTCCATGGTCTCGTAGGTGTAGTGCTTCAACAGGCCCGGCAAGCGGCCCACCGCGCCTTCGGTCTCAATCGCCTCGTGCACAAGCTTGTCGTTGAAGCCCGCCCATTGCTTGTCGAACAGCCGCACCACGTGTTCGGGGTGCCAGCCGCAGTGGCGGATCCACTTGCCCAAAAACCGGCTCAGACGATTGATGGCAAAGGCGGCCTCGGTCGGGGCCTCGGGCAACGCGCGAATGCCAGCCTGCAGTTCCGCCGTGACCACTTCGTCGGAATCCAGGCTCAACACCCAGTTGTTGCTGCACAAGGCGACGGCCTTCTGTTTGGTCGGCCCAAAGCCCAGCCATTCACTCTGGTGCAACTGCGCCCCATGCCGGGCACAAACCGCGGCGGTATCGTCGGTGCTGTGCTGATCCAGGACCACGATCTGGTCGGCAAAGGCCACCGAGGCCAGACAGCGGTCCAGCTCGGGCGCGGCATCTTTGGTGATGATGGCCACGGAAATCTTCACGACAACTGCGCTTCTTCCGCTGTGAGTTCCGGTATCACGGGATCGTCGTGGGCTTCGGGAACCAAGATGACTTTGCCCACGTTCAGCCGATTTTCCAGGCGGTCATGGGCTTCGGCTGCCGCCGAAAACGGCAATACCCGATCAATGACCGGCGCAATCTGACCCGTGGCCAACATCGCTAACAGGTCTTCCATCCAGGATCCTGTGCGGGATTGCTGGTCCCACATCCGGCCCAGGTTGACCCCGCCAATGGATTTGTTGTCATTCATCAGCCGGATGGGATTCAATTTGAGCCACGGCACCTGGGCCAGGGTTTTGAGAGCCGAAATCGTGCCCGACGACTTGCCCCGGGCTGCTCCGGAAAATCCGAACAGCAGCAACCGTCCGCACTTTGCCAGGCTCTCGTATGACTCCATGATCCACTGCCCATTGCGCGGCTCCAGGGCGAGGTCCACTCCTCGGCCCGCGGTGGCCGCCCGCACGCCCGCCGCAAATTCGGGAGCCCGCGAATCAAAGACATAGGTCAGGCCCAGTTCGCGCAGCATTTCATGTTTGGCCGGAGAGGCCGAACCCAGGACCTCGGCGCCGACCAGGCCACACAACTGGACCACCGCCTGGCCCACACCACCGGCCGCCGAATGCACCAGAACCTTATCGCCACTGGCCACCGGCGCCATCACCTTCACCATTTGCCAGGCTGTCAGGTAGTTGACCGGCACGGCCGCCGCGGTCACGGCATCGATTTCGGCGGGGCGTTCCCAGACCAGTTCGCTGGGCAGGCAGATCTCTTCGCTGTAACCGCCGAAGTTGCACATGGCCACCACCGGTCGGCCCATCCATGCCGGCGCCACACCCTCGCCCACGGCGATCACTTCGCCGGCCACTTCGTAGCCCGGCACCGCCGGCAAACTGGGCGCGTCCGGATACAATCCCCGGCGCATCATGATGTCGGCAAAATTCACGCCCGCCGCATCAACCCGCAATTTCACCTGACCAGCCCGCGGTTCGCACGTCGGCACGTCCCGAATTTCCAGTTCCGAGCTTTCGCCTTTTTTCCTGATCCATACCTGGCGCAACGTCAGCCCCATCCTGCTCTGCGGTTCATTTGGGTCGCTCAGCGGAATTCAAACCTGCCCGGCTGGGTACCCGGCACTCTAATTTCGGGGGATTCCGAGCTGCCAATGCGGAAACCGACCTGAACCCCTTTATCGTTGATACTGTTGAGGAAGGCAACCCGCATCTGCATGGGCGGCAAGACCAGATCCGGATTCTGAATGCGCACCGCCAAACCGGCGCTGCCATAAACCTTGGCTTGCAGAATCGGTTCATCTTCGGCAGCAATGGTGCCGGCGTCCAGGTAGCCCAGGAACATGAAACGGAAACCCATCACCGACCAGGGCGAAAATACGCGGTATTCGACGTTGGCCAACAGGCGCTGGTTGCCTTCCACCTGGTTGTCTTCCATGCCCCTGAGGCCAGTCGAATTGCCCAGCTTCAACACCGTCCCGGACACCCGATTGATGGCCAGATGGTAGTTGACCAGGACATAGAAACGCGAACGCCAGGTGTCCTGGCCCCAAAGACGCGTAATATACCCCGTGCCCAGAATCAGCGAGCCGTCTTCAAACACGCCACTGCGGTACAGGCCACCAAATTTGGCGGTGCCCATGAGCACATCACCCCGATTGCGGGCCGAAAACAGGGTCGACTCAAAATAGGCCTGGGCGCGATCGTGGTACTCTCCGTCCTGGTATCCGCCCGACACCTTCAGCGTCAGTCCCGAGGGCAGGTTCTCCGTCTCTCCCATTTCGTACAGATAGCTGGTCTTGTAATATTTCAAGCGCTGGTAGGTCAGGCCGCCCAGATAGTTCTGACCGTGATGATATTGGCGCAGGCTGTCACGGGTCACGGTGGGACGATCAAGAAAGGTCTTGCGATTGAACCGGATCGCGGGCACCAGCACCGGTCGCGCCGTCTCCCCCACCTCCGGACGTTCTTTCAAGCGGATCACATCGCCAAGCCAGGTATCGGCCAATTCGTATTCCTGGGGATCTGGCCCCGAATCGCGCTCTCGGGTTCTGCGCCAGGCGATTCCACCAACCCACTTGATTGACGGATGACTCAGCCCGCGATCCAGTTCAACCAGGCGATTCAGCTTGCGGTAGGAATCTTCGAATTCCAATTGCCCCCGAATGAATGAGCCGCCGATATTTTCTTTTTTCAGAATTCCCTGGTAACCGAGATTCGGCTCACGGTCGTCGCGATAGATCACGCGATTCTCAAAGCGGATGCCCCGACCACCGACGTTGGACGAATACAGGCTGACTTCATAGCGCCCCACATCCTTCACCGTCCCGGCCGCGCCAAAAGGCCAGCGGTCGCGGGTCTCGACCACGATGGCAACCGACTCGACTTCCCCCGGCAGTGGCACCAGACTGATGCGCACATCCTCGATATAATCCAGGCTACGCAGCATGCGCTCGGTATCAGCGATCAGGAAGGGGTCAACCACCTGGCCCTGCTCAAAAAGCACGTACTGCCGGATGGTGCTGTCGCGAGTGTAGGACTGGAGGGGTTTGGTGACGCGGTTGAGCAGTTTCTGCCCGCTGTCCTGATGGGCATCCCAATGGCCTTCGAAGCGGGCCACCTGGGAGATGAGAACCACTTCAATGGGCTTGCCCACGTGCTCTGTGTAGCGGCCGACCAGTTCGACCGCGCGGCCGTCCAGTTCGTCTCCCGTCGGGGTGGAATTCCCGAAGTAGCGGCGCAGGTTGCGGGTCAGCCAACTGCCGTCTTCGGCTGGGTCGGCAGCCTCGGATTCTGCCTCACTGGCGGCCGGGACATCGGGCTCATCTGGCGCCGAATACACCGGTCCAGCCCCCACGAGCAACAACCCGGCAATGAGCACAACAATGCCGCCCCGGCAGCGCAAAACCGCTTAGGCTCCGCAGCACTTCTTGAACTTGCGGCCACTGCCGCAATGACACGGGTCGTTCCGGCCGACTTTCGGTTCGTCTCGCACGATCGGCTTGCGCACCCCGGGCGCGCCCTCGCGGAAATACCATTGGCCATCGACCTTGTCGAATTCGGCCACTTCGTGATAGGCCTGCTCCTTACCTTCGTGGGTATAGGAGGCGATGAACTCGACCCGGCCCTCGTCATCGTCGACACCGCCGGCCCGCGTCTCGACCACTTCCAGGCCGTGCCATTCGGAATTCTCCGCCCAGTCGCGGGCGCCTTCGCCGTCGTTGTTGCCCCCATGGTCCGGATGCAGGGTGGATTGCAGGAATTCCATTTCCACCTGGGTGTAGGCCGTGTAACGGGCGCGCATCAGTTCTTCAGCTGTGGCGGCCACCCGGGTGCCCTTGATGACGGGTTCACAGCATTTGGCATAGGTTTTTTCTGATCCGCAGGGGCAGTTCATTTTCGACTCCGTGATTCGAGGCTGAGGTCTTTTTGCAAGCCCGGGCCGCCTGATTCCAGACGGCCCGGACGGAATTTCTCAAACGTCCGCGGGGCAGCTAAGCCGCCTTGCGCGCGCCACGGTACAGGTAATATCCGAGCAGGCAGAAGGCAACCAGAGCCACCACGGCCGAACCGGCGTTTTGGGTCGCCCAATCGGACAGACCGACAACGTGATCAACACTCCAGCCCTCGTCACCCGAAAAGTGGATGCCGCTAAAGCGCACCAGGGCCGCGATCACTCCCATAATGGCGCCACCAGCCACAAAACCACTGGCCATCAGGGTGCCGCGTTCCTTGCGACTCTTCTGCTGATCGTCGGTGCCGCCCATGCCCACAAAGTGGGCGATCAGGCCACCGGCCAACACCGGAGTATTGACCGACAGGGGCAGGTACATGCCCAGCGAGAAGGCCAGAGCAGGCAGGCCCGCCCATTCCAGAATCAGGGCCATGAAGATACCGGCCATGTAGAGCAACCAGGGCGCCGACTCGCCGGTCATCAAGGGTTCGATGACGGCGGCCATGGCGTTGGCCTGGGGCGCGGGCAGGAGTTCAGACTGGAAGCCGTAAGTCGCGTTCAGGAGCATAATGACACCGGTGACCGAAAAGGCCGCCACTATCGTGCCCAGGAACTTCCATTTCTGCTGCGTGGCAGGCGTGGTGCCCAGCCAGTAGCCGATCTTCAGATCGCTGATGAAGCCACCACTCATCGAAAGCGCCGTGCAAACCACGCCACCGATCAACAGGGCCGCCACGATGCCTTCCGGACCGTTCAAACCGACAGCCCGCAGCACCACCGAACTGATGATCAGCGTCATCAGAGTCATGCCGGACACGGGATTACTGCCCACGATGGCAATGGCCCGGGCGGCAACCGTAGTGAACAGGAACGAGATGCCGGCCACCAGCAACAGACCGACCAGGGCCTGCAACAGGGTCACCTTGACGATGAAGGCAAAGAAGAGAAAGACCACGGCCAACACGCCAAAGGTCATCAGGGTCACAATCTTGGAAGGCAGGTCGTGCTGGGTGCGTTCGACATCGCCGCCACCCTGCTTGCCGGCCTGCATGGCCAGCTTCACCGCACCGACGATGATTTCGCGGCTTTTCCAGACGCCGATCATACCGCTCATGGCAATGGCGCCGATGCCCACCGGGCGTACGAAGTGTTTGAAAATGTCGCCGGTTTCCATGGCCGCCAGGGCCGGCAGCTGGAACAGGACCCCGTCGACGGTCACGCCCTTGCCCAGGATGCCAACCATGGGAATCAAGACCCACCAACTGAGGAACGAGCCACAGGCAATAATCAAGGAATAGCGCAAGCCAATGATATAACCCAGACCGAGCACCGCAGCTTCAGTCAGCATGTGGTATTCCAGGCGCACCTGCTGGCTGATCTTTTGGCCGAAGCCAAAGGCGGTCGAAGAGAAGGTCTCACGCCAGAAGCCGAGGGTCTGGTGACTGAAGAGCTGGAACGCCATCGCGATGCCACCACTCTTGACCAGCACGCTGGCCTGATCGCCGCCGGTCTCGCCGACGACGAGCACCTCGGTCGAGGCCGTCGCTTCGGGGAACGGAAATTCGCCGTGCATGTCCTTGACGAAATAACGGCGGAAAGGAATCAATAGCAGGATACCCAGAAAACCACCCAACAGGGAGGCGAAGCACATCTGCCAGAAGTTCGTCAGTTCGTTCAGGCCCAGAATATAAATGCCCGGCAGCGTAAAGATCGCGCCAGCGACCACCACGCCCGAGGCCGAGCCGATGGACTGGATCATGACGTGCTGCTGCAGGACGTCCTTCTTGCCCAGACCCGCCGAGATGCCAATGGCCAGGATGGTGATGGGGATGGCCGCCTCAAACACCTGACCGATTTTCAGGCCCAGGTAGGCTGCCGCGGCCGAAAAGACGATGGCAAAGAGGACACCCATCAGGAGGGAATAGCCTGTCACTTCGGGCACGATGCTCGAAGCCGGCACCACCGGCACATACTGTTCACCCGACTCCAGCTTGCGATAAGCGTTTTCGGGCAGACTCCTGCTACTACCGCTGACGTCCATGAAGACCTCCACCTAGGGGTTCTGGGGGAAATGAATTGCTAATAAAGACACATAGTCTCAGCGGCGAACCCTAACATCTCGCCGGGCCCGGAACAAGGAAATCATGGCGCATATCGGGCCATTTTGAGCCATTTCAGGCCCCCTGGGGCCTCATCCCTTGCCCAGTCAGGTCTGGATCACCATATTTTCGATTCCAGCTTTTCATTCGGATCCCAAAATTGCGGTAACTTCTTCGCGCGGAGGCCTGTCATGCTCGAACGCCATGCCCAATCCCCCTTTCCCAGCCTGGTCGAACGTTTCGTCAAATACGCGAAGATCCACACCACCAGCAGCGAAGATTCCGAGACCTATCCCAGCACCAAGATCCAGTTTGATCTGGCCCGCGTGCTGGTTGAAGAGTTGAAGGCCGTGGGCTTGGCCGATGCCGCGGTCGATGACAACTGCTACGTGACGGCCTCCCTGCCCACCGCACCCGGCTGCGAAAAAGTGCCGACCATCGCCTTCATCTCTCACATGGACACCTACCCCGAAGTCAGCGGCGAAAACGTGGTGCCGACTTTCCACGAGAACTATCAGGGCGGCGATATCCCATTGCCCAAGGAAGGCCGCAAGATCCTGGCCGCCGAAAACCTCTACCTGCAGGAATGCCTCGGCGAGACGATCATCACTGCCGACGGCACCACCCTGCTGGGCGCTGACGACAAGGCCGGCATCGCCGAGATCCTCGAGGCGCTGACCCGCATCCACGAAAACCCCGACTGGCGCCACGGCCTGGTCAAGGTCGCCTTCACGCCGGATGAAGAAGTGGGCGCGGGCGTGAAGCACTTCGACGTGGAAAAATTCGCAGCCACCGTGGCCTACACCATGGACGGCGGCCAGCGCGGCGAAGTCGAGAACGAAACATTCTGCGCCGACAGCGCCATTGTCACCTTCGTGGGCCGCGACATCCACCCCGGTTATGCCAAAGACAAAATGGTGCCGTCAGTCAAGGTGGCCGGCGAATTCCTGACCATCCTGCCCCGTGAAGGCGCCCCCGAAACCACCGAAGGCGCCGAGGGCTACATCCACCCCATCAGCCTCAAGGGCAATACCAGCGAGACCGAGATCCAGGTCCTGATCCGCGACTTTTCCGCGGACGGCCTCAAGCCCAAAGCCGAAAAAATCGAAGCCTACGCCAAGGCCGCCTGCGAAAAGTGGCCGGGATCTTCGTACCGCCTGGAGATCAAGGAATTCTACCGCAACATGAAGTACGACCTGGAAAAAGAGCCCCGCGCCATGGCTTACGCCCTCGAGGCCGTCAAACGCGCCGGCATAAAGCCCATCCAGGGCTCAATCCGCGGCGGCACCGATGGCTCGACCCTCTCCGCCCGTGGCCTGCCCACGCCCAACATCTTCACCGGCGAACAAGACTTCCACGGCTACGGCGAGTGGGTCTGCGTCAAAGACATGGAGCTGGCCACAGATACGATCCTGCGCATTATCGAAGTCTGGACCGAGAAGGAAAGCTAAGGGGCGCGCCAACAAGAACGGCCGTCATCTGCACATACACACCACCCGCGAGAGTATCTTCCCG
>CAZLUL010000057.1:0-19525 GCA_964562635.1 uncultured Fibrobacteraceae bacterium | reverse complement strand
GACGCCATCTACTTCGCCATGGCCTGCTACGAGGCCGACATGAACGACGTGGTCAGTTACCTCAGCCGCCGCGACGATATCGAGGCTTCCGATGTGGTCAGCATCTACATCGACCCCTACCACGACAAAACGACCGGCTACAATTTCCGCGTCAATGCGGACGGCGTCATGCAGGACGCCTACATTTTTGACAATGGCGATCGCGACACCGATTGGAATGCCGTCTGGCAGGCCGAGGTTTCCGCGGATCAGAATGGTTGGTATGTCGAAATCCGCGTGCCTTTTGCCGCCATCCGGTTCAAGCCCGAAGACGACATGACCTGGGGCCTGCAGGCTTACCGCTGGTTGCACGGACGCGGCGAAGACACAGGCTGGGTCATGTGGGACCGCAACTCGAGTGGCTTTGTCAGCCGCTGGGGCACTTTGACTGGCCTGACGGGCGTGGAGAATCCGAGCAAGCTGGAAGTGCTGCCCTACGTGGTGACCAAGCACACCGACCCCGCGGCCGAGGGCGCCGACGATCACTGGGACAACAGCCAGAACATCGGCGCCGACTTCAAATACAACCTGACCTCAAACCTGACCCTGAACGCCACCTTCCAGCCGGACTTTGGCCAGGTGGAAGCCGATCCGGCCACGCTGAACCTTTCGCCCTTCGAGACTTTCTACGATGAGAAACGGCCATTTTTCATTGAGGGCGCGCGTTATTTCCAGCATCCGAATTTTAACCTGTTCTACTCGCGGCGGATCGGCACCGGCGACCCCAACGCCCGCATCCGGGGCGCGGCCAAACTGACCGGCAAGATTGGCGGCAATTTTTCGGTGGCCGTACTGTCGGCCGTCACGGACATCGGCGAGGCCGGGCGGTCGCACAACCCTTTTGTGGGTGGCACCCAGAAGGCGAGCTACAACCTGGTCCGGTTGGGCAGGGAATTCGCCGAGGGCAACCACCGGGTCAACCTGATGGGCACGGCGGTCAAGCGGGACAAGAGCTCGTTTGCCGACGCGGACGAACGGTACCAGCGCGACGGCTACACCGGCGGTCTGGACTTCGAGCTGAACTTTCTGGATCGCGAATACCAGCTTTCCGGTTCGGCGGTCGGCTCGATGGTTGACCCTTTTGCCGACGAATTTGACCCGGCCCTGAACGGTGAGGCGCGCTACGGCACCGGCGGTCGCCTGAGTGCCGACAAGCGCGGCGGCAAATGGCGCGGATCACTGACCGGCCGTTGGGAAACCGAAAAACTCGACCCCAATGACATGGGCTTTCTGAGCGCGCCCGACGAAAAAGTGATCGCCGCCGATCTCGAATACAACTACGCCAGTGATGGCAGCGGCGGCGCGTTCAACCGGGCCGAGGTCGAACTGGAAGTCTACAAAAGCTGGCTGTACGCCGGCAACTCGGGCACCGCCCTCAACAGCGGCGTCGAGGCCTGGAGCTACGAGCGCAGCCATGACCAGTCCAGCGGCGTGCATTTCAATGTCTGGGGCGAGCACAAATCCTTCCACAAGGGCTGGATCTTCATCGGCCAGGCCTACGACCGCACCGACAAGCACCTGACCCGCAAGTTCAATGGCCAGCGTGGCCCGCTGATGACCCAGCCCGGCTGGACCAACATCGCCGCCGGCGGCACCACCGATTGGCGCAAGCCCATTTCGCTGCACGCCGAGATCCACACCGACTTCGGCTCGAATCTGAGCGGCTTGGCCGGCGAGGCGAGCCTCACCTGGCGCCAAAACGAACACTTCAGCCACGAGATCGGTTTGGGCATCCGGCACAACCAGACTGACGCCCAGTGGATCGGCAACTTTGAAAATACCGGCGCGCGGCCGAGCGTTGCCGGCATTGGCGACGTCGACTATGTCTTTGGCGAACTGGACCAGATGATCTGGGAGCTGACCCTGCGCACCAGTGTGCTCTTTGACCGGGACCGCAGCCTGCAACTTTACCTGCAGCCATTCCTGACCCGCGGCGACTACACCAACGCCAAATACCTGGCCACCGCCGACTCCTATGACGTGCGGGACTATCCGGATTTTGTGGCGGAAGACTTCGACTTCAACTTCGGCGCGCTGAACCTGAATCTGGTCTACCGCTGGGAGTACCGGCCCGGCTCGACCATCTTCCTGGTCTGGACCCACAGCAAGATGCGCTACGAGACGCTGGCTGAAGCCAACAACCCCGGCGATTTCAACAATGATTTCAACGCCGGCTTTCCGTTTGGAGTCGAGCCCGGCAATACGTTGCTGGCCAAATTCAGCTACTGGTTCAGTATCTAGTTGACCGTGGCGCGCGCCTCTGTTGCCATGGGCCGATGAACATTCTGCAACGCATCCGCATCGGGCTGGGCCTCGGGAGCAATCCCCCGGGGCCGCGCTTTATCATCAGCCGGGACTACCAGATCCGCATTCCGTTTCCCCAGTACGACCCGCGCCGGCCCTTCCGCATCCTGAACTATCTCGAAACCCGCGGTCTGCTCAAGTCGGGCATGTTGCGCCGGCCCCGACCCATTTCGCTGCAGCGCCTGCAGGCGGTGCACGACCCGGCCTATGTGCAGTCGTTGCAGGATCCGGCGGCCATGGAAGCGGTGCTCGGGTTCCGGCTCGAGGCCGAAGCCCAGGACAAATTCCTGGCCTTCCAGCGCCTCATGTGTGGCGGCACCCTCAAGGCCGCCCGCAGCGCGCTCAAGCGCCACGACATCGCCGTCAATCTCGGCGGTGGCATGCACCACGCCGCGCGGGCCAGTGGTTCGGGTTTCTGTGTCTTCAACGACATGGCCCTGGCCATCAACCACGTCAGGGAATTGGGCCACACTTTCCCCATCCTGGTGATCGATCTGGATCTGCACGATGGCGACGGCACCCGCGACATTTTTGCCGAGGACCCGACCGTCCATACGTTCTCGATCCACAACAAAGACCTGGGACAGGTGGCGGCCACCGCTTCGACGAGCATCGCCCTGGGCCCCGAAGTGGAAGACCACACCTACCTGGCCGCGGTGCAGAAACACTTGCCGCCGGTGATGGCCGCGGTGAAGCCGGGGCTCGTCTTTTACCTGGCCGGCAGTGACCCCTGCCTGCACGACCGGTTGGGCAACTGGCGCATCACCGCCGAAGGTATGCTACAGCGGGACCGCCTGGTGCTGGACCTGGTGCGGCCCGCGGGCGGGCCGGTGCAGGTGCCCACGGTGATCCTCCTGGCCGGCGGCTATGGACCAACTGCGTGGCGACACGGCGCGGCCTTTTTTTCCTGGCTGTTGGCCGGCGAAAGCCGCCTGGACATCCCCCTGGAAATGGAACTGCCGGTGGACCACTACCGGCGTCTGGCGCGGCACATGAAACATCCCGGCCTGTTGGCCCGCGAAAAGACACCGGCGGTCCAGGATGGCGAAGGCTGGGGCCTGACCGAGGCCGATTTGGGCGGCGCGGTGCCCGGTGCTTCAGTTGGCGGTCACGGCGCCGGGCTTTTTCTGGGGCTGTACTCGCGCCATGGCCTGGAACTGCTGCTCGAAGAGGCCGGCCTGATGATCCGCCTGCGTGAGCGGGGCCTGGCTGGACTCAATCTCGAGTTGGACCTGGACGATCCCATGGGCCACACCCTGCGCATCACCGCCGGACACCGGGTGCCGGTGGTGGTTGTGGAAGTGAAGCTGCGCGTGGTCCGCAAGGAAAACGCCGGCGGCCGCAATCTGCTGGTGGTCGAGTGGTTGTTGCTGCAGGACACCCGGCCCGCAGGTGAAGAAAATGCCCGTCCCCTGCTGCCGGGCCAGAAGCACCGCGGGATGGGCCTGCTCAGGGACATGGCCGCAGTGCTGATCGTGACGACCGAGCGCCTGGAACTGGACGGGTTGTTGTTCACGCCGAGCCATTTCCATCTGGCCCGCCTGGCCCGTGGTCAGGGGCGTTTCCCCGCGGCTGAAGACGAAGCCCGTTATCTGGCCATTGAAAAAGCGGTCAAGGGAATGCGATTGCAGGAAGCTTCAGCAGCGGTGACAGCGGGCAGGGTCCGTGACCGGAACAGTGGCGAGACTGTGCCCTGGCGCCCCCGCCCCATGATTATCCCCGTGAACTCTTCTCTGCAGGAAGAATTGCACGGGGATGTGTTTCGCAAAGCCGTCACCCAGGCAGCCCGGAAACTCGACTATCGGATTGTCTAGGCCAACACCGTGCCGGTCAGATAAATGGTCGAGACAAACATCGCCACGGCCGCGGCCTTGTGGACCGGCGAACGCAGGAAGGCCCGCGCGCCGCAGAGAGCCCGGTTGACCGGATGCAGCCGCGACAGGTCCGAAACCACCGGCGGACGTTCCTGGTCATAGATCGCGAAACCCTTTTGCAGGCGCGGGTCCCGCGGGGCCAGATGCTTGGCCTGCATCAGGTAGCGGTAGCCCTCTTCGAGGCGCGCACCACGCAGATTGATATAGCCCAGCGCGATGTACCCGGCGGCCGACTTCTTGGAGACGCGAATCGCCTTCTGGGCCAGCTTTTCAGCCGTGATAAACTTGCCGCCATCTTCGGCCACGCAGATCGCCAACCCCGCTATGGCCTCGTGATCCATGCTGTCTTCCTGCAAAATGCGGCGGAATCTCGTCTCGGCAGCCAAGTGATCACCCTCAAGCAATACCTTGTAAGCATTGCAAACCGAAGGGCTTGAGAACATCTCACTACGGAATTCGCCGTTCTTGAACTCGAGCAGGTGTTTCAGGTCACTCATGTCGTTTTCCTTTGTCGGGCAATTTTCCCGGTGGCCTGTTGCGGCCTGCCAATTTGCCCGGTCCCCGGGTACGTATTGTTTCTTGTCATGACTCCAGCGGTCTTCCCTGACAAATGTTGCAGGAGTGGTGCCGGGGCTGGTTTTTTTGCCGAGAGGGTGCCATACTGCTCGCAAACGTGGCTATCCAACGAAAGAATCCGAGATGTTTGAACGCAAGCCTCTGCGTACGCACGTGCAGAAAGAGATCCTGGCGCGCATCGCCGATCACCGCCTGCCCGCCGGCACCCGCATCAACGAATCGCACCTTGCGGCCGACCTGGGTCTCAGCCGCACCCCTTTGCGCGAAGCCATGTTGGGCCTTGAGGCAGCCGGCTTTCTCAACAGCGACATGGGGCGAGGCTTTCTGGTGCCGCCCATTTCCGGTGACGAGTTCATGCAATGCCAGGCCATGCTGGCCAAGATGGCGCCCTACGCCCTGACCATGGCCTGTCCCCTGCCCGCGGGCCAGATCATGGAACTGAACAACCTGCTGGGGCGCGCGCGTATCCGGGTCACCCAGCCGGGCAAGGAGCAGGGCGGAGCCGTCGTCGATCTGATCTACCGCTGGTGTCCCCTGTTGATCAACGGCTGTTCGAATAAGATGTTGGTGGATGACATTTTGCGCCTGGAGGCTTTGTCACGGCGGTGTTGGCACGAAGCGGTTATACTGGGTTTCGAGCCTGGCGCAATGGTCGCCAGCTATGAAAAACTGTACGAACTGTTGCGCACCAATCATGCGGACGAAGGCGCCGTGCATTGGGAAAATCACATCACCCAATATTCGGCCGAAGCCGCGCGGCACCTTCCTGATCCCTTACAAGGAACGTGAAGCAACTACAAGCCATTTTGAGGTTTGTGCGATTTCGAGGTTCACCACTCGCCCCCAAGTGTGGTACAGTAACCACGGAGGCGAGACGTGGAATTCGGTTTAAAAATCAATAAAATTCCTTTGGAATTGGGCCAGAAGCTGCCCCACGAGACTCTGGACGCCGGAGATTTTCGACGGTCGGGCTTGTTGCGCCGTTTGATTGACCATCAGCCGGTTGATCAGACCGTATATGCCATCGACGACTGCGAACTGGTAGGCCTCGACGACGAACTGCATATCTATCCCTGCACCCACAGCTATCTCAATCAGGACCGCCAATGGCGCACCAAGGTCACCCTCTTTTTGAAGAAGGACCGACTGCACCGCATCCTGTTCCAGGTGATGGAAGGCCAAACCGCAGCGCTCAATTTTCTCGAGCGTTTCGAGGCAGCAGCAGCCAAGCTGATCGGAGAGCCGGAGCGCCTTGACCACCGCACGGCCTGCTGGCAAAGCCAGGGTGCCCGGTTGGAATCGCGCCTGCACCCCGACCAGATCAACGCTGATTTTGTCATCGAATTGAAAGACTGATCCGCGCGGGTATTTCGGCCTACTTCTTCAGAATCTTTTCAGCCAGAGCGATGCCTTCGTCTGTCGTGGTGACCGTGCCGGCCAACTGGGCCTCAAAAATCTCAGCCAGGACATCTTTGAATTCCGGGCCTGGCGCCGCTCCCAAGGCAATCAAATCGCGGCCCTGAACCAGGGGCACCAGAGCTGCCTGCCGGATGTTCAATTCTTCGGCGCGCGCCAACAACCAGTCACCGGCGGGAAACGAATCGGCGGGCAAGGGCGGGCGGCCAAAAGCATCGGCCCGCGCCACGCGCACCAACCGGTCGATGCGCTCCACGCGAACCGACAGGCGCCGGATGGCCGCCACCGAAACCTTCGCGCTGGCAAACAATTGGGAGGGGCGCATGTGCGCCTCGACCAGAGGTGTGACCTCGGCCAGCAGTTTGCGGTTGCTGGTCATCGCGCCCAAAAAGGCCTCGGTCAGGGCCACCGATTCGGCTTCGTGCCCCAGGGAATGAACCCGCCCGTTTTCGGTGGTCGTGGTGATCGGCTTGCCCAGGTCGTGGCACAAAACGGCGCAGCCCACCACCAGGTCTTCCCAGGGGTCGCCCGTGCGTTCGGCCGCAAACGCATCCAGGCAGTGCAGGGTGTGTGCCCAGGCGTCGCCTTCGGGGTGATGAACCGGATCTTGCGCACAGCCGCGCAGGGCCGCCAATTCCGAAAAATGCGCCAACCAGCCGCACTCGTGCAGAAAATGCAGCCCCAACGAGGGGCGGCGGCCGAGGGTCAACAACTTCACCCATTCGCCCCAGATGCGTTCGCCGGCCAGTCCTTCGGGCTCGATATCCCGGCACACAGCGATGGTCGCCGGCGCCACTTTCAGCTCAAAGCGCGCCACGAACTGCATGGCCCGCAAGACCCGCAGCGGGTCTTCGGCAAAAGCTGGTGAGGTGTGGCGCAGCAGGCCGTTGGTGAGATCGTCCAGCCCATGCCACGGATCGGCAATCTCACCGTTCAGCGGATCGAGGTAGACAGCGTTGAGCGTAAAATCGCGCCGGGCAGCCGCCTCGGGCAGACTCAGGTCCGGATCCGAATGGACTTCGAACCCCTTGTGCCCCAGCCCGATTTTGGCCTCGCGCCGGGGCAGGCCCACATCGACCGGCCAACGGCGCAGCTTGAGAATGCCGAAACTTTGCCCCACCAGATCCAACTCGAACTCGGCTTCGAGGCAGGTGCGCAGGCGCTCGGCGGGCAACCCAAAGACTTCCAGATCCAAATCTTCAATGGTTTCGCCCCGCGCCAGATCCCGCACACTGCCACCCACCAGCCAGGCCCGACCCCCGGCCTGGTCAATCAGGCCACACACGCGACTGAGCACGTCGCGCAGGGCGGGCTTCAGTTGGTCCAGGTTATGGGCAGGGTTCCGGGTCATGAACGTCTTTCCTCGGCGCCGGCTTTGCGGAAGCCGGATCGGGGTCTATTTTGCTACTGGCCACAGAATAACCCGCTTCGCCCCCAAAAGGAAACCCAGCACTTGCCTGACCAGCACCCCACCACCCAGGACAACCTGCCCCGCGCCATGGCCTGGATGGTCCTGTCCGGGCTGAGTTTTGCCCTCATGGGCGCCATGGTGAAGCTTTCGGGCGAGGTGGACCTGCCGACCAAGGTCTTCTTCCGCAACCTGGTCACCCTGGCCATCACCGGCGTGGTGGCCATCCGGCTGAAAGAAAACCCGCTGGCAGCCACGCCGTATTGGCCGCGCCTGGTGCTGCGCTCGCTGTGCGGTCTGGCCGGCGTCTTCCTCTACTTTCTGGCCTTGGGCCAGATGAACCTGGCCGATGCATCTCTGTTGAACAAAACCTCGCCTTTTTTCGTGGCCATCTTTGCGGTCATCTTTCTGAAGGAGGGCTTCAACCGCGCCCTGGTACCGGCCCTGCTGGCGGCATTTTTGGGTGCCGTGATGGTCATCAAGCCTCGCTTTGACCTGGCCATGCTGCCAGCCCTGGCGGGCTTTGGTTCGGGCATGTTTGCCGGCATGGCCTATGTCTTTGTGCGCTCGCTCAAAGGCCGGGCAAGCCCCAACCGCATCATCCTGACCTTCTCATTGATCTCGTGCCTGGCCATGTTGCCGTTCCTGCTGGCCAACCCGCCGCACCCCAGTTCGCGACAGTGGCTGGCGCTGCTGGGCACGGGTGTTTTTGCGGCCGGTGGCCAATACGGCCTGACCTACGCCTACCACCACGCACGGGCTTCGCGCATTTCGATATTCACCTACCTGCACGTGATCTTTGCCCTGGCTCTGGGCTTTGCCTTCTGGAGCGAACGGCCTGACCTGATCAGCCTGGGCGGCGGCCTGCTTATCATTGGCGCGGCGGCATGGACCCACCAGGTCACACGGCGCGAACAGAAAAAGACGCCCTGATGGAATTCACGCTGCCGGTCATTCTATTGATTCTGAGCCTGGGAGTTGTCGCGGGCTTCGTGGCCGGTTTTGTGGGCGTCGGCGGCGGCATCATCATGGTGCCGGTGCTGCTGGAGTTGTTCCGGTTCTGGGGCGTGCCCGAAGAGTCGGTGGTGCAGGCGGCCATGGGCACCTCATTGGGCGTGGCGATTTTCAGTGTCAGCTCGTCGATCATCCGGCATGGGCGGCAGAAGCGGATTTTCTGGCGTCTGGTGCCTTATCTGGCTCCCGGCAGCCTGCTCGGTGGCTGGTTGGCCGCGCGCTGGGCCGCCACCCTGCCTGGCATCACCCTGCAGCTGGGCCTGGCGTTGATGATGACCCTCGCGGCGGTGCGCATGTTGACCGAAAACCGCCCCGGCAGCGAAAACCACCGCGACATCAAATGGTGGCAAGGCCTGTTGGTGGGCCTGGGCGTGGGCCTGGTGGCGGGCCTGAGCGGCCTGGCCGGGGGCATCGTCCTGGTGCCGGCGCTGGCGATCCTATTGGGCCTGCCATCCGGATGGTTGGCGGGCACCAGCAGCGCCGTGATCATTTTCAGTTCTCTGGCCGCGGCCCTCGGCTATTTGACCGGATCGCCCGCTGTGGCCCCCGGAGCGGGCTTTACCGGCTTTGTGGCCCTGCCGGTGATGGGTTTGCTGGCTCTCTCGGCGGTGCCGGCGGCTCAATTGGGCGCCTGGACCAATCGTCGGGTGCGGGGAGTCGTATTTCGCCGCATATTCGCCGTCCTGATGCTGCTGGTGGTCGTCCGGTTGGTTCTCAGTCGCTGATTTTTTCGTGCCTGGGGTGCAACTCTGGGTTAGGCTGTGCCGTTATTGGACAAAACGTCCCCCTCTCTATCTCACAAGGAGCACAACATGAAGTCCTGGTTCACCGGGATCGGCTCGACGATTGTCTCGGCGATTGTCTCGACGCTTGTCTTGGCGCTTGTCTTGGCGCTGAGTCCGGCCGCGGGCACCGCCCTGGCCGCCACCACCGCCGACGACATCAAGACCTTCACCCTGGAAAATGGCATGAAGGTGCTGGTCCTCGAAGACCACTCCATTCCCAACGCGAACATGTATCTGTTCTGGAAGGTCGGCTCGCGCAACGAAGCGCCCGGCATCACCGGTTTGTCCCACTTCTTCGAGCACATGATGTTCAACGGCTCCGAAAAATACGGCCCGAAGATGTTCGACCGCACCATGGAAGCGGCCGGTGGCGCCAACAACGCCTACACCACCGAAAACATCACTGTATATACGGACTGGTTTCCGGCCGATGCCCTGGACCTGATGTTTGATCTCGAGGCCGACCGCATCGCCAACCTGAGCATTGATCCGGGCATGGTCGAGTCCGAGCGCGGCGTGGTCACCAGTGAGCGCAGCACCGGGCTGGAGAACTCGAACTTCCGAACCATCTGGGAAGAGGTCAAAGGCAGCGCCTTCCGGGCCCACCCCTACAGCTGGTCGGTCATCGGGCACGAATCTGACATCGCCGCCTGGCGCCAGCAGGATGTCGAAGACTACCACCGCACCTACTACGCGCCCAACAACGCGGTGGTCGTGATCGCCGGTGATGTGAAGTTCAAAGAGGTCAAAAAAATGGCCGAGAAGCACTTCGGCCCGATCCCGGCCCAGCCCCAGCCCCGCGCCGTGGTCACCACCGAGCCCGAGCAAAAAGGCGAGCGCCGGGTGTACGTGCAGAAGGAATCGGTGACCTCGCCCAACGTGATGCTGGCCTACCATGTGACCGAAGCGGGCAGCGCCGACTGGCAAGCCCTCGAACTGCTGAATGACATCATGGCCACCGGCCGCAGCAGTCGCCTGCAGAACAGCCTGATCGACGAGCAGCAGGTGGCCACCCAGGTCTTCACCCACCTGCCCGAAAGCTTTGATCCCAACCTGTTCATCTTCTACGCCGTAGCCGCCAAGGACGTTGGTGCCGCGGCCCTGGAAAAGGCCATGATCGCCGAGATCAACAAGGTGGCCGCCGAGGGCGTGACCGAAGACGAATTGACCAAGGTGAAAAACCGCAAACTGGTCGACTTCCACCGCACCATGGCCACCATCAACGGCAAGGCCAATACCATCGGCACGTATGAATTGTTTTACGGCGACTTCAACCGGCTGTTCAGCGCGCCGGATGAATACGAAAAAATCACGCCGGCCGACATTCAGCGCGTGGCGCAGACCTATTTCCGCAAAGCCAATCGCACCGTGGGCGTGCTGGATGCGCACGAAGACACTGACGATTTGGAATTGGCCAGCACCGATGGTGAAGGAGAAAACCGATGAACAACTTTGCCAAAATGGCCCTGTGCGGCCTGCTGATCCTGCTGCCCACCCTCGCGGTGGCCGGCGGCTACAGCCTGCCCAGCCACGAAAAAGTGGTGCTCGACAACGGACTGATCGTTGTGCTGATGGAACAGCACGAAGTGCCCCTGATTGACCTGCGGGTGATCATTGGCGGTGGCGCCATGGTCGATGGCGAACTGAGCGGCCTGGCCGGTTTGACCGCCGAAGCCCTGCGCTTCGGGGCTGGCAAACGCGACAAGCAGGAACTCGACCACCAGTTCGACTTCATCGGCGCCGAGATCGGCTCCAACGCCAGCCACGAATACAACCAGCTGCGGGCTTCGTTTGCCACGCGCGATCTGGAAACCATGTTGCCCATCCTGGCCGACATGCTGCTGCGGCCGACCTTCGACGCCGATGAGTTCGCCAAGTTCCAGCGTCGTCAGGTGGCCCAGCTTTCCCAGCAGAAGGAAAGCCCGCAGGCGGTCATCAACAACTACTTCCACAAGCTCATGCTCGGCAACCACCCCTATGCCGCGGCACCGGAAGGTGACGCCACGGCGGTCGAAAAGACCGAACGCGATGATCTGGTCGGCTACCACAAGACCTGGTACCAGCCCCAGAATACGATTGTCTGCGTGGTCGGGGACTTCCAGGCCAAGGACATGCGCAAACAGATCGAAGCCCAGTTCGGGGCCTGGCCGCGCGGCACTTCGACCGTACCTGAAGTCGCCGACCTGCCCACGCCCGACAAGGCGCAGGTCCTGTTGGTGGACAAGGCCGATGCCGGCGAGTCGACCTTCTATATCGGCGGCTCGGGTGTGGCGGTCACCAATCCGGACCGGGTCGGACTGCAGGTCATCAATACCATCCTCGGTGGCCGGTTCACCTCCTGGCTGAACGACGAACTGCGCGTGAACGCAGGGCTCACCTATGGCGCCCGCAGCACGTTCCAGTCCTATGGCCAGGGCGGGCTGTTCCGCATCTCGACCTTCACCCGCACCGTCACGACGGTCGAGGCCATCGATCTGGCCCTCAAGACCTACGGCCGGTTGTGGGAAAAAGGCATCGACGAAGAAACCCTCGCCAGCGCCAAGGCCTACGTGAAGGGGCAGTTCCCCCCGCGCTACGAGACCAGTGGCCAGTTGGCCGGCCTATTGGGTCAGATGTACTTCTATGGCTACGGCGAAAGCTACATCAACGACTTCGAAGCCAATGTGAACAACCTGACAGTGGCCGAGACCAAGCGCCTGATCACCGACTATTTCCCCCGGGAGAACCTGCAGTTCGTGATCATCGGCAAGGCCGACGACATCCGCGAACAGGTCCAGCAGTACGGCGACGTGAAGGAAGTCTCAATCCAGCAGAACGGATTCGCATTTTGAGTGAAAACGAGCTCAAGGGCCGGTCCATTCTCTTGGCCGGTTGCGGAGACATCGGCACGGGCCTCGGCGAGCGTCTGTACGCTCGCGGGGCCCAGGTCGTTGGCCTGCGCCGCAAGCCGGAAAACCTGCCGGCTGAATTTGAAAAACTGGCCGCAGATTTTGCGGATCCGGCCTCGTTGAGTGCGTTGCAGGGCCGGCAATTTGACCACGTCGTTGTCACGTTGACTCCGACCGGGTATTCCGACGAAACCTACGAACAGGCCTACGTCGCCGGACTCCGTCACCTCCTGGCGGCCCTGGACCCGGCGTCGGGCCACCTGCTTTTTGTCTCGAGCACCAGCGTCTACCATCAGGACGACCACAAATGGGTTGACGAAACCAGCCCCACCGAACCCACCTCGTTTTCGGGCATTCGCATGCTTGAGGCCGAGCAACTGGTCGCCGCCAGCGGCATCCCCTTCGTCAATGTGCGTTTTTCAGGCATTTATGGCCCGGGACGCACCCGACTGCTGGACCAGGTGCGCGATGGCAAGGCCTGCGGCCCCGGTGACCGACTCTACACCAATCGCATTCATCGTCAGGATGGAGTGGGTTTTCTGGAGCACCTGATTCTCATGCGCGAGCGTGGCGAAGAGATGCACGACCTCTACCTGGCCACCGACAGCCACGCCGCCACCATGTGGGATGTGCAGAGTTGGCTGGCCACCAAGCTGGGTATGGACCCTTTCAAGCTCAAGACCGGTCCGGTGCCTGGACGCACCAGCAAACGCTGCCGCAATGGCAGACTGCGCGACAGTGGTTACCAGTTGGTCTACCCGGATTTCATGCGCGGATATATGGAAATGTTGGAAGACTGAGAAAAACGCCGCCTCAGGGCGTCACGTCGTCCGGCACCACCCCAGGCGGAATATTGTCGCCAGGCGTGAAATAGTTCGCATCCGGACCGCCCGACAAAATCGTGCGGGTGCTCATTCGTTCTTCGTAGGGATTGCCCCAGCCGTCATTCTCCAACACGGCAGCCAACCCGAAGCTGAAAAAATCCACGGTCCAATCGCCCGTCAGGTCCGTACCTGTCTGGGCAGTGACGACCGCTTGACTGATGCCCAATTCGTAGTAGGTGCTCCGGCGACCCGGCAGAACGCTGTCCAGAAACAGGTCCACATCATCGCCGCCACCGGACATGCCGTCGGGCCCGAGGCTGGTAACGGTCAAGGTTGGCGGTACAGCGGCATTGTCCGGGTTCAACACATAGCTGCGGTTCCACTGGTCGGTCAGGGCGTCCGAACCGAGGCCGGAATCCAAGTAGTCGCGCAACTGGTTCAAACTCGTCGGATAAATCTGGCGATCCCGAAAATAGTCCTGGACCGCCTTGCCCAATCGCTCTTGTTCCACTGAAGTCGCCGCGGATTTTTCGCGATTCACCCGCGAGGCCATCACCTGGGCCTGCAGATCATCGTCGGTGCCATTGAGAGACCAGATAGCTCCGACGGAACCAGAATCCACCAGACGATTGCGACCACCGCTGGTGACCAGCACCGTGGCCGCACCGGCCGGTGCCGTGACGGGGTCCCGATCGTAGACATAGGCCAGATTCCAGGCGTCGGTGCTGACCTGGGCGATGGGTTCTTCGTGCTCGAGATTGATATAGGGGCCCTGCCAGCCCGTCAGGCCGGGATCAACAACAAGAGCGGACAGCCCCTCGGCGTCCGTCGGAAAACGGCCCAGGTCTTCAAAAAAAGCGACGAGACCGTCTTCGATCTGCAGCAACTCGGCAGTCGTGGCGCGCTCACGGGCTTCCATCATCTGACGGAAATACATGGGCGTGATCACTGCCGCGAGAATGGCCAGCACCGCAAGGACCACGATGACTCCCAGGAGGGAGAATCCTGCTCGGTTGGGCTGCCTGGTCATTGCGCCTCCGGGTCAAATCAGGGCTGAAGAAAATACGGGTTCTCTGATGCAGATCGGCCTGATGGTGCCCAACTCAAGGCCAAAATGTCATTTTTGGGCCTTGGCGGGGCATAATCAGGACCTCACCCCTTACTCTAGGGTTGCCCAGCGGCCCGGTAAACGTTTACTTCGTTCCTGATAGCAGATTTTCACCCCGAAACAGAGGCGATCCCCATGGCCCAGCCCCGTGTGCCCAACCGCCGTGACCAGATCCTCACCGAGGCTTCGCGCCTTTTTGCTGCCGGTGGCTTCAACGGCACGGCCATCCGGCTGATCGCCAAGACCTGCGGCATCACCGAAGCGGCCATCTACCGGCATTTCGAAAGCAAGGTGCACCTCTATGAAGAGGTGATACGCGCCAAGGCCAACGAGCATGACATCGCCGGACAACTCGCCCGCCCCACCGACGACCAGGACATCGAACAGGTGCTCGCCGGCCTGGCCGAGTACGTCCTGGATCTGGCCGGACGGGATCCGGAGCTGATGCAACTGATGCTCAACAACAGCCGCGAGAACGACCCGGCCACCACCGTTTTGTTTCAGGAAATCCGCCTGCCGTTGATCGATCATCTGGCCGCCGAGATCAAAACCCGGGTCAAATCCGGCGAACTGCGTGAGGTCGACCCGGTCATCACCGCCCGTTGTTTCGTGGGCATGGTCGTCGATTGCGCCCTCAGCATCGGCGTATGGGAAATCATCAACCGCCAAAGCATCAAATCGACCACCGTTATTAACAACAACATCCCCATATTCGCCCGGGGACTCATCCGGCCATCCGTTTGAGGGTCTTCGCACTTAAAGGTAAACCCAAAGAGTTTTCCGCCGAAATAAATGCCAGAACAGTGGGCCCCCCGTGGCCCAGAGTCCCGGTATTTCATGGAGGAAGACATGTCCACGCGGCAACTGCTCAACATGACCATGGGCGCAATCGCCATGCTCCTGCTCGCGGCTATTGGCGTCGTTTTCAGCACCACCGGCAGCAACGGTGATCAGAATGCGCCGATCGAATTGGCTGTCCGGCAACAAATTCTGGTGCAGGATCTGACCCGTCAGGCCGTCGCCCTGTCCGACGCCGAAGATCGCGAAGCTGTAACCGAAGCCCGCGAAAATCTGTCCCGCACCATCATGCAATTCGATCGCAACCTGTCGGCCCTGCTGCACGGCGGCACCGCCGTGGATGCCAACGGGCAGACCGTGGTCATCGACCGCACCGGCAATGACCTGGCCCGGATTGCCCTGCAGGACGGCGCCCATCTCTGGCTCGAAACGGGCCTGCCCCTGGCCGATCTGGCCGCCGGTGAGTTTTCAGTTTTCAGCGCCGCCGGACAAAAGGCCACCAAGGGCCTGCAGAACAACAGCGTCGAATTGATGCAGCACATGGGTACGGCGGCCAGCTCGCTGCGCATGGGTATTCACGCGCGCAGTACTGCGGCCGGCATCGCGCGTTGGTCGGCCCTCGGGCTCGTTGGGGTCCTCGTTGGTCTGTTCACCCTGCGCCGCAAAGTGCTCGCCGCCGAGAGCCACGCCCCAGTTTCCCGTACTCCCCGGGCAGCCGCCCCTGCCTACGATGACATTCCGGCGCACACACCTCAGCCGTTGACCCAGCGTCCGGCCGGACTGCCCAGCGCCGCACCCGAATTGGGATCGTTCGCCTCGCCGGTGAACTTCGATTCGGTGAACGCCTCGGTGGACCAGATGTCCGTCGACATGAATACCATCGCCGGCAGCACCGAAAAAATGCGCCTGGCCATCGACTCGGTCGGCAACGCCCTGCAGGGGATGTTGTACAGCCTGAACGAGATGTCCCAGGATACGGCCGAAGGCCATAAAATCGTGCGCAACGCCAACAACGCCGCCAGTTTCACGGCCGATACCGCCGGCGATCTCGCTGCTTCGGCCCGGGAAATGTCCGCCGTCGTGGCCCGCGTCACCCAACTGGCGCAGACCACCAAACAGGTCGCCGCCCAGATCGACGGCGAAGCGGTGCACACCGGCAAGACCGGTGAAGCGTTCACCTCGGTGGTCGCTGGCGAGGTCAAGGGCCTGTCGCGACAAACCAGCCGCGCCACCATGGAAATTGAAGAGACCGTGACCAGCATTCTGCTCACTGCCCGCCAGTATGAAGAGGCCATTGGCCAGATCATCAAAAACGTGAGCTCCATCAACAAGGTCAGCCAGAATCTGGGCGAATTGATGCTCAGCCCACCGGCGACTGTGCAGCCCGGTGCTCCGTTGCCGACGCTTCCGGCCCTGACTCCGGCCGCAGCAGCCCTACCGGTTGCCCCTGATGTTCCTGAGCCTGTGGCGCCGGTAACAGCCGCGCCAGATGCTGAGGCACCGATCGCTGAAGCGCCAGCCGCCGAAGAACCCGTGTCCGCGGCCGAAGTTGAAGAAGACCCGGCCATGGCCAATGGTTGGGGCGACGACGTGCCGGTTATCGACGATGTGCCGGTTGTCGAGGACGACCCAGTGGTCGTCGAGCCGACGCCCACAGAAGTGGCCGCCGACACCTCTGCCGCCATTGAAGAAGCCGCCGCAGAGCCTGTGCCCGAAGCTGGCAGCAACGGCAACGTCTTCATGCTCGGCGGGCGTGACAAGAAACCCAACGCCCTGAACATCCCGGCGGTCCCGAGCGAAGATGCCACCGCGGAACCGGCTGCTGAGAAACCGCCTGTTGAAGAAACCGTGGCCGCAGAGCCCGCTGCTGAAGAACCAGCGGACGAGCCTCTGCCCGCACCCGAACCAGAAGCTGCCCCCGAAGTTGTCCCAGAGGTTACCCCAGAGGCGAAGGCCGAGCCGAAAGCCAAGCCGGCTGTAGGCAGCACCGAAAATGTCTTTATGCTCAACAAGCCCAAGGCCCCGGCGTCCAAGGACGCGGTCGCGGATGAAATCATCGGCGCAGCAGAACCCGAAGCATCTGCCGCAGAGGAGCCTGTGGTTGAGTCACCGGAACCGGACGTACCCAACGTCTACGGCCTGGAAATGCCGACCGCAGAGGCGACTGAAGCCGCTCCGGCAGCGGAGCCGGAAACCGACGAGACCAAAGAACAGGAACCGGTCCTGGCTGGCGGCGGCGGCCAAGACGATGAAAAAGCCGATGCCAGCGAGAACGTATTCATGCTGAACAAGCCCAAATAGACCGCCACCGATTGACATTTGGCGTGATCCGGGTCAGGTTTTCCTGACCCGGACTTTTTTATATCCTTTTTTGCCCCTGGAGCACCATGAACGCCGAAGAATTCCGCCAGCATGGCCATGACATGATCGATTGGATCGCCGATTACCTTGAGCACGCTGACCAATACCCCGTCATGTCCCAGACCCGGCCCGGTGAAATCCGCGACCTTCTGCCGGACCAGGCACCGGAAACAGGCGAACCGATGGCCCAGATTTTTGCGGACTTCAAACGCGACATCCTGCCCGGCGTGACCCACTGGAACCACCCGCGGTTCTTTGCCTACTTTCCGGCCAACAACAGCGGCCCGTCGATCCTGGGCGAAATGCTATCAGCCGGCCTGGGGGTCAACGCCATGTTGTGGCAAACCAGTCCCGCGGCCACCGAACTGGAAGAGAAAGTCATGAGTTGGCTGGGCCAGTTGGTGGGCGTGCCGGCAAATTTTCGCGGCGTGATCCAGGACACCGCTTCGACCGCCACGCTCTGCGCACTGATTTGTGCCCGCGAAAAGATGACGGGCCACCGCGTGAACAAAAAGGGAGTCGCCGGCCTGGAGAACCACAGCGCCCTGCGCATCTACACTTCGCGCGAGGCCCACAGTTCGGTGACCAAGGGCGCGCGGATGGCAGGCTTTGGCGACGAAAATGTGGTCCTGGTGGACATCGGGCCCAAGCGGGCCATGGACAGCGCCGACCTGGTGGCGCAAATCACCGCCGACCGCGCCGCCGGCCACACCCCCTGCGCCGTGGTGGCCACCGTGGGCACGACCGGTTGCACGGCGGTCGACTTGCTGACTGAAATCGGCCCCGTGGCCCGCGACAACAACCTGTGGCTGCACGTGGACGCGGCCCTGGCCGGCACCGCGGCCATCCTGCCGGAAATGCGCTGGCTGTTTGACGGCCTGGAATATGCCGACTCGCTGGTTTTCAATCCCCACAAGTGGATGTTCACCAACTTCGACTGCTCGGCCTACTTCGTGCAGGATCCGGATCACCTGGAGCGCACGATGGCCATTCATCCGGAATACCTGAAGACCGGTCATGACCGCGAAGTGACCAACTACATGGACTGGGGCATTCCGCTCGGCAGGCGTTTCCGGGCCCTGAAACTGTGGTTTGTCCTGCGCAATTTTGGCGCCGCAAAAATTCGCGCCATGATCGCGGCCCATCTGGCTTTGGCGGCCGACTTTGCCGGTTGGATTGATGCGGATCCGGCCTGGGAGCGCCTGGCAGAAGTGCCCCTCAACACGGTCTGTTTCCGCTACAAGCCGAACGGCGTCACCGACGAGGAAGAACTGGCGACTATCAATCAGGCCCTGCTCGACCGGGTCAACGCCGAAGGCGTGATCTACCTGACCCATACCCGGTTGGACGAGGTCTTCACCCTGCGCCTGGCCGTGGGTCAGACCCGCACCGAGGCCAGGCACGTGGCTGAAGCCTGGCGCGTGCTGCAAAAAGTAGCGGCCGGATGATTGCCCATCCGGCCGCTTGAAAACTGCTGAAAAGGCCGCCGCGGTCTAGCTCGCGCGCGGTCCCCAGCTCTTGATCTTGTTCACCACACCCGAAACGGTGATCAGAGCCACCAGGAAACCGATGCCGATGAACACCCAGTCCGGTACCGGAATCGGGTCGCCAGCGCCGTAGCTGTGCAGCCCGCTCAGGAAGTAGTTCACGCCAAAGTAGGTCATGACCACCGAGGAAACCGCCGCCGCACTGGCAGCCGAGTTCAGCCAGACCGAACGCATGGCCGGGATCCAGCGAAAGTGCAGCACCACGGCGTAGACCAGGATCGTGATCAGTGACCAGGTCTCCTTGGCATCCCAGCCCCAGTAGCGACCCCAGCTCTCATTGGCCCACACGCCACCCAGCAAGGTCCCGACCGTCAGCAGGCCCAGGCCCGTGATCAGCACGTGCTTGTTCACGTTGTCGAGGGTCTTGATGGCCACACGCACATTGTCCCGGCCCTCACCCTTGGTGAGCATCAGGAACATGATCAGCGTGCCGAGCAGGGCGCTCAAGCCCAGGAACCCGTAGCTCGATGTGATGATCGTCACGTGGATATTCAGCCAGTACGAGACCAGCACCGGCACCAGAGGGCCAATGGCGGGGTCGAACATCGAGAGCATCGACACACCCACAACCACCGTGGTCAGC
>CAZLUL010000056.1:0-19845 GCA_964562635.1 uncultured Fibrobacteraceae bacterium | reverse complement strand
TGATGCACTGCCGGAAGTCGACTTCCTCGTTGTTGCCCAGCACCACGGTGCCGTCTTCGAGGATACCCAGCAGCAGATTCCAAAGTTTGGGATGCGCTTTTTCGATCTCATCAAAAAGTATGATCGACAGATTTTTTTCGCTCTCGGGCGGATACAGATGGCTCAGTTTGCTGTCCGCTTCGCTGATCATGCCCGACTGGTTGTCCAGCGCCTTGCGGTGATGCTTATCGATGTTTTCCTGGCTCAGCAGGGGACGGATTTCGCCGCCGACATAACCCGGAGGCGAGCCCAAGAGCTTGGAGATGTTGTAGTGGGCCGAATATTCCTGGCAGTTGACGCGGGTGTAGGCCCGCTTGTTGCCAAAGATGGTTTCGGCCAGGGCGCGCACCGTTTCGGTCTTGCCGACACCGGTGGGGCCCATGAACATCATGGTCAACAGGGGACTTTCGGGGTCGTGCACGCCGGCAATCAGGCGGCTGAAACTGTCCGAAAGTTTATCAATGGCCTTGGGTTGGCCCACGACCATCTTGTTCATATGGGTCGCGAATCTGACCAGTTGATCGTTGCGTTTGGCTTTTTGGAGGGTCTTCACGTCCGTGTCCCTTTGGCTGGGCATCGGTATTGGTTCAATACCGTCGCAATTGTAGACTTCGTTCCAGACATCCATGTTGGGGGCAATCGGAAAGCCCGCCCCTGAACCATCTTTTCGGATGGTCAGCGGCGGGCTTAAGGTCAATCTTCCGGTCATAGCCTCGTAAGTGACACAAAGACACCAGATTGCAAATTTTCTACGATTCCGGCAAATAAGCTTTCTTCAGGTAGTCGGCCTGTTCGGCCCCGGAAACCGCAACCCAGCGATCGTCGATCATGGGCCGCACCGGGTTGTTCAGCCTGATGTAGGCTTCGACCGCCTCGGCCGTCGTCACGCCCGAAGGCATGATCTTGTCGGACGGGATGGTCGTCAGGAAATCCAGGCCGCTGTTGCCTTCCATCAGGAAGTTCGTCACTACGACCTTGTAGATGCGATCCGGGTCCCAGGGTTCGCCGGCGATTTCCAGGCGGCACACGCGGTCGTAATCCTCACGGGTGAGGTCGACCACGATCTTCGCCCCCGCGGTGTGAATACCACTGCTGCTGCCCGCCACCCGGCGCTCAATAATCCGGCGCACCATACGACCGTCCATCTCGACTATGTCCAGTTCATTGCCAAAGGGCAGCACACTGAAGATGTCGCGGGTCGTCAGGTCGCCTTGGGCGATGTTCGCCCGCAGGCCGCCACCGTTTTGGAAGCTGAAATCGGCGTTGAAATAGCCGATCATCGCGTCGGTGACCAGATTGGCCACGAGGTTGGCCCCCGCGTCGCCCCGGCCCATCGAGACGGCCGCCCTGCCGATCACGCGGTTCATCTCGGCCTCGGCCTCGTCATGGTAGGGCCGGATGACTTCAGCGATCTCCGCGTCTGGCCACAACTCATCCTCGAACAGGGTGATCAACGTACCCTGCCCGTGAGGCGTGTCGTAACCGACCAATGTTTTGGTCTTGCGGTCGATCAACAGGATGGCGTGTCCGAGGCTCGAGCCGTTGCCGAAGCTTTCGAAACACATGGTGTGGTTCATCGGGTCAATCCACGGGTGGTGATACCCGCGGTGAGTGTGACCACCAACGGCAACATCGATGCCCGGCACCGTATTGACCAGTTCCATGAGGTTCATGCCACCACCGGAGTAGTTGCTGCCCCGGCTGCCCTGCAGGTCGTCGGCATCATCGTCGTTCTCGCCGGCGATTTTTTTCCAGCCCTTGTCCTTGTCGTAGGGCAAGCCCTCATGAATACCCAGCAGGATCAGATCGGCACCCTCGTTGCGAAGTTTGTCCCGGTAGATGGGAATCGTCTCGGCCATGTCGCGGAATTCGAGGCCCTTGATGTTCTCGGGGAAGCTCATTTTGGCCGTACCCGGCGTGATGATGCCTACGACTCCGATTTTTATGCCCTGATATTCCAGCATCAGCGTCGGCTGCACCCAATCCACGTAGGTACCGGTGGAGTCCTCGTACAGGTTCGAGCAGATCCAGGGAAAATCGGACAATTTGGCCAGACGCTCAGCGTTCACGCGGCCCATGTCGAAATCGTGATTACCCGGCACGGCAAATTCATACCCGATGGCGTTGTAGTACTCAATAACGGCGGTGCCCTTGGTCTTGTTGCCGATGGGCGTGCCCTGGAACATGTCGCCCACGTCCATCAACAGCACTTCTTCGCCGTTGGCGGCCGCGTTGGCGCGCACTTCCTTGATATAACGAGCCGCCGAAGCGCCGCCACCCAGCGGTGGCGGGTGCTCGGGGTTCATGAACTTGGCCATCTCGGGGGCAATGTGACCGTGCATGTCGTTGGTCCACATCAGGTGCAACCGCAGGATGCCGTCATCATCACCCGCCTGGCCGCTGCCGACGGCCATCAGGGCCACCAAGGCCACCGCAAGCAGCAGGGTTTTCTGGATTGAACTCATGCTAGAACTCCAATTTATAGCCGAGGCCGAGCCGGAAGCGCGTATCGTCGACACGGGCGTAGGCATCGGTCCGGAAGTTGTCGCCAAAGTAGTCCGACGGGTACGGGAACTGATGTGCCTGCACACTGGACAATTTACTCAATTCCAGCGAAGCGGAAAGCATGCCGCCCCCGATTGGGGCGCCCACACCGGCCGAGAAGACGCTCGCGCTGGCATCCCGGTCCGAATAACTGTCGAAGTGGCGGAAACCGAAGCGCAGCGGAATCCCGTTGTAGAACATGTGCTCGAGGCCCACGCGCACGTCAGTGACGTCGTTGAGGTTCTGCGGGTTCTCATCGCCCGGGAACTCGGCGTCGTTCAACTCGCTCCAGGGCTTGTATTCCAACTCGACGGTGAACGTCGTGCGCGGGTCGGTCCGGGGGCGGAAAGTCAGTCCGGCCCGGAACATGTTGGGATACTCGATGGAGCCTTCGTGGGTTTCGACCACGCTGCCGGCGTCGTTGACCGAGGTGTTCACCCGATCACCGGTGGCCGTCAATTGGCTTTCCCAGGCCACGCCCACTTCCAGCCGTTCGTTGATGATTCCGCGGGCACCAAGAGTGAAGTTCACGCCGGACATCTCGAAATTGTCTTCGAGACGGTAGCTGTTGTCCGGAGCGATGCCATCGGCGTCACGGGAGGCGTTCACTTCGTTGCGGGTGCCAAAGGCGTAATGCACCGCAGCGCCCACCGAGATACGCTGGTGCACGTTCGTGCCCAGGCCAAAGCTCAGGTCGCGCAGGGTGCCAGTGACTTTCCGCTGGCGCTCTGCGATGATCAGGTCACGGGCCGGCTCGCCCTGACCAGGAGGAAACGGGCTGGGATTGCGCAGTTCCTCGTCGAAGGTGTAGCTGAACGGATACCGGTCGGCCAGAGACAGACTCAGCACCACCGGGAAGGACTCTTCAAAGAAGCGTCCGGCCGCACCGAATCCGGTTTGCCAATAGTGGTTCCGGTTCGTGGCGATCGCCGCATCAACCACCCAGCTGTCGAACGAGTCGAACAGGGGCTGGAAGCGGTCCTCGTGTTCCTGGTCCAGCATCACGCCGGCGTCCAGGCGGTAGCCCTTTTCGTCCATCAGCAGGGCGGGGTTGAAGATATTGGACAGCCCGCCGCGATAAACTGCGGTTCCGGTACCACCCATGGCATTGATTTCGGCACTGGACCAGGCCATCTGGTCGCCGTAAGTGCTCATGATCTGGGGCACGGCGTGGACCGGTCCGGCCACCGTGACCAGCAATCCCACCACAGCGACAAGCACTGCCAGACCATTGAGCCGATTCGTTTTATGCAACTTGTTGATCATCACTCAAGTCTCCTCGGAATCTATCAGAATGTGTAATCCATCTGCAGACGGACAGTGGTCTGGTCCTTGGGCACGTAGGCGGCGTCGGGTTCGTTCCCGGAGGCATCGCCGAAGCGCCGCACGTCCCTGGCACTGGGCATGTTGTGGTCACGGGTGACTTTCAACTGGAAGAGCATGCGCTCGGAAACACGGCTCTCGATTTTGAACCAGTTGCGGAAGCCGTTGCCATCAAGCAAGACGAACTCGTTGCCCTCGAAATTCCAGAAGAAGCCGTCGTAGATGGACGAAGCCAGATGGAATTTGATGCCGGGCGTCAGGTTGTGTTCGTACTTGACCTCGAAAGCCCGCGAAGGGCTGCCGTTGGTACCGACCGAGGGATCCCCATCGCCCGCTCCGGGCGTGCTGCCCAGTCGCGGCCGAGGCGGGAACATGACGTTGGAAGTCATATAGGTGAACTGGATCCGATTGTAATTGCTCAGCAGACCGATCATCTGCCAGCGCGATTCCCAGTTCTGGAACTTGCGCACATCCATGGGATCAGCCTCCGACCGGCTGCTATACCGGTGACGCAGGCGGAAACGCAGGTTGAAGATCGGCTGGTACTCCATCTTAAGCGTGTAACGCATCAGATCCGCGCCGTCGGCCTTGCGCTTCCACTGGTCAAACTGCAAACCACTGAGGACAAGCTTGCGGCTGATCCGGTAGCGGGTTTCCAGGAACAGTCCCTTTTCGGCCTTGGGCTGGGCACCTTCGGTTTCCAACCAGGCGTAGAGCGGATCATTCAGACGGAAGTACGACGACAGGAGCGTCATTTCATACTTGCTATCGTTGCTGAACGCGCGCCCGTAGGGATTGTCGAAACCCACATCATAATCGCGGTAGACCGCCAACAGATGCAGGTTGTTCCACTGGCTGAAGGCGTTGACGATGAAGGCATCGGGGTTCTTGCTGCTGAAGAAATCGTTCTGCGGGTTCTGCATGAACGCGTACTCACCCTGCAGCGAGACGTTGCCGTACACCGCCTGGGCTTCGGCACCCATGATGCGGCGGAAGCGGGCCTCCTGCTCAAAACCGCCATCGTCGGTGTAGACACTGGTGTAGCCCTGGCTGATCTCGTTGTCCCGGGCTTCCAGCAGGTCGGTATCGGCCACCAGCGTATTGACGTTGGAGTTGAAGCCGCGGTCGTAACGGGCCTCGTAACCGGTCACGCCGACAAACGTGCCCGGCGCCACCATGACCTTGACGTTGCCACCGATCATGTCTTCCTGGAAGGCATCCCGCGTCAGATAGGAGAAGTCCCGGCTGCCGAAGAATTCATCCTGAAAGCGCGGGCGCATCGTCACGTAACGGTTGATGGTGCCGTCGGGGTTGAGGATGCCGTCCTTCTTCTCACTTGAGACAAAGAAAGACGCGTTCACCGGGCCGTAGTTGCCTTCGAACGCCCCACCCTTGAGGGTGTATTCGTAACTGCGGGACAGATCACCGTGCACCCCGAGCAACCGCTTGTTGAAACCGAAGCCGGTCTTGCGGAAGTGGATGTAATCGGTGTTGTCCATGATCAGGCCCAGGCCGTAGGCCACGCGAAAATTACCCACCACGGCCGACTTGAGCCGGAAATCGCCAAAGCTGCGGTCGGTGATCCCCGCATATCCCTTGACTGTTTCGTCCCAATTGGCTTCGCCGAATTCCTGACTGGTCAGGATACCGAACTGATAGCCACCCTGGACATTGACCCTGGCCTTGTTCATCCAACCGGGCGGAAACAAGGGACTGGCCGTCGTATTGTTCAAGCCCGACAGCGACAACTCTTCGTCGTCGTTGGCGTAGGGCGTTTCCCAGTAGCGCGTCTGCACATAACCGGAAACCGTCTTGGAGGACTCGGCCTCTTTTTCTTCCTCACTGTAGACCACAAAGTCCCGCAGGTTGCGGTAGGCGAAGTAACGCAGGCCCTGGGCCCCACGCAATTGCCGGCCGGTCTCGATGCGGCCCAGGCGTTCCCTCGTCGTGATGATGTTGGTCGCATCAACGGGCGAGACGTTCTGGTAGGACATCAGGTCCCAGATATCCATCTGGTTGAGGTCTTCGGGATTGCGCAGGCGGTCGAGATATTCGTCCACCAAACCTTCGCTGGAGCCTTCCTGGCCCAGGTACTGACGCACCTGGCGGTAACTGGCAGTCAGGCGGGCCAGGGACGGGTCAGCAGCTTCGGACGGCACCGTGGCCACCAGAGGCTTCAGGGCCTCCATATACTCCGGAGTCATCCCGTCGATTTCGCGCAATTCGTAAACGTTGTTGAAATACCGCAAATAGGTTCGGTATTCCACAATCCTGCGGGCCAATTCCTCGGGGATCGGCAGACTCAGCACCTCCTCCAGGGAGGCTGAGTTGAGATCCACGAGGTCGGAATGGTCAGCAGCCGCTGCGTTTGCGGTCCAGGACAGGCCACCGGTTGTCACCGGCACCATGCCCAGCACCGCCATCAGGACCAACCCGATGACCGCCAGACGACCACGACTCAAAGCCGCGCCCATGGTGATGTTTTTGCTCACTTCGCCTCACCGCCCCACGCGTACTGCAGGCCAAAGTGATGGGTGCTGTTCAGCACGCCGCCGCCGGTGCTGAAGCCGTAGTTCACCCCGATGTTGTCGTAGGTGTAACCAAAGCCGCCGGTCAACTTGTTGGGGCCGGTAACTACGCCTGCGCGCAAGGCAAAGCCCTCCACGAGGGTCATTTCCAGGCCACCGCGGTATTGCAGGTCTTCACCCAGCTGATTGTTGAATTCAAAAGAGGTGGTGACACCGTCATACGGCTCATAACTGACTCCGGCGACCAGGCGCTGGCGCAGTTCCTCTTGGTCCAGACCAATCATGGGATTGTTGATGTTCTTGATCTGGAAGCCCACATGGGTGCGCCGATGCACCGTGATGGCCATGCCCAGATCAAATCCCACTGCCATGGCATTGCCCGGATCCAAGCCGCTGACCGACTCGGCAAATTCGGCGCTGTACAGACTAAACGCGTAGCCAAAATCGACCCGCGAATGAATGTCGTTGTACAGGTTGAAACCGTGGGCCACCGTGATTTGGGTCTCTTTTTCCAGGGTCACGTCCTGGTATTCGACCTTGAAGTGGCTCATGCCGACACCCAGGTTGCCGTACTTTTCGTGGATGGGAATGGAAGCCCCGACGTAGAAGAAATCGGTGAAGTCCAGGCCGAAAGGCTGCACATAAGACGCGGCCACCCGGCCACCGTCAACGCGCGCCAGTTGGCCGGCGTTGGTGAAAGCGGCATAGGCGCCGTCAGTCACCGAAACACTGGCCTCGCCCATGGCCCGGGCACGGGGATTGATCACCGTATCGTCGAACAATGCGCTCGCGGTTCCAGCCGAAAGGCCAAGCGCCGCCAGAATCATGATAAATGTCAGTTTCCGAATCATCGCTCACCCTCTCTACTTGCTGAGCCGGGTGGCAACAACCACCGGCGCGACTACTGTTTCTTCTTCACCCGTCGCGTTGTTCACAACCGACAGGTGGGCGATGTACATTCCGGCGCGAACGCGCTGGTAGGTGTTGTCCAGACCATCCCAGACCACGACCGTGGGCGCGTCCGTAAGCGTCGACGGTGAGCCGTTGAAACGGCTGTCAAAAAGCGTGATGACGATGCGACCGCTCTGATCGAACAGGCGCAGCTTCGTTTCGCTCTGGGGTTTGGAGACGAACCGGATGGGGAAAGTCTCGCCCATCGTGGGCAGGAAGGTCTTGGCTTCGACGAGCAGTTCGACACCGCCGCCGCCGACGCTGCCGCCGCCACTGGGACGACTGGGGTCGTATTCGGCCAGCTCAAAAGTGTTAAACAGATCTTCGCTGGTCTCGTCACGCCCGCCGGTACCATTGCCGCCGACCGCCGCCTGACTGCCTTCACCGGTATCTATGCGGTGGTAGGAAGAACCAAAACTCGCCTGAGTCGGGAACGTGAGGTTCAACTGATCGGCAATCGAAGTTTCGGGCAAATAACTGTGCGTCCCAATGGTGACCCCGGTCTTGGTGAAGAAAAAGCTGGTCGTATCCGACGAAGGATCCTTCCAGGTGAAGAGATCAATGTCAGTCACGTCGTCACTGACGCCATCCCAATAGTAGAGCATGACCATCTCGGCACCATTGGTCAACGTCGGGACCGAAGGGTCGGCCCCGGTCCGGTTGATGATACTGTTGTTGATTTCGTCACCGAAGACCCAGCGCATATCCGGTACGGCGTCCGGGAACGCATCGTCCTCCCAAAGCTCGAGGTCGGGTAAGAAACCAAATGTGCCGGAGAAGAGCGCGCTGCCGGCCATCGAGACCACGATGGTATCGCCAGCGGCAATGCTGAACCCGTCCGGGAAACGGCTGTGGAAATCGGCGAAGCTTCCGCCGCCAACTGTGGACGGGCCCGGGTTTCCTTCAGCAATACGCCAGTAATAGTTTCCACTAGTGTGGCTCGCATCGGTGAGGTAATAGTCGCTCAAGTCCACCGCAGTATCACCGAGATTAGCGATTTCGATGAACTCCTGGTCCGAACCGATCGTTGCGATCTCGGTCATCAGCAGTTTGGCCGGGCCATCGCCGGCTACCGGGGCCGTGCCCACGGTCCAGCCTTCAGAGAAGGTCGGCGCAACGGCAGGCCAGGTGGCCGTGCGGCCATCGGCGTTGGTGGCCATGGCGTACCAAGCGACCACCGCATCGACGGCCTGGGCGGGCAATGTGGCCGACCAGGTAGCGCCATCGGAATTGATGCCGGTCAACGTGCTCGGGGCACCACCATCGACGGTGTACATGAAATCCACGCCGGTCAGGGCGCTGTTGGATTCCACGTCAACCGTCAGGATCGCGTCCTGGTCTTCGTAAGGACTGCCTGGTGCGTTAGCCCCCGCCGTGAAAACTGGCGCGGTCAGAAACGGCACCGCCGGAGCCTGGGGCGGATTCTGGGTTGTAGCGATCTGCCACGTCGTGCCCAGATTCTCGCTAGTCTCATCGTGGCCGCTGACACCGTTGCCACCAGTGGTGGTCTCGGTGCCTTCGTCGGCCGTCAGCCGGGCGTAGGCCTGGCCAAAATTCTGTTCGCTGGGCGAAATCGCCACCTGGCTGGCAACCGCGGTGTCGGCCAGATAGGTCCCAGCCCCCACGGTGACGCCAGCCTTGTCGAACAGGCCATTGGTGTTGGTGCCCCAGAAAACAAAGTCGACATCGGCCACCAGATCACTGGCGCCATCCCAGCTGTAGAGAATCAGGCTTTCGGAGTCATCCGAAAGCGTCGGCAGGATGCTCGTATTGGCTTCACCAAGCGGATCGCCACCGTGCACCGAACCCGGGAAGACCGCCACCATTTCCGGCACCGTGTCCGGCGCGTTGGCGTCTTCGTACAGCTCGAAGTCCGGCATCTGGCCGTAGGCTTCGGCGTACTGGTTGCTGCCATTGATCGAAATCGCCAGGGTATCGCCCGCAGCCAATACGTAGCCGTCGGGGAACCGGACATGGAAGTCGTTGAAGGCCCCACCACCAATGGTCGCGGTACTGGGCACGCCATCGGCAATATTCCAGTAGTAGGTGCTGTTGGTGGCAAAAATTCCATCGGTGAGGTAGACATCGCTCAGGTCGATGTCGGCCAGGGTCGGGTTGACCACTTCGATGAACTCGCTGCCCAGGCGGGCCGAGCCAATGATACGGGTCTTGGTGACCACTTCGGTGATGATCAGGTGGTCAGCGTCAGCCGCCTGTGCTTCTGCAACCAGTGAACTGGTCATCCAGCCCGTCAGCAACAGGGTCAGCAAAAGCCACCCGGTTCCTGCGGGTGTAATCCTGCGTATTCTCGACATCAAGTCACTCTCCTCTTGGAGGGATGCGCGGAGTGAGGGTTGTCACGTTTTCTCGGGTCAAGGACCATAACCCCACGGCGGGCAGGATTCAAGCGGTGCTTCGTCAAAAAGTTGTGATATCTCGGGGAAATTTGGTGGGGTTTTGAGGGGAGGCTTTCAGGAAGTCTGCTCAGTCGCCGGTTTCTTCGGCCAGGGCGAAAGCTTCGTACAAACCGGCGGCCGATGGGGCCTTGCGCAACCCGTCCAGGAAGGAATCGTGTTTGACCAGACGGGCCAAACGGGCCAGAACCCGCAACATCTGGCGGGGATCACCGGCCGGACCCACCAATAGAATGACGATGTCGACCTGACGACCGTCGGTTGCCGCCAAATCCAGGCCCTCGGCCAGGGTGGCCACGGCGATATGCACCGCTTTGACCTGGGCGCTGCGGGCGTGGGGAATCACCAGACCACCGCCCACGGCAGTGCTGCCTTCGGTTTCCCGGCTCATGACTTCGGCCACCAGATCAGCCGGCTCCGACACGGTACCGACCTCGGCGTGGGTCGCCATCAGGCAGGAGACGGCCTGCTCCAGGCTTTCGCACTTGAGTTGGGGCAGGAATCCGGTTTGTATTGTATAGTCCAACAAATTCATGGAGCGAACGTAACGGTCCGGCGGCGAACTGTCCAGCAGTGGCGTTTTGGCTCTGCTTTTTTTCATTTTCCCCGCGAGAGATGAGGCATGTCCGGCAAGATGCACAGCAATACATACAGCAATCCGTTTGACCGGCTGACAGTTAAGACCCGGTGGCAAACCCGGCTCAGCCGTTGGCGTGACGTATTGCTGCGCCCGTTGCGCCCCTCACGGATCAAACCTGACCGGACCGGCTCCCCAAACCTGCTGCTCATCGGCGTCGACACCTTGCGGGCCGACCATCTGGGCCTCGGCGGCTATGGCCAACCCACCTCTCCCTGCCTGGACCAACTCGGCGCGCGCGGCACCATCTTTGCCGACGTCACCGCGCCCGCGCCCTGGACTCTGCCCTCGTTTGCCAGCGCCCTGACCGGACGGATGCCCGGACTGCACGGCGGCTACCTCTCGGGAGCTGTGCGCAACATGGACACCCAGCCCCCGGGCCGCTTGCACGACGGCCTCGCAACCCTGTCATCTCATATGAAGTCATTGGGTTACAAGACTGCCGCCTTTTATTCCAACCAGTTTTTCGCCTTTGGTCTGGCTGAAAGTTTTGACCACCATGTGTACACCAACCGCCCCGCCGGCGAAGTCGCCCGCCTGGCCAACGAATGGATGCGCTGTCACGCCGATGGCCCGTTTTTCTGTTTTGTGCTGCTGAATGATCCCCACGAACCGACGACCCCCGCTGGCGAAGACCTGGCGCCTTTCCTGCCGGCTTTGGCCGCCCAGGGTGTGGCCAGTGATGATGACGCGTTGCGCCCCTACGTGCGGTGGGGAGAAAAACCCGGCGTCGATCTGACCAGGGCCGCCTTCCCCGCCGACAACGCCACCGACCATGCTCGGGCCATCAAGTTGGCCATCTATGACGGGACCATCCGCTACGTGGATCGGGTCATTGGCGCCCTGCAGGATACTCTGAAAGCGCGCGGTCTGGACCACAATACGGTCGTCTCGGTTTTCAGCGATCACGGCGAAGAATTTCTGGACCACGCGGATCTCGCTCATCAGTGGGGCCACGATCCCCGCGGCATTCACGGCATCGGTCACGGACACGCCCACTTCCAGGAAGTGCTGCACGTGCCCTGGTTGGTCTGGGGCCCGGGTGTGCCGGCCGGACAACGGGTGCGGCAACCGGTTTCGCTGCTCGACCTGTCGCCCACCCTGCTGGAGTGGCTGGGCTTGCCAGCGCTTTCGGATCTGGAACGGGCCGCGGCTCCAGCCGGCGAACTGGGCGCCGGTCTGGTCGGAAAGTCGGTGGCGGACGGCGCGCCCGAGCCTGCGCGTTTGATTTTGAGCGAAGCGATCGCCTACGGGCCGGATCTGGTGGCCCTGCGGCGCGACAGGTTCAAGCTCATCGCCCACCGGGATGGTCGCATGCTCGCCCTGTTTGATCTGGAAACTGATCCAGGCGAGACCCGTGACGTGAGCACCGAGCAACCGGATGTGGTGAACGGTTTGTTGAGTGATCTGGAACGGTGGCGACAAAGTGGTCTGGGGGCCACCGGAGAGCAGAGCGGCGACTGGAACGACATGGATGATACGATCCGACAACGGCTCAAGGATTTGGGTTATTCCGACTGATATTTGTCCGCGGCGTGCCGCAATTTGCGGTGCAAAACCGGCCGTAAATTTCTACAATGGATTCATTTTCAATACCCCACCGAAGCGCGCCCTCCGGGCGGGCTATCTCGCACCGGGTGTTTCTTTTGCGGCACGCCAAAAGGCCTCTGACTACAGCACCTGCGCCAAACTCATCGCGTTAAAAAAAAAGCGCGCTTCCGTTCTGCTTTTCCCCCGCTGTGCATGATATTATGAGATGAGATGCGCACAAGCGGCACCACGACCATGGAAAGGGAATATCGATGTGTGATACATGCGGCTGCAGCCAACCGGCCGAGGCGGTCACTTTTCGCAAACCCGGCGAACCCCAGGCTGATCACACCCATCATCACGATCACGAGCATGGCCACAGTCATGATCATGATCATGAACACCACGACCACGCCCCTTCCCGCGAACTTCGCATCGAACAGGATGTTCTGCAGCAGAACGATCTGCTGGCCGCCCGCAACCGGGGCTGGTTCGAAGGACGCGGCATCCTGGCTCTGAATCTGGTGTCGTCTCCCGGCTCGGGCAAAACGTCATTGCTGGAGCGGACGATTGGCGACCTGCGGGATGAAATGGACCTCGCGGTCATCGAAGGTGACCAGCAAACCCTGCGCGATGCCGACCGCATTGCCGCCACCGGCGCGCCCGTGCTGCAGGTCAATACCGGCAAGGGCTGCCACCTGGACGCGGCCATGATTCAGCGGGCCTGTGAAGAGTTGAAACCGGCCCGGGATTCGGTCCTGATGATCGAAAACGTGGGCAACCTGGTTTGCCCGGCCCTGTTTGATCTCGGTGAGGCGGCCAAGGTGGTCATCATCAGCGTGACCGAAGGCGATGACAAGCCCCTGAAATATCCGACCATGTTCGCGGCTTCGGATGTGTGCCTGATCAACAAGATCGACTTGTTGCCCTATGTGAATTTTGATCTGGTGGCCTGCGAGAAGGCCGCCCTGCAGGTGAATCCCCGCCTGACATTTCTGCACGTGGCGGCCACCACCGGTGAGGGCATGGACCAGTGGTACAGTTGGCTCAGGGAACGCCAGGCCGGCGATTTGGCCGGCGATTTGGCCGGCAATGGAGGAGACGTGGGGTGAACCGGCGGCGATTACTCGTCAACGGCATCGTGCAAGGGGTGGGTTTCCGCCCCTTTGTTGTCCAGACCGCCACCCGGCTGGACCTGGCCGGACACGTGTGCAATACCAGCGCCGGTGTCGTGATCGAAATCGAAGGCCGCGACGCGGACCTGACCGAGTTCGTACGCAGCCTGTGGCATGAAAATCCCCCGCTGGCCCACGTGGTCTCTGTTGACGAAGAAGTGATCCCGACCGGGGACGACGACGGTTTCACGATCCTGGCTTCGGCCAATACACCGGGCACCAGCACGCTCATTCCGCCGGACGTGGCCACCTGCGCCGACTGCCTGGGCGAGATTCGCGATACGGCGGACCGACGCTGCGGCTACCCCTTCACCAACTGCACCAATTGCGGGCCGCGCTGGACCATCATCGGGCGCATCCCCTACGATCGCCCCCACACCTCAATGTCCTGTTTCACCATGTGCGCGGCCTGCCAGGCCGAATATAACGACCTGTCGGACCGGCGCTTTCACGCCCAGCCCAACGCCTGTCCCGATTGTGGCCCGCGGGTCTGGACCGAAGGCCCGCTGGGCGCGACCAGCCACGAGTGCAACCCCATCGAGCAGGCCGCCGAAGCCCTGGCCCGCCATGCCGTATTGGCCATCCGGGGCCTGGGCGGGTTTCATCTGGCGGTGCGGGCCGATGCCCCCACGGCCGTCAAACAGTTGCGGCAGCGCAAGCGGCGCGCGGGCAAACCCCTGGCCGTGATGGTGAGGGATATGGTCACGGTCAGGAAACTGGCCCACGTCACCGCGGTCGAAGAAGAACAATTGAACTCGGCCGCCGCGCCGATCGTACTGGTCACCCGGCGTCAGGGCACGAGGCTGGCGGCGGATGTCGCCCCCGGTCACCGCACCATCGGCCTGATGCTGCCGACCACTCCCTTGCACCACCTGCTGTTTGACGCCCTGCTGGTCCACGGCATCAAGGCCCTGGTGATGACCAGCGGCAATGTCAGTGACGAACCCATCTGCCTGGCCAATGACGAGGCCAAAAAACGCCTCGCCACCATCGCCGACGCCTACGTCCTGCACGATCGCGAAATCCTGCGCCGCGCCGACGATTCGGTGCTGCAAGTTGTCGATGGCAAGCCCCGTTTGCTGCGTCGCAGCCGCGGTCTGGCGCCCGTGCCGATCTTTTCACCGATGTCCCTGGCGGCACCGGCAATTTTGGCAACCGGCACCCAGCTGAAAAACACGGTCTGTCTCTTGAAGGATGGACGCGCGTTTCTCAGCCCCCACATCGGCGACCTGGGGCAACTGGAAACCGACGGGTTTTTCCGTGAGTCCATCAGCACGCTGCAGGATCTGCTTGAATGCACGCCTCAGGTCATCGCCCACGATATGCATCCCCAGTACACAGCCACCTTGTGGGCCCAGCAACAGCGGGAGCAGAATCCCGAGTGCCAACTCGTGCCCGTGCAGCATCACCATGCCCACATGGCGGCGGTGATCGCCGAACACCAACTGCCCGGCCCGGTCGTGGGCCTGATCATGGATGGCACCGGATACGGTTCCGACGGCACCATCTGGGGCGGGGAAATTCTGTTCGGCGATGCGGCACAGTTCACGCGAATCGGACACCTGGAGCCCGTGCCGTTGCCCGGCGGCGACGCGGCGATCAAGGCTCCCTGGCGGCAGGCCGTCAGCTATCTGCACCACACATTTGGGGCCGGGTTTTTTGCCGAGAATCCGCAGGAATTTCCATTCCAGGCCGACCGCCCGGTTGACGCGGTCCTGGAGATCCTATCCAAAAATCTCAACTCACCGCTGACCAGCAGTTGCGGCCGACTTTTTGACGCGGTGGCCGCCATGGTGGGGCCCTGGACCGAAGCGTCCTACGAAGCCCAGGCGGCCATCGAACTGACGGCCTTGACCACTCCCCAGGAAGTGCGTCGGGCCCAGCCATTTGCCCTGGTGGTCGAAGCATTGCGCGACCGCACCGACACCGCCTCAACCGACTCGGCCCTGCTCTTGCCGGTCGCGGAAATCATCAGGTCGGTGCGCGAGAGCCGGCGGGCCGGGATGGCGCCCGGCAACATCAGCGCCATGTTCCACCGCACGATGGTCGAGGTCCTGGCGCGGGTGGCCACCTGGGCGGCCGAGCGGCATCAGACCCGCGACATCGTCCTGGGCGGCGGCGTTTTTCAGAACGAGATTCTGCTCGGCGAATTGTTGCAGCGCCTGCGGCGCGATGGCCTGCAGCCCTGGAGCGCAGAGCAGGTGCCCGCCGGTGACGGTGGCGTGAGCCTGGGACAGGCCACGGTCGCGGCAGCTCTACTGGCCCAAAATGCGGAGGCGTTGGCTTGAAACATCTGGACGAATTTCGCGATCCCAAACTGGCCCGACGGCTGCTTGCCGAGATTGCCGCCACTGTGACCCAACCCTGGTTCATCATGGAAATCTGCGGTGGCCAAACCCACTCGATCATGCGGCACGGCATCGACCAGCTTCTGCCCGCTGAGATTTCACTGGTGCACGGGCCAGGCTGTCCGGTGTGTGTCACGCCGCTGGAAACCATCGACCGGGCCCTGGCCATCGCGGCCCGGCCCGAGGTCATTTTCACCTCGTTTGGCGACATGCTGCGGGTGCCCGGTAGCCACGACGACCTGTTTCGCGTCAAAAGCCGCGGCGGCGATGTGCGCATGGTGTATTCGCCCTTGGAATCGTTGGAAATCGCCCGCCAGAACCCTGATCGTGAAGTCGTTTTTCTGGCGGTCGGTTTCGAGACCACCGCCCCCGGCAATGCCATGGCCCTCAAACAGGCTGTCGCCGAAGGCCTCACGAATTACAGCCAGATCGTCAGCCATGTGCTGGTGCCGCCGGCCATGGAGGCGATCCTCTCGTCGCCGGTCAACCGTGTGCAGGGTTTCCTGGCCGCCGGTCACGTGTGCGCCGTGATGGGCTGGGAGCAGTACGAGCCGATAGCGGCCAAGTACGGCGTGCCCATTGTCTCGACCGGCTTTGAACCGGTGGACATTCTTGATGGCCTGCTCAAGACCGTCACCCTGCTGGAAAACGGCACGCCGATGGCGACCAACCAGTACCTGCGGGCGGTCAACAAACAGGGCAATCCGGCGGCGCGAGCAGTGATGGACGAAGTCTACGAGGTTTGTGACCGCAAGTGGCGCGGGATCGGCACCATCCCGGCCAGTGGGTTGGCCATTCGCAGCCATTTGGCAACTTTCGACGCCGAACGGAAATTCCAGGTGACCGACATTGCGCCCAACGAACCGGCCGCCTGCATCAGCGGCGAAATCCTGCAGGGTTTGAAAAAGCCGAACGAGTGCCCGGTTTTTGGCACCGAGTGCACGCCCACTTCGCCCTTTGGCGCCACCATGGTGTCCAGCGAAGGGGCCTGCGCCGCCTACTACAGCTACGCACGAAGGGGATTGAAGTGAACCCGCCGGATCTGACCAATTTGAGCTGCCCATTGCCGCTGTTGGACCACGATACGATTCAGCTGGCCCACGGGGCCGGTGGCCGCCTGTCGGCCGACCTGATGGAAAAGCTGATCATGCCGCGGTTTCGCTCACCCGAGCTGGAGATACTCGGCGACCAGGCCGTGCTCGATCTGCCGGCCGGACGCATCGCTTTTTCCACCGATACTTTTGTCGTCAGCCCGATCTTTTTTCCGGGCGGGGACATCGGCGACCTGGCGATCAACGGCACGGTCAATGATGTGGCCATGAGTGGCGCCCGGGTCGAGGCCCTGAGCGTCGGGCTGGTGCTTGAAGAGGGCCTGCCACTGATCGATCTGCACCGCATCCTGTGCTCGATGGAGCGGGCCGCCAAAACAGCGGGCGTGCGCATCGTCACCGGCGATACCAAGGTGGTCAACAGGGGCAGCTGCGACCGGATTTTTATCAACACTTCGGGCTTGGGCGTGATCCCGGCCGGCCTGGATCTTTCGCCGCGGCACATCCGGCCCGGTGATGTGATTCTGCTGTCCGGCACCTTGGCCGACCACGGGATGGCGGTGCTCACGACGCGGGAAAAACTGAGTTTCCAGAGTGAAGTGAGCAGCGATACCGCGGCCCTCAATGGTCTGGTGAACGGCCTGCTCGAAGTCTGCCCCGGTGTGCGCACGTTGCGCGACCCCACCCGGGGCGGAGTGGCCACCACCCTCAACGAATTTGCCGCCGACGCCCAGGTCGGCATCAAGCTGGATGAAGAAGCGATACCGGTGCGGGCGCCCGTGCGCGGCGCCTGCGAAGTCCTGGGCATTGATCCGTTGTACGTGGCCAACGAAGGCAAGTTGGTGGCGGTGGTGCCCGGCGATGAGGCCGAAGCGGCGCTGGCGGCCCTGCGGGCTCATCCGCTGGGTCAAGAAGCGGTCCGCATCGGCGAGGTTGTCGCCGAACATCCGGGCCTGGTCGCGCTGCGCACCGGGTTGGGAGCCGAGCGCATCGTGGACATGCCGGTGGGCGAGCAGTTGCCCCGGATCTGCTGACCCCAGATGCGTGTGACAGGCCACAAAATTGAAAAAGAAGTGTTTCAGTGTGATAATCCGCTGGAACTGAGGCCATTGAAGGCTTATTCTCAAATCAGCTGATCACCTACTGTCAATGGAGATCGACCATGTGTCTCGGAGTCCCCGGAAAAATCACCGAAGTCGAAGAAGGCCTGATGCGCATGGGCGTTGTCGACTTTGACGGCTCGAGCCTGAAAGTCTGCCTGGCCTACGTCCCCGAAGCTGCGATTGGCGACTACGTATTGGTCCACGCCGGCTTTGCCCTGGCCCGGTTGGACGAGGAACAGGCTCGCGAAACTCTTGAGATTCTGGAACGGATGTCCACCATCAACCTGGAGCCGGATTCTGACCGTGCCTGAACATGAACTGATCCCGCAAGCTTCTCGCCGCCGATTCGTCGGCCAGGGCTTTCGTGTGATGGCCGCCTGCCTGGTTCTGCCCCTCGGAAATTTGCTCCTGGGATGCGAACAGAAAGGCGAAGAAGCCACCGCCGGGCCTTTGACCCTGGCCCTGGAGCTGGCGCCTCTCGACCAGCGTGTGAGACTGGAAAACAATGGCGCTCCCGTCGAAATCATCCGCACCAAAGACCAAGTCATCGCCCGCTCGCTGCTGTGCACCCACCAGGGTTGCCGGGTGCGCTGGCACGAAGATCAACAGCTGTACATTTGCCCCTGTCACGAGGGGAAATTCGACGCCGAGGGCGAGGTGGTGTATGGCATGCCCACCCGCCCCCTGCGCCGCCTGACAGCCATCATCAAGAACGATCAGATCGTCGTCTCGGGCTGACCCGATCGGGAGGACAAATGTCTCTGCCAAGACTCGTTTTAACCGGAGCCTCGGGATTCATCGGTCGGCATCTGCTGGAATCCCTCAAGAACAACTACCGCATCCACGCCCTGGCGCGCCGGTCACAGGTCCGCTGTGGCGCCCCTTTTCACGAGAACATCATCTGGCATCAGGTCGACATCGGTTTCGCCGATGATCTGAGCGCCGTGTTCCGAGAGATCCAGGCTGACGGCGGGGCGGATATCGTCCTGCATCTGGCGGCCCATTACGATTTTTCGGGCGAAGACCACCCCGAATACCACCGCACCAACGTCGAAGGCCTGCGCAATGTCCTGGAAAACAGCAAGCTGCTGCGCCCCCATCGTTTCATCTTTTCGAGCTCCGTGGCCGCCAGCGCGTTCCCGCCCCAGGGCGAGGTCCTGAACGAAGACAGCCCGCCGGATGGGGACCACATCTACGCCCAAACCAAGGCCATCGGCGAGGCGATGCTGGCCGAGTACAGTGAATTTTTTCCCTCGACCATCATTCGCTTTGCCGCCCTGTTCTCGGACTGGTGCGAATATCCGCCCCTGTACATGTTCCTGCGCACGTGGTTGTCCCGCGCCTGGAATCGGCGCATGCTTGGCGGCCGGGGCAACTCGGCCATTCCCTATTTGCACATCAACGATGCGGTGAGTTTTGTCAGCCGGGTCCTGGTCCGTCACCCGGATCTGGCAGACGGGGCCGTCGTGATCGCCAGTCCTGATGGATCGGTCACCCACAAGGCTCTTTATCAGGTGTCGACTGTCTATGAGAAGGAGCAGGCCCAACCACCCATCGGTACGCCCAAACCTCTGATCCTGCCGGGTATCGTGATCATGGGCCTGTTCGGCAAGATGATGAAGGAAGCGCCATTCGAAAAACCGTGGATGGCCAAATATGTCGACCTGAAGATGGAAGTCGACGCCTCACGATCCCGCGAGCTGTTGGACTGGCAACCCCGTGAGCGACTGGGCATCCTCTCGCGCATCCCGTTCCTGATCGAGAACCGCAAGTACGACCCGGTGGACTGGACCAAGCGCAACCGTGACGCCATGAAACTGGTCCGGATTCGGCCCAACCTCAAAATCCATTCCTTGCTCGAGAAGCACAAAGACGAGATTGCCGAGACCTTCATCGAAGCGATCAAGGACAAGTACACCAGCTACCATTCCATGGGAGACAAGGAACACGCCTGGAGCCAGCGGCTGATCATGCGCAATCTGCGCAACGCCATCCGGCTGCGGGTCAAGGCCGACTTCATGTCGTATTGCCGGGATTTGGCGGATCTCAGGCTGGACCAGGGCTTCGACGGCAAGGAGCTCGTGGGGGCCCTCTATACGTTGAACGAAGTCTGCCTCGATGTCCTGGCCAAGGATCCCGATGCCGATGATATGCAGCCCTACATCCCGACCTGCATCACGATGACCATCAGGTTCGGCATTGAC
>CAZLUL010000055.1:0-20022 GCA_964562635.1 uncultured Fibrobacteraceae bacterium | reverse complement strand
TTACCGGCCTGATAAGCTTCCTGCTTCAGTGTGCTGAGCTTCGCCAAGAGGTAGACCCCCGCAGTCCCGAATGACCATATTCTGGTCCCTAATCAGAAAATCGGAAGGCGAATTCCAACGATTTCCTTTGGCTATTAATCGCCCGGAAACCGCACGGGTTAAGCATTAATCTTCTGACCGCCAAGGAAAACGGAGGCCACGGGGTTGTGTCCGGCACGATAGGGCACCAGACGGTAGTCTGAGCTATCGAGAATCACGAAATCGGCCATTTTTCCCGGTGCGAGGGACCCCACTTCGTCCTGTCGACCCAGGGCCCAGGCTGCATTCAGGGTGGCGGCGACCAGGCTCTCGGCGGGTGTCAGGCGCATTTGGGTGCAGGAAATAGCCATAATCAGGGGAATGGACAGGATTGGGCAGCTGCCGGGATTAAAATCCGAGGCCAGGGCCACGGCACAACCTTCATCGATCATCTCACGGGCTGGGGCATAACCCTTTAAGCCAAGCGTAAATACGGTCCCCGGCAGCATCACCGCGACAGTTTTTGAGCCCCGCAGGGCGTCCCGCCCGGCCTGGTCGATGCGGATGAGGTGATCGGCCGAATCGGCCCCCAAACGGGTCGCCAACACCGCACCGCCAAAGGCCTCCAGCTCGTCGGCGTGGATGGTCAGGCGCAGACCCAGATCTTTGGCCCGGCTGAGGATGATCACGCTTTCTTCCAGGGTAAATACCGAGGGTTCGCAGAAGACATCGCAGCGCTCGGCCAATTTTTCCCGCGCTACCAGGGGCAGGATTTCTTCGGTGATGAGGCGCACATAGGCGGCACGATCATCTTTGAATTCGCTTGGTATTTCGTGGGCGGCCAAGCAGGTCAGGACCGCGCGGATACCCGTCTGGGCCACCGCTTCTTGCGCTGCGCGTAGCATTTTGACTTCGTCGGCCAGGGTCAGGCCATAGCCACTCTTGATCTCGACAGTAGTCGTGCCCCAGCTCAGCATTTCCTGCAAACGGTCCACCGCCAGGGCCGCCAGCTCAGCTTCTTCGCGGGTGCGGGTATCGGCCACCGACGAATGGATGCCACCGCCGGCCGCGGCGATCTCAAGATAGGTTTCGCCCTTGATGCGCCGCTCGTATTCGTCCTGACGGGTCTTGCCAAAGACCGTATGGGTGTGAGGATCGACAAAACCGGGAATGACGGCACAACCGGCCGCATTGACCACCGTAATGTGATCCGGAATATCTGGAATATCCGGACCGCCGAACAGATGGGTCAGGACCTCGTCCCGGGGCCCTGTGGCCACCACACGGTCACCGCCCAGGGCCAGGACCGCATCATTGACCATTCCCAGCTCCGACATGTCGTCTCGCCGCCGGGGCCCCTTGCTTTCGAGCTCCGGCTGGTGAACCGTGCACAACTGGGCAATGTTCACCACCACGGTGGTGACCTGGTTTGAGGCGTCCTCGGCGTAGCGCGCGTTGGTGGTCATGAGACAGCGGCTCCTTCTTTGGCCCGGCGGGCATTCCAATGAGAGATATCAGTCCAGTTGCAAAGTCAGCAGACATTCACGAGTTGCTCCAGGCAATGTGCCGTGGCGCAGCCATTTCGCGATCCGCTCCACGTCATCGGTCAGGGGCCGGTCCCCCGGTTCGACATCGATGATCGTCTTCAGCTCGGCCATCAGGTCGGCCATGGGCCCCGACAAGTTGAGCGCCTGCCGGCCACTGCGGGCGGCCAATTCCGGCCTGGTGATGTACTGCAACGCCCTGGCGGCAGTGATCATTTCCAGGCCCACCACCGCTTCGACCCGCGACAGCACACCGTCAAGCTTCAAGGCCGAGACGCTGCCCATCGACACGTGATCTTCCTGGCCATCGCTGGTGGGGATCGAATCGATCGCCGCCGGGAAGGCCTTGCTCTTGTTCTCGGTGACCAGGGCCGCAGCCAGAAACTGGGCGATCATCAGGCCCGATTCGAGTCCGGGCTGATCGGCCAGGAAGCGAGGTAGCCGGCCGTTGTTGCCACTGAGCAACAGGTTTATGCGCCGCTCGGCGATGCTGGCCAGTTCGCAGACCGCCTGGTACAGAAAATCCAATTGCAGGGCCAGCGGCTGGCCGTGAAAATGCCCACCGGTGACGACGCGATCTTCGTCGGGCAGCAAAACCGGATTGTCGGTCACCGAACTGGCTTCGCGCAACATGACCTGGGCCACCTGCCGCACCACACCGAGTGTGGCGCCCAATACCTGCGGGCTGCAACGCACCGAATACGGATCCTGCACCCGCACGCAGTCGTGGTGACCAGTGAGGATTTCCGACCCGGCCAGCAAGGCCCGGAAGCTGGCGGCGATGTCGCCGATTTCCTTGTGGGGCCGGAGCGCGTGGTAGGACTCACCAAAAGGCAACGCGCTGCCTTCGAGCGCTTCGAGGCTGAGGCTGGCGGCCAAGGCCGCTCGGCGCACCAGGCGCATGCTTCTTTCGACCCCCAGCAAGCCCAGGCTGTTCATCAGCTGGGTGCCGTTGATCAGGGCCAGGCCTTCCTTGGCCTCCAGGACGAGGGGGTCCCGGCCGGCCGCTTTGAGCACCGGACCGGACTCGAGCCGCTGGCCATCTGCCGCGACCACATGTCCTTCACCCATCAGCACCAAAGCCAGATGGGACAACGGCGCCAAGTCGCCCGAGGCGCCCACCGATCCCCGCGACGGAATCCAGGGGTAGGTATCGGACTCCAATAGCCACACCAACTGCTCGACCACCGCCACCCGCGCGCCGCTGTACCCGTGCGACAGGCTCAGGGCCCGCAGCAGGATCATGCCCCGGGTTTCGTCCTTGTCCAGGATGCGCCCCCACCCCACGGCGTGGCTGCGGATCAGATTGCGCTGCAGCTGGGCCAGGTCCGCCGAGGGAATCACCGTATCGGCCAGCTTGCCAAAACCGGTGTTCACCCCATAGATGCGCTTGTCCGATTTGATCAGTCGCTGGCGGAAGGCGTCGCAGTTTTCAATGCGACCGCGGGCGGTGTCCCCCAGGACAACTCCCATTTTTCCCTGACAAACGAGCGAGAAGTTTTCCAGATCGAGGGTATCGTCCCCGATGACAAATTGGTCTGGAGTCGCGTTCAATGGGCCCATCCCGGTTGGAGATCCTGTCACTTCTGAAAAAATCCGTTCACCCGCTCGAGCAAATCGGTCGTATCGCCGAAGCTCGCCGGCATCACGGGCAGTGAACTGAGAAACTTAGTGCCGTAGTTTTTGGTGTGCAACCGGTTATCGAGGATCAGCACCACGCCCCGGTCATCCATGCGCCGAATCAGGCGGCCAAATCCCTGCCGCAGGCGCAGCACCGCATCGCGCACCATGAAATGGGTGAAGGGATTGTCCCCGGCGGCGGCGACTTTTTCGCAACGGGCCTCGACCCAGGGGTCGTTGGGCACCAGGAAGGGCAACTTGGTCACCACGAGGATTTCGAGATCCTCGCCCGGAAAATCCACCCCTTCCCAGAAGGTCGATGTGCCCAGCAGCATGGCCCGGCGGTGCCGCCGGAACTGGCTGACCAGGGCGCCCGGACCTGAGCGAGGGGTCTGGGTCAGGACAATCGGGTCGGTGGTGCGCTCAGCATTGGGGTCATCATTCAGGCCCGCTGCGGCCAACACCTCGGACGCCTCGCGGATCAATTTGTAGGACGTGAACAGGCCCAGGGTTTTGCGCCCCACGCCGCGGGCCAAGGTGCTCATGACCTCGCCCACCGCTCGCCCAAACTGGGGCGAACCGGGATCCGGGAAGTGTTGCGGCGTGAGCACCAGAGTCTGTTCGTGATAGTCAAAAGGCGAAGGACTGGTGTGGGTGACGGTCGCGGGCCGGCGCCGGGTCAGACCCAGTTCGCTCATCATGTGGGTGAAGTCTTCGCCCACCGCCAGGGTCGCGCTGGTCATCACCGGCCGGCAGTTGTCGTTCTGCCAGTATTCGCGCAGCACACCGCCGGCTTCCAGCAGCGTGGCGCCCAATCTGGCGATGCCGCGGTGGCGTCCGGGTTCCAACCAGGTCACCCAGTCTTCGCTGGTGTCCGAGTTCAAAAAGTGCACATCGGTGTGCAACTGGCGCAGCAGTTGTCCCGCCTGGGCCAGTTGGGCCAGGTCATCCTCCAGGCTGCCCGAAAGATCATCCAGCATCGAGACCTTGCCGGCCAACCGGGCAAAGGTGCCGCTGGCTTCGGCCAGGTTCTCCTCCAGGGCCATAACTTCGCCGCGCAACTCGCCAAAGGCCTCGTCCTTGTCCCGAACTCGAATGCGCCCCATGGGACGGCCCGTGCTCGGCAGGGTGGCGTCAACGTGCACGCCCAACGCCTGCCACCAGTCGGTAAAACTGGTGAAGACCCGCCGGATGGAACCGGCAAAATCCTGGCAAATCCCCGCGGCCATTTCGCCTTCGGGGCCATGTCCGCGCAAGCGCTCGGCCACCAGGCCAATGCGTTCGGGCATGGGTCCACTGCCCTTGACCCGTCCCAGCAGATCTTCCAGATCGTGCAGGCGCCGCAACCCGACCGCCACCGCGTGGGTGTCGAGGGTCACGTCGGGCAGGCGGTGGGCCTCATCGACCACCAGATGATCGAAGTCGCCCAACAGGGTGTGGCCGGCTTTCTGGTCGTGCAGCAGCAGGCTGTGGTTGACCACCAACAAATCCGCTTCCCGAGCCCGGCGACGGGCGTTCTGCACAAAGCAACGGTTGCCCTCGTAACACAGTCCGGGCAGGCACAAATCGGCGGCGTCAAAGAGGGCGTCCGTGTCGACACCCAACAGCGGATGGCTGACAATTTCGTCGCGCATGCCGTCTTCGGTTTCGTGCAGCCAGAGACGGAATGCCACAGCGCGCAAGGCACCACCCAGATCTTCGACCGATTGGGATAGAAACCCCTGCCTCTGGCGCAGGCAGAGATAATTGCGCCGCCCCATCAACAGGGTGAATTTGCGGTTGCCCAGCAACGGACGCAGACGCGGCAAGTCCTGATCAATGATCTGCGTCTGCAGGGCACGGGTGTGGGTCGAAACCACGCCGCGAGTGCCGCGGGCAACCACCTGGGACACCAGCGGCACCAGATAGGCCAGGGTTTTGCCGACCCCGGTGCCGGCTTCGACCATTAGGGCCTGACCTTCAGTCAACGCTCTGCACACCTGCCGGCCCATCTCGGCCTGTTCCTGGCGGGGCGAAAATTCGGGACCGTACAAACGGCCCAGGCCCTCTTCGGTGCCCAGCCAGCCGTACACCGCGTCGGGCGTATTGGCCGGGGGATCGACCGTCACCGGGGGCGGATCACCCGCGGCGCCGGCCAGGTCGGCTCCGTCCTCGCCTCCCGGGGGCACAAAAACCTCATCCAACAAGGTCAACAGGGGACGCACATCGGGCTGGTACCCCTTGAGCAGGCCGTGGCAAGTGTCGCGCAGGCCCGGCTTCAAACCGCGCCACCACAGCAACCGCCGCCGAAAGCGCTGCACCGCTGCCCGCAGGGAAGTTTCCACCGCCAGGCGATCCTCGTGAGTGGTCGTCGTATCGAGCGAAGCGTGCAAGGGGTCGAGCAGTGACCAGAGCAGTCCTTCGGATACCCGCAGGCCGTCGCGGGTCATGGCCTCGGGTTCGGCCGACAACCCACAAACCACGATGGCGCCCGGATGGTCCGGATGGGCGTGGTCCGGCGTGGCGAACTCGATGATGCGATCGCCGGTCACGAGGTCCAGCCCCAACCATAGCGAACGCCCGGGACGGCTCCATTCGCGGACCAGGATCAGGTCCTGCTCGTTGCCGGTTCGAAATTCCATCACGGGTTTTTCCATCACTGGCTATCCGGTTGGTTGTCGGCCAGGCGGCCGATGAGGGTCTCTTCATCCATGATTTCCAGGCCCAGTTTTTCGGCCTTCGTCAATTTGCTGCCCGCCTTGGCGCCAGCCACCAGGCAATCGGTTTTTTTGCTCACGCTGCCGGTCACCTTGCCGCCCAAAGCCTCGATCTCCTTGCGGGCCGCATCGCGGGTCAGGGTCGTCATCGTACCGGTCAATACGAACACTTTGCCGGCGAACCAATTGTCACCCGTGATCGCGACTTCAGGAGGAGGCAAGTCTTCGACCGCGAGAAAGAAATCGACCGAACGCAGGTCGTCCACCAGATGAGTCCCGCCTTCAGAGGCAAAAAAGGCGCCGATGATTTCGCCCACGATCGGGCCAATGTCCGGCAGGTCGGCCAGCCCTTCGGCTGTGGCAGCTATCAACTCGTCGATGGTGGCAAAATTCCGGGCCAGGGTCAGAGCCGTCGAGACCCCCACCTGGGGAATACCCAGGGCAAAAACCTTGGCGGCCCAAGGACGGTTTTTGGCCTGCGCCAGGCCCTGCGCCAAGCGGTCGGCCGACTTTTCACCCCAGCCGGGCAGGTCCGCCACCACATCGCGCTTGAGGCGAAACAAATCACCGGGCCCCTGCACCATTTTGGTTTCCAGAAACAGATCAATCGAGCGGCCGCCCAACCCTTCAATGTCGCAGGCATTGCGCGCCGCGAAGTGGCGCAGGCGTCCGGCCAGCACCGCCGGGCAGAGTGGGTTCAGGCAGCGCAGCGCCACCTCGTCCTCCTGACGGCTGGTGGGCTCGCCACACACCGGGCACTGGGCCGGTTGCGGCACTTTTTCTTCGTGGCCTTGCCGTTTTTCGACCAAGACCCGCAAGACCTTGGGAATGATGTCGCCGCCCTTGACCACCACCACCTGGTCACCGATGCGGATGTCCTTGCGTTCCATCTCGTCCCAGTTGTGCAGGGTCGCCCGGCTGACAGTGCTGCCCGCCAGGGCCACGGGTTCAAGTTCGGCCACAGGCGTGATCACACCGGTGCGCCCCACTTGCAGCGTGATTTCGCGCAGGTGGGTGATGGCCTCTTCAGCCGCAAATTTGTAGGCCAGGCCCCAGCGGGGCGCTTTGGCCGTAAAACCCACCAGGTTCTGCAGGTCGCGGCTGTTCACCTTGATCACCGCGCCGTCGATCTGGTAGTCCAGGCTTGAGCGCAGACCTTCCAGCTCGACCAGATGGGCTTCCAGCTCGTCCACATCTGCCGCCTTGCGCAGGAAGGGATTGATCGGCAGGCCCAGGGCCTCGATGGCCGCCATTTCGGTCTGGCGATCGGGAAACTCGTGGGCTGCTTCCGGTTCACCGCCTGAGTCAACCTGCAGCGGAAACAGTTGGTAGAAGAACACGGACAATTCGCGGCGCCGCACCTCTTCGCTGTCCAGGGTCTTGAGGGTGCCGGCGGTGGCGTTGCGCGGGTTGGCCAATTGTTCCTGGCCCGCTGCTTCCCGTTCCGCGTTCAAGGTCTGGAAACGGCTCAGGCTCAGGTAGGCTTCGCCCCGCACTTCAAAACCGGTCACGCCGGGGGCGGGAAATGCCGCGGCCCAGCCCGCTGCCAACTCGCCCGGGATTTCCCGAAAGGTCGCCGCATTGTTGGTGATCACATCGCCGTTCTTGCCATCGCCACGGGTCAACCCCACGGCCAGCTTGCCGTCGGTGTAACGCACAGCCAGAGCCACGCCATCCATTTTCGGCTCTACGGTGTAGCTGAGAGCCTCGCGCTCCAGGCGAGCGCCGAGATCCTTGCGCAAGCGGGCGTCGAAGGCCTCAACTTCGGCCAGTTCGTAGCTGTTGGCCAGACTCAGCATGGGCCGGCTGTGAGGCGCGTTGGCGAAGCGGGAATCGGTGTCGGCCCCAACCGCGGCTGTCGGACTGTCGTCGGCCCGCAACTCCGGAAAAAGCTCTTCCAGTTCCTGCAGGCGGCAGTCCAGGGCGTCGTATTGGGCGTCGGTGATCTCCGGGGCGGCGTCCTGATAATAGAGTTGATTGTGGTGGGCGATATCCGCCCTCAGGCGAACCACCTCAGCGCGGGCCTGTTCGATATTTTCAGGTGATTTTCCCTGGTCCATGGGGCTCCGCAGCCTGGGCGCCGTTCAGCGCAATATGCGGAAACGGTCCGGCCGGATCAGAAGGTTTCCAGAAGTGTGACGTGCAACTTGGCCTGGTCGAAGTCCACCGTGCCAGGAAAGCCCACGGCCAGCGAGATGTCTCCGCCCGGAGTCCGGGCCAGGATACCCAGACCATAGCCTTTGGGCCACCCGCTTCGGCGCAGCAGAACGGTCGGGTCAGTGGCCGCCGGATCCGCAGTCCAGAATTCAAAGTACCCCACGTCATAGAAGGTGTAAAGCCGAGAGCCCTCGGGACGCCCGATCCGCAATTCGGCCCCGCCCCACGCTGCCTGGCTGCCGTTGAATTCGTCCTCTCGGTAGCCGCGCAGGGTTGCCGCCCCGCCAAAGCGGAATTGCTCCGAAATCGGCACATTGGGTTCGCCACCGGTCAACTGCCGGAAGGCCGAACGCCCATACAGGCTGAGCGTCGGTGCGGCCCACCACTCACCCGCCACATCCACCCTGAAAATGCGCTGCGTCACCGCTTCGCCCAATTCACTGCCGCCAGTGCCAGGCCCTTCATTGAGATCCGTTTGCGGTCGCAGGCTGGAGCTGCGCCAGGCGTTTTCGATGGCAAACAAACCCGCCCAGCCACTGCGCGTGCGGTCGCCCCGCTTGTGGGTCAAGGCCCCGCTGGCCCGGGTGCGGCTGGTGCGCTCGAGGCTGCCGGTCGGGAAAGTCGAACGGTCCCAGCCCAGGCCGATCTCCACGCCCCACAGCGCGACCACCGGCAGGTTCCACGTATTGTCCACCCGAAAGCGCGTGTAACTGTCCTCTTCGACTTCGTTGTCCAGGGACAAGCCCATATCCAGGTCCGTGCCGAAGGCCAGCGGCTCCATATAGCTGAAACCGAAGTGCCGCTTCTGCAGGCCATCATCGCGCCAGCCAACCTGCAATTTTCGACCCGACCCACCCAGATTGGGCAGACGCAGATCCACTTCGCCACTCAGACGGCTGCCGCCGTCTTCATCGCGGCTGAGGCCCAGGACAATCTGCAGATGGTTCACCTTGCGTCGGGCCACGACCGGAAAATGCACGCCCACGGTGTCAACCGCCGAAGTCAGGTATACCGAAGGTTCGCCCACGATGGTGTACAGGTCGCGCGCCACCAAGCGATCCACTGCCCGCTCAAGGTCGGTATGGCGGAACTGCGCTCCCGGTTGCAGGCCGGACGACCGCGCCAAGAACCGGTTGGCCCGGGGCTCTTCCAGATCACTGGTGATCGGCCCCAGCCACGCCTGCTGCCCCGGCAGAAGAACCGCCCGGATGTGGACCTGGTGGACCTCCTGATCCAGATCCAGCCCGCGGGTTACCCACCGCGCAAAGGGGAAACCCGCCTCGCCGGTGCCGACCAGCACGCGGTCGATGCCGCGTTCCAGCCCCAGGGTAGTGAAGGTGCTGCCGGTGCGCGGCAGCCAGGTGGACAGCAGGTGTTTTCGCCCGGGAAAATCGTCACCGCTGAGATCCCAATTGCCGACCGTCCACAGGGCTCCGGTGGTCACCGTCAGGGTATCGCCATGAGCCCGCACCGCCGCCGACAAATAGCCGCGGTCCAGCCAGCGGTCACGCAGGCGCGATTCCACCAAACGCACGACGATCATCGAATCGCCAGCCGCACCCGAAGCCCCGGTCACCATCCGGCGCAACTGGGCCAGGCTCGAGTCGGCCACCGCCGCGGTCAGGCCCGCTTCCGAAGCGCTCAAGCCCCGCAGCCAATTGCGATCCAACCCGCGCCAGGATTCCAACTGTTCTTGCGCCGCGCGGCTCACCTCGGGCGCAGACAGCCTCACATGAGTCGGTGTTGCGGCCACCAGGTGTGGCCACAGAAGCAGCATCAGCAACGCCGCGATCGGGCCGCTAGAAGCGAGCCGTTGTTTCCAAGCGCACATTGTGTTGCCACCTCCTGTCTTCGCGTTTCTGGGTAAACCAACTGGCCGCCACCGAGAGCAGGCCGGACGGATCCCAGGCCAGTCGCAACGACGATTCGACATTGCGGCCCGGCAGTGGGAAAAAGAAGGGCCGCACCGCGCCGACGGGTTCTGCGGAGTCCACATTGGCAAAGCGCAGATCGCCCTGCAGGGTCCAGGCCTTGCGCAACCGCGCGCGACCGGTGGGCCGCAAGGCGATTTCTTTCTGATCGACCTCCGATATATTGTCCCGGCGCTCAATGTATTCGGCCTGCAGGCCCAGGCGCAGGTCGGTGGTCGGACTGTAATTCCAGCCCACTTCGTAGCGCCGACTCAGAATCAGCAAACTGCGCCGTGCGCTCTGGGTGCCTTCGGCGGTGTAGCGCCGGTCGTCCTGTCGCTGCCAGCGCAACTTCAGGGCACTGCGCCGCGAGACGTTGATATTGCCGGTCATCTGCCAGACGCGGTCCGTGCGGTCTTCAGGATGGTCGGCGAACTGGCGGTCGACGATTTCCCGGTAGGTAAATTTCCCGCGCAGGTCGACTGTGCGCAGATGCTTCAGGAACACGAGTTCCTCCGAGAAATTCAAATCACCGAGGACCGCGGTTTCCTTGTCGAAAATCACGTTGGGATCGAGGGTCAACAGGCCGCCCACATCGTCGGTGGTGCTGCGCCCGCCCATGGAGGCCAAAGTCATGGCGGACCAGGCGCCGTACCAGCGCTTTTCGCCCAGGAATTTGAACCCTTGCCGGTAGTTCAGGTCCGCCACCACGCCGGTGGTGGCCACCAGACTGTCGGTGCCGACCAGGATCATATCGTGGTCGCCCTGCCCCGGGCCCACAAACAACCCGTCTTCATTAAATTCGCCCTGCCCGTCGCCGACAAAGACGATCTGGCGGTCCAATACCTCGGCGCGGCTGTTTTCCACCCGGTAACCCAGGGACCAGTCGCTGGCCGTGCGGTCCCAGGTCCCGGCCAGATTGACCCGGCCCAGGCGCGTGGTCTCATCCGGGCCGCCCGGTTGCAGGACCTGGCGCAATGTGCCTTCGCCCACCAGGCGCATGCCGGCGAAACGTCCGGTGGAGATGCCGCCGCGGGTGGTGCGGCTGTCGCGCTGACGCTGCCACTCGTTGTTGAGCAGCGAGTCAGCCAAGCCGCGGGCAAAATTCACATTCCAGGCCAGGCTGCCCCCGGCGCGCGCAGCCAGGCCCGCGCCATATTCTTCCAGTTGGTAGCCGGCAGCCCGGTTGCCCGTGATTTTTCCATCCTGCCAGCGCCTCAGTTTGTGGTTCACCGACGGCACCAACGGCCCCACGTTCCAACTCACTTCGTGGGTGCGCCGAGTGCGGCGGATTTCCAGGGGATCAGCCACGTCGTCGGCCTGCGCCTTCTGCAGCAGATGCCGGCCCCGCCCGCCCCACAGTTCCCAGTCGGCGCGGCCCTCGATCTGTTCGGCCGCCAGGGCGTTGCCGTGCCGTAGGCTGCCCAACTTCCCCGCCAACTGCAAACGGTCGCCCTCGGAATTGGTGCGCCACGAGCCCGCCAGTCGGGATTCGCGTTCGGACTCGTCCAGAAAACCCGCACGGCGGGCGCGGTCGTCCAGGCCCCATTGGTCGTAGTCAAAAATCGTCTTGTGCACCTGGAAGGGTTTGAACTCGCCATCTTTCTGCTCCCACGAGCCCTCCAGATCGATCTCGCCGAGGTTGCGGTCGCCCAACGATACGCCTTGGCCCCGCAAACGTCCTTCCACCCGCCCCGCGCCACCGTTGTTGTCGTCGTTATCCAGCTCGGACAACTGGTTGCGGTCCATCACCCCGGCGTTCCATTCGGCGCCCAGGAAACTGCCGGCCGTATCACCCACATCAGCCGTAAAAGTCGCCACGCTCTGCTGCCCAGGCATGGGCAACGGCCGGCCGATCAGGTAGGCGCCCTGCTCGTCGCCCACGTGCAGGAATACCTGTTGGCCGGTATTGGTCAGGCGGTCCAGATTGTAGTCCCCCACGCCGGGGCCAACGTAGAAGAAGGCCACATCGAAGTTGCCGCCCAATTCATTGTAGACATAGATGGTCTCGGGACCGACGACTTGTTCGCCGTACTGCCCTTCACCAGGCACCGCAGCGCTCACGCCGCCGGCCACCGCCAGGGTGAGATCATCACCGGCCGCCCGCAGAATCGCCTCGTCATCGTCACCCAGCTCGCCTGTGCGCAACCGGCTCGGGTCGTCCCGCTCGCGAATCACGCGCGCACTGACCCGCCCGGGCAGATCCACCAGTGGCACCTTGAATTTCACGCCCGCGCCGCCGCCAACGACCGTGCGGCCGTACGGACCTTCGCCTTCTTCGAATTCCACGACGATGGTCGACTCGGCGGTGATCAGCTGGCGGTAGGTGAAAGTGACGGTGCCCACGACATAGTCGATGACATAGTCCCGGTCCGAGCCACGGATCAGCTCCTGCCCATCAAGCGTGACCCGCTCACTGCCCGCGACGATGAACAGGTTGCCGGCCGAACCGCTGCCACCCAAATAGTAGGGCCCCTGATTGGCCTCCTGGCCCCGTATCTGCAAAGTGCGGTACAGCCCCCGGGGCGAGCCGGCCAGCACTTCAAATTCGGTGGGACCCGGTGTGGCCTGCAACGAAAAGCCCTGCAGTTTGCGGCGGTAGTTGCCAAAGGTCGTGCCCTGCCGGCGGGCGACAAAATCGCCCAGGGTCGCCGCCCAATTCGGGGCTGTCAGCTCCACCAGAACCTTGTCGATGTCCCGCAACTCTTCGGTATTGCCCTCCGGCACCACCGGCAGGTTGTCATCCGATAGAAAGGCCCGCACCGCGATATCCGGAGTCAACTGTCCCATGATGGTCAGGCGCAGGTTCTGGTCGACGGTCATTTCGCGCCGACTGCCCGACGAAACCTGGACGGTTTTTGAACCGCTGACCTGCAGGTTGCCGGCGCTCCACTCGTTGGCCGGATCGGCAGGATTGAACAGGCCCTGGCTGACCGGCCCGCCGGACTGGTCAGGCGGCGCGGCCACCGGTCGCAGATCGCGGCGCGGAGGCAGCGGGACCGGCAAAAATTCGTAACTGACCATGACCAGCGCGCGATCGGGCGTGGCTGCCGAATCAGTACCGGCCGTCACCCAGTTGCGCACTGGAATCAACAACCCGGTGCGGGCCCGCACGCGGTAATCCACATCGACTTCCCACCGAACCCCTTCGACAAAAACCCGCACCGAAGGCGCGTGCACAAAACCGTGGGTCAGTTTGAGGGGAATGGTGCCGGCGGGCACGAGCCGAAATTCCTGCTCGGACTGGCGGACTTCAGCGACCGGATCGGCGGCAGCTGGATCTTCAGCAATGGGCTTCTCGGCAATGGGATCTTCAGCGGCGTGTAAAGAAGCGGGGAGTCCCATCAGCAGCAAAAGCAGGCACGCCACACCCCGGGCGGGTGTCAATCTGGCACTGCCTGCAGGCGGCCGCATCTATTCGTAGATGATCCGGTAGACCAGCAGCGCGGCCCGCGAGCGATCGGTGACCGCCAACAGGTTGTCCGGTCCAACCGAGACATCCACGGGGGCCGAAAGATCGCCGCCGTCGGTTTCATCCTGGCCGACGGAAAATTCGTAGGTCAGGCGTTTGCCCAGGACGTGCACCACGCCCAGGCCGGGATCGGCCACAAAAATGTTGCCGTAGCGGTCGGCGTCCAGCCCCGTGGGCGCCAGGAACGGGTTGTTGGCCGCAAAATCGCCCCCGACCAGGCCTTCGAAGAAGCCCAGACGGCCATAGCGGGCCAAGCGCAGGTTGCCGCGATCAGCCACCAGGAAACTGCCATCGGGCAGGAAGCACAGGCCACTGGGGTCGGCAAACTGGTCCTGCATGGTGCCGGGATCACCAACGCGCATGTTCAGGTTCTGGAACGTATCGAGCAACAGGACCTGTTGCTGGGCCATGTCGGAGATCACCATGCGGCCATCGCGGTCGATGGCAAACGCGTTGGGACTCGTCTGGATCACAGGGTCCACCCGCCGGATGTCAACCAGGACATCCAGGAAGGCACCGTTCAGATCGTGGCGGTTGACCTGTCCACTGCCCCGATCGAGGATCAGCACCTTGAAGCCATCGACGGCCACATCAACCGGCTGGTAGGGACGCGAACCGGGAAAATCGAATTCGTACCAGCGGCGGGTGCCACCGTCGAGGCCGTAGACCTTGCCGCGCTTTTCGTCGGTGAAAATGAGCGTGCCTTCGGCGCTGTATTCGCACCCACCGATGCCTTCGATGGGATAGTACAACTCGGCCGCGTCATTTTCGAAGGCGTAGAGAAATTCCACCGCCGCGACAGCCGTGCCGGTGCGCGGCGTGGCTGAGCCTTTGTCCGGCAAGGTGCCGGCCGCGTCAGGCATCCCCTGCTCGGGCCCAGCAGCGCAGCCGGCCATGGCCAGTGCCAGGCTGAAAACCACCACCGGGAAGTAGCGGGCCAGGATAAAATCCAACAGGCGTGTGAGTCGGCGGCGCATCGGTTTCATCAAAAGCTCCGGGAGACCACCCAGCGCGCGCCGGGATCACGGAATGAAGGCAAAACTTCCATTTCCAGATTCAGGCCCATGACCTCGGTTTCCAGCACTCCATCTGAACCGCCGGCGCCGATCACGGCATCAACCACCGAGACCGCACGGTTGAGCACCGCAAAGAGAATCATGAAATCCCGGCGATCGTAGGCCGAGTTGCCGTCAGAGCGCAGTTTGCTGTAGCCGAAGCGGCGATCGTCGTTCACCCACTGCCAGGTATCCGCACCGACCACCAGGCCGGAAGGCTGTTCGCCCAGAGCCCGGGCCTCGCGCAGCAGCGCATCGTTGTAGTCGTCACTGTTGGCGTGGTGCCCGACGTCTTGCCAGTAGCGGTCTTCGTGCGAACCACTGGTGCCGGCGTAAATGGCCGCCCACTCCTCAGAATCATCGCGCTTGTTGTCCCCTTGCTTGTCAAAAACAAAGTACGCCGTCCAGATGGCCACCTCGACGCCACCCATGATGTAGGCTTTGCCCTTGTGACCGGTGTAGTACTGGCCAGCGCCCGGCAGGATGGCCGAGAACACACCCGCCTTCACCTTTTCGCCGGTATTCGACGGGCCGCCCTGTTCGGCTTCTATTTCGGGCTCATCGCTGCCAAACTCGCTGTTGGATTTCTGGGGAGACTCCTGGCGACCTTCGCCACCGATCTGATAATGACCGAGGGAACCGCGCCGCGTCTGGGTCTGCCAGTTGGATGAAGCCTCGGCCCCGAGGACCTGAAACTCGCTCCGCAGGAACGTCGCCTCGCTGGCCCCTTCGGCCAGGGCCTGCCCCACGCCGATGACCACCAATAGCACCGCAATCAGGCCCAAACGGGCCATGATCTGTCGCCGATTTCTACCGTTTCCGCACATCTTCTCGAAGAACAATTTGGGCCTCCCAAAGCTGGCCAGGGGTCGACAATCTTCAACAATTCTAGAACGAAACTCGCGCCGATACCGAGCCACGATACAATCCCATGGGCGCAGCCTGGATCTCCACCGCATGACCGGCGACTTCCAGTTCCCTGGCCGGTCCGCCACCCAGCAGGCCCTGCAGATAGGCCACCTGCAACACACTGAACATGCGCAGGCCGATATTCACGTACAACCAGCGATCACGGGTCTTGTAGGCATCGTTCGAGGCGCCGCGCATCAAGCGATAGGTTTCGCGGTTGGCCGAAACCCACGGCTGTTGCAGATCGACCGCGCGATCTCCAGTCGGGGTGAATCCGGCGTAGTCATCCGGCCGGATGTAATCGTCCCAGCCAAAAATGAACTGGTCCCACTTGCCCAGATTTTCGTAGTACTCGCGGAAGTCATCTTCCTTGCTCACGTACAACGGCAGGCGTTCCAGTTCATCCACGCTGGAAATCGGACCCACTGCCGGAAAATACAACTCGCCCTGGCCATCGCGGTAACCGCTGTCGATGGGCGCACCACCGGGATAATAGCCGGCCACCAGCAGCTCATCGGTGTAGTGGACGTCGGCAAAATCGATGTATTCGTCGCGCAGGTCTTCGCCGTCACCGTGGTACTTGGCCACCTGGGTCCAGGCAAAGATATCGGCCGCCATCATGACGTAGCCGCGCTTGTGCCCGGTGACCACTTCACCGGAGCCGGGCAAAACCAGCGACATCAAGACCGGCCAGGCGCCGCTCATGCCCACGCTCCCGGGCTCCAGGCCCGTCACTTCGACCGACTCGTCCGCTTTGCTGCCGAATTCCGACTGTTCGAAGCGTTGTCCCGTCAGGGCCAGGTCTTCGAGTTGAGCGCGGCCCATCAGCCAGGCCGCCCGGCTGCTTTCTTCGGCAACCGCCGAATTCACGGGCATCACCGCCGTGGTGGCCGCAACCACCAAAACGCCGATCAAACAGATCTTCCAGCCTTGCCGCACCATGCGTTCCTCCATCAGAGTCGAGTTCCCAGGGGCTTGAGCGATCAATCGCGCCGCCGGTAGCAACCGGTGGCATCCCGAACTATTTTTCCACCGCGAGGGTCATCGTGCGGACAGTCAGGCCGCCGGTCCCCTCAAATTCCAGGCGGGCCAGATACAGCCCACTGGCGATGCCGGGCAGCGGCATCACGATTTCGTTGACGGCCCCGGCGGTGACCGGCGCCTCCTGACGAGCGACCAATTCGCCCTCCAGGTTGTAAATCGCCAACCGCGCCGCGCGCGTGCCCTGGCTGTAGAATCGCACCTTTACATCATCTGCGCTGAGCGGATTGGGGTACAGGTAAACCTGTTCTTTTTCGGCACTGGCCGGAGCTGACGAACCCAGATCCCGCGCCTGCCCCACCGGGCCACTGCGAGCTACGCCACCGTTGGGCCCGAGCCATTCGCTCGTGCGGTCTTCATCGGCCGCGACGGGCAACAAGCCGTAGGCATTGACCCGACCGTTGATCGCAATGCGGTCCAGGAAGCCGTCGGTGTAACCACCGGACGAAACCAGCCACAGAATGCGATCGACCGCCGTGCCACCGACTGCCATACCCGACATCTGGCTATCGCCCCAGCGCAACGGCAGTTCGTTCAACAACTGCCCGGTTGCGTTGAGCCCCAGCAGGTGGCCACCGGTGGTATTGAAGAAGACATCGTTGATGCCGTCACCGGTCGCGTCGGCAACCACCAGGGGACCCTGCACGCGAGTCGAGTCAGCCAGCGGATAAAGGTCGTAGAACTTGACCGGGAAGCCGCGCAACGCCACGCCGTCGTCCTTGTAGCCGTAGATGCGCGTCCCAGTCGCCAACACGATGTCGTGGCGGCCGTCGCCATCAACATCCGCTACGGCCGGGGCGCACACCAAAGGGCCGTCCAGGTCGAGGTTGTTGGCCAACGAACCGATGGTGCCGTCAGCGAGCACGGACCAGGAACCCACCTCGCCGGCTGCCCCAAATGCCGTCACGACCACTTCACCAGCGGACAACGGTTTGCTGACCAACCAATCGGGTGTGCCGCCAAGTCCCTCGGCGTAAGGCGTAAACGTGTAGTCGGCCAGCAGACCGGCCGCATCCTGGGCAATCAGGTACCAACCCTGCTCGGTGAAGGCTGCCGCCAGGTCGCTTGACCCACCCGCAAAGGGCAGGATGCTGAATTCCATATCGGCGACCGGGAAGCCCGGCGTGGCCGCCAACTGCAGGCCATCGCCCAACAGCGCGCCCGCATCATCCAGCAGGTAAACCGAGTCGGGATAAGCCGCGACCATGATCCGGGTTTCGGTATCCTGCCAACGCAGGGGCATTGGACCAGTCACCAGGCTGTCCGAGATAACTTTCACCCATCTGGGCACCGCTTGCACGCCCGTCAACTGGGTCGCACCCACCCGGCCATTATCAGTCGCCCAAATCAAATCCGTGCCGTCCACCGCATGGTCCAGGGCCAGCGGCGAGCCGACCTGGGCGCCGCCGAGCACCTGAAAAACACCCTCGGGCCAGGTCGGCGAGACAACCCAACGCGGTTGTCCGTTGGGGCGCATGGCATAAAGCGAAGACGAAAAGCTGTCGCCGTCCCATTCGGGTCCGGACTTGTCGCTGAAGACCAGCAACTGTTCACCACCAACAGTCAACGGGGTCAACGAAGATGGCTCGATGGACCGCGGCCCGGCGCTGCCACCACTTCGGCCCGCCTCGACGGAATCGATGGCCGCCACTTCCCAGGGGAAGCCTTCCAGCACTGGATCAATGGTCGCCTGAAATTTCATCACCGCAGCGGTGCGGAGCACGCGGGGCGCCATCTCGCTGAGGCGCAGGCCCGAAAAACTGCGGTCATAGTTGCGACTGCTCGGGAATTGCTCACGGTAGAGATCGGAATAGCCGGTCTCCACGCCGTCCGGATCGACGCCGCCAAAGGGATCGCGCCAGGAGCCGAACCAGCCCAGGACAAAGGCATCCAAAACCCCAATGTCCTGGATACCGTCACCCTCAACGAGACGCAAGCCGTCGCCATAGGCATTGATTGTATTGGTGCCCAATTCGCTGGCGATGCGGTCGGCATTCACGTGCCAGACCAGCAAGCCGCCGGCGGGCATGAAGAAATCGTAGAGCCCCGAGTTTTCCCAGGTGCCCTGGTATAGGCCGGCCAGATACTGGACCACGCCGGTGGCTTCGTCACGTTCGAAGCGCAAATCCGTAAATGGCGTCTGGGCCACCGTCAAGGGCACCCACCGGTTCTCGATCAGGAAATACTCCCGCGGCGAAACACCGGCCCGATAGGCCTGGGGATAGCGCAGGTCAAAGTCGCCAAAGCCCGCGTCGTAGCGTGCGTACTGATCGCGCGGCACGCCCACGGCCGGCAGCAGGTATTCGCTCTTGCCGGGCACCGGAGCGCTGACCTCGCCCATCTCCAGCCAGCCCAGGTACCACTTGCACCAGACCGATAGCGACGGCGGCAAGACACCCGTGGCGGCCACAAATACGGTATCACCCTCATCGGTGATCGTGCCGAGGGTCACTGGCAGGTTGGTCCCCGAATCCATCAGGTCCCAGATACCCACCGAAGGCAGACCGGTCTGGGTGTTGTACACATCCGGCAGCCCCAGCGCGTGGCCAAATTCGTGGTAGAACGCCGCGGCAATACTGCCGACGGCACCATCCTGGTTGGTGGTCTCGGGAATGATCGAGCATTCGCTCAACTTTCCAGGATTGCCGGCGGGATTATTGCCGATCAGGTCCACCTGTTCGCCAAGCGTGACAAAGAAAGTCGGGATGTCGTTGGGCGAGTCGCCATTGATGTCGCTCTGCCAGTCGCTGCCCGCATGCACAAAGATCACGTAGGTCAAAGGCGTTTCGTCATCGTAGTCGGCCAAGCCATTGCCCTGGCCGTCATCGATCAAGCCCTGGTCCGCAGTCGTGATCATATCCTGGACCAGTTTTTCCAGAGTCTCGAGGCTCCAGAAGTTGCCGGCGCCCGGACCGTAGTCGGCCACATCGCTCATCTTGTAACTGTCGTTCTCACCGGCGGGCAGCACCGTGCCTTCGATCTGCAGGCGGCCGCCGGACATGAAAGTGTAGTACTCGGTCAAGCCTGTCAGATGGGACTCGAAGTAGGCCTTGTTGTGGGGCGGCGGATCGATCTCCAACGGTCCCGGATCAGCCAGCGGATCGAGCATGAAATCGCCGCCCGGCACGATGGTTGTCAGCTGCGAATCGCGGTTGGCTTCAAAACCGATCCGCACCAACAGCACGCGCAGCACATCGGGCTCGGTGGCCTTGGCCATATTGCGCCGATCGCCGTCGGCCTGCAACAGACTGGCTCCCAGCCCCTTCTTTTTCAGCATTTCCTGGCTCAATTGGGAAATGTGTTGTCCCCCCACCAGATCATGCACGATATGCCAACGCCGGTTGTACTCACCCTGACGGCGCAACTCGGCATCGATGATCTCCTGCCCATTGGGCAGCGAGCGCACTTCGTTCCAGTCCCACTTGCGGACCGGCACGTCGCCCCAGGTGGTCTCTGTCGCAGCTCTGGCCAGACCGGCCACGAGCACCGACAGCAACAACAGGGCAAACAGGGCAGTCAGACCACGGGTAGTGGCGGGGATCCGAGCCGCCCGCAGGCGGCTCCGGATCGTCACATTGGCTGAAGGCTGCAAAGCCTTAC
>CAZLUL010000054.1:5382-20081 GCA_964562635.1 uncultured Fibrobacteraceae bacterium | reverse complement strand
TCTGCAGGGCCAGGGCGGTGTCCAGCAAATCGCTGCTGGTCATGCCCTGATGCACAAAGCGGCTCGACGGCCCCACGTACTCGGCCATGTTGGTCAGAAAGGCGATCACGTCGTGGTGCACGGTGGCTTCGATTTCCAGGACCCGGGCGGTGTCAAAATTGCCCTTGGCGCGGATCTCGGCGGCGGCTTCGGCCGGGATTTCGCCCCGGTCGGCGCGCACTTCACACACCACGGTTTCAACTTCCTGCCAGATTTTGAAGCGGTTCTCGTCCGACCAGATGGCCGTCATTTGGGGGCTGGCGTAGCGGGAGATCATCTGTAGGGCCCTGCCTTAAAACGGAAGGGTGAACGGATCCGGCCTGAGGGCCAGGGAGATCGGAAAAGACCCCGACAACGGGAGATCGGGTTTTTGCCGCCCGGCCAGCGCCCACGAGGCGTCAAAACCGGCTCCAAAGCCGAAATTCGTTGGTCGTTTTCCATCTCGCACCGTGTAAAGCGGAAAGCTAACCCCTGACCGGTCCGATGGTCAAGGACGGTTCGGATATTGAGGGCCATTGCTCGCCCCAATAGAGCTATTGTCGCAGTGTTTCGGCTTTTTCTGGCTTTCCGGCTGGGCATTGCGGACAATTTCAGTACATTTGGTGGGAGTTTGCCGCCGCCGGACGGGCTGGTGGCCATCCCCAGCCCCATGGAGACCCCCTTTTGAGCACCAAGCAGAATGATCTGACGACCGCCCCGATTCCCGAGTTGATCAGGCGCCTGACCATCCCGGCCTCCGTCGGATTCTTCTTCAACACCATGTACAATGTGGTGGACACCTATTTTGCCGGACGCCTTTCCACTGACGCGTTGGCGGCGATGTCCCTTTCGTTCCCCATCTTTTTTATCCTACTGGCCATGGGCTCGGGGTTTTCCACTGGCGCGACCGCCCTGATCGGCAATGCCCTGGGCGCCGGCAATCGCCGGGCGGCCGCCTGCTGCGCCAGTCAGGGTCTGCTCATGAGCACGCTGCTGTCGGTGGTGGTCATGGTGGTGGGCTACTTTTCGGCCGAACCCCTGTTCCGCCTGCTGGGCGCCGAGGGTGAATACCTGCAGATCTGCCTGGACTACATGCACATCATCCTGGCCGGGGCCTTCCTGCCCCTGACCGGTTTCATGCTCAACGGTATCCTCAATGCCCAGGGTGACATGATCAGTTACCGCAACTATCTCATTGGTGCGACGCTCCTGAATATCGGCCTGGACCCCTGGCTGATGTTCGGCGGCTTCGGCGTGCCGGCCATGGGCATCAAGGGCCTGGCCCTCGCCACGCTGATTGCCCAATTCCTGGGCGTGCTGTATCTGTTCCGGCAAACCCGGCGCTCGGGCCTGCTTTCGCACAGCGAAGGTGCCTGCTGGCGGCCGATACCGGCGGAGTTGAAAGCCATCAGCGGCCAGGGGATTCCGGCGAGCCTGAACATGATGACCGTGGCGCTGGGCATCATGATCATCACCTGGTTCCTGAGCCACTTCAGCAAAAACGCGGTCGCCGCCTACGGCGTGGCCACCCGCATCGAGCAAATGGTGCTGATGCCCACCATCGGGCTGAACTCGGCAACCATGGCGCTGGTGGCTCAGAATGGCGGCGCCGGGCGTTTTGGTCGCGTGGGCACCACCGTACGCACGGCTTTGGTCTATGGCGCGGTGGCCACGGGCTTGGGCTCAGTCCTGCTCTGGTTCGGAGCTGATTTCCTGATGACCCGATTCACCAGCGACCCGACTGTCATCGGCATCGGCGCGCACTATCTGCGCATTGCCGCCTTTGTCCAATACGCGTACATCCTGCTGTTCGTCAACACCTCGGCCCTGCAGGGTCTCAAGATGCCCGCCTTCGCCCTCTGGATCGGTCTGTACCGCCAACTGGTCGGCCCCGCGCTGGTTTTTGGCGTGGCCACAAGGGTCTTCGGCTGGGGCTTGGACGGCATTTGGTGGGGCGTCTTCGGCATCACCTGGACCGCGGCCCTGGTGGCGGTCTGGTATGCGCGGCGGCAAGTGGATCGCCTCGCCGCGCAGGAAACGGCGCTGGACGAGATCGTCTCACCAGTGGTGAGCTGACCGGGACCATTGTTGAACTGGCCGTAATCAGACCTGGGCATCGAATTCTTTTCGTTCCGGGTCCCCACCACTCTATTGTGGCACTTCAGCAATACTGCATCCCCAACGACCGGATGAGCCCATGACCGAACGTCAACAACTGGACCGCACCGGACTGCTCAATCTTCTGGTGGTCTATTTTGTTTGGGGCAGCACCTATCTGGCGATCCGCGTCGCGGTGCGTGAAGGGGCCGGGTTCCCGCCTTTCACCATGGCCCTGATGCGAGTGGTCGTGGCGGCGGCAATCCTGCTGACCTGGGCCAAATTCAAGGGCGAACGTCTGCGCCTGACCAGGTCGGAATTCCTGCTCCTGTTCGGCAGCGGCATCCTGCTCTGGGTTGGCGGCAACGGCCTGGTGACCTGGGCCGAGATGCGCGCCGCCAGTGGCCTGGCCGCCCTCCTGGTCGCCGCGATGCCCATCTACGGCGAGGCGATCACCTGCGTGGCGGATCGGCGTTTGCCCACACCGCCCATGGTGGGTTCAATCCTGCTGGGTTTTTGCGGTGTCGGGGTACTTTCCTGGCCGGTCTTGAGGCACGGCAATTCCGGCGATGTGGCAGCCGTGGTGGCGCTCCTGCTGGCGCCATTGTTCTGGTCCATCGGCTCGCTCTGGTTTCAGCGACGCAAGCCCGACCTATCGATCGTGGCCATTTCCGGCTACCAGCAATTGCTGGGCGGCGTGGGCTTTGCCGTCGTGGCCCTGGCCCGGCAAGAGCCCTTGCCCACACCCACTGGTGAAGCCTGGCTGGCCTGGGCCTATCTGGTCCTTTTTGGCTCGGTTTTCGCCTTCACTGCCTACATGACCACTTTGCGGCGCCTGCCCTACCAGGTCGTCATGACCTACGCTTATGTCAATCCGGTGATCGCTGTTTTTCTGGGCTGGTTGATTCTGGGGGAAGTTGTTACCGGCTGGACCCTGGGCGGCGCGGCCCTGGTGATCGCCGGGGTCGCCGGAATTTTCAACAACCGGGCCTGATTCGCCCGCGATCAACGAGTCCGGGGCAGAATCCAGGCCCCGGATTTTTCGTCCCGGCCGGGGTTGTCCGGCCACTTCACGGCCAGCAAATCTCCTGATCCTGGCCCCTCCACGGTCGCCGATCTTTCATCCTGCAAAAGCACCAGACCCTGGCTCGAACATCCGTACCGCCCCCGCTGCCAATCCGGCAGGTCGAACGAATCGGAGACCACCCGCACCAGGTTCTCGCCACGCCCGGCACGCACCGGCGCGGCCACCTTCACCGGCGGGTTTTCACCCCGCGTCAAGAGCAGGAAACTGAGACTGGCCCGTTCCTTGGGCAGTTTCGCCTTGCGGCTGAGGTTGATCAGCCAGATGGGCACTCCGGTGGGCGCAAAACTGAAGTGGCACCAACCCGAACTCCGGTGGCCGGGCAGGGGGCAGGCTTCCGCGTGGGGGCACGGCGCTTCGGCGCGCCAACCGCGCGCCAGCGCCGCTTCGCGCAGGCGATAGAGGTTGATGCCCGAGGCCCGCATGCCCGGTTCGATCAGCAGGATCGCCCCCTCATCGGCCACCTGGTTTTCCCATTTTTCCAGGACCTGATCGTAGGGTGATCCCGTTTCGTCTTCTTCGTCGCGGGCCCGTGGCCGGGCCTCGCCACCCCACTCCATCTCGTTCAGCAGGTTGGCCATCACCAGCAAATCGGCCTTGGGATTGCGCCCCATGCCCACTGGTTTGCGTTCGGTGCGCACCTGCCACGGCGATTTTTCAGCAAATGCCCGAAACAGCTGGCGCCCCAGTTTCAGCGGCGTATCGGAACGGTCCAGGCCCAGATAATTCAATTCCTGCTCGCGCATCTCCGGACGGGACAGCCACAGAGCCAGCAGAAAAGTCAGGGGTCCCGCCCCCAGGTCAACAATCTGGGCTCCGGGCCGGATGCGCAGGTCCAGGCCGGCCAACAGGCGCCCCTGCCGGTACAGATTCCAGGGCATAAAGTAGTGCAGGTAGGCGCTCAGCAGCGGCGGCTGGTTCATGTAGTCGCGGGGCAGTTGGTCGCGCTCGGCAGTCAGGTAGGTGGACAGGGCGCGGATCTGTCCCGGCATGGCGCCGCGGTGTTTCGCCTTCAGGGGCATCACTTTGGCCAGCAGCTCGGGCAGCTTGTCCATGCCGATCAGCAGGCTGCCCACGGGTTTGGGAAAAAGTCCCGGCTGGTTCATGAGCTCAGGTGCTTTCCGCTGACCAAATGGTTGTTCACATAGTCGGCCACCGCCTCTTCCAGCACGGTGAAGGGTTGGTCGTAACCGGCGGCGCGCAGCTTGGCCATCGCCGCTTCGGTGTGGTACTGGTACTTGCCTTTGAGATGCTCCGGCATGGGCACATAGACGATATCGGCCTCGCGCCCCAGGGCCGTATAGATGGCGGTGATCAGGCGGTTCCAGTCATTGGCCCGCCCCGTGCCGACGTTGAAGATACCGTTGGCTTCGGCGTGGTCGGCAAACCAGACCGTCATCGCCACGGCGTCCTTCACGTACACGAAGTCCCTTTGCTGACCCCCATCGGGATACGGCGGTTGGTCCGAAGCAAAAAGCTTCACCTGGCCATGATCACGAATCTGCTCGTACCCCTTGCAGACCATCGAGCGCATATCGTCCTTGTGCCATTCGTTGGGTCCGTAGACATTGAAATACTTCAGGCACACGATGCGATCAAGCACTCCTTCGGCCCGCGCCCACAGATCAAAATCCTGCTTCGAATGGGCGTACAGATTCAGCGGCTTCAGTTCGTGGATCAGTGCTTCGTTGTCGTCGTATCCCTGGTCGCCATCACCATAGGTGGCCGCGCTGCTGGCGTTGATAAAACGCACCCCGGCCGTGAGGCACAATTCGCACAGCTCGCGCGTGTAGCCAAAGTTGTTCTCGGCCAGATAGTCGGCGTCGGTCTCGGTGGTGCTGCTGCAGGCGCCCATGTGGTACAGGGTTTCGAGCTGGGCGGCCTGGGCCGGATCGGCCAGCCAGGTGCGGAATTCGTCCTTGGTCAGGTACCGATCATAGCTGAGCGGCGCCAGATTGGCGTTGCCTTCGTCAGTTTCGTGCACGTCGACCACCAGCAGGTCACGGCGACCGAGCTGGTTGAGGTGCCAGACAATATTGCTGCCGATAAAACCGGCGGCGCCCGTGATGGCGATCATGCGCAACTCCCGTCTAGAAGAATTTTTTGACCACGCCCAGGGCCCCCTGTTTCCAGGGCACCCGGTGCGAGACACCCGAGGCGTTTTCGAACTCGTCCAGGTGGGCCAGATACCATTCGAAGTTGCGGATCAGCGCGTCCTGATTGGAGTACTCGGGTTTGTAACCCAGCAATTTGCGCGCCTTGTCGATCGAGACGAAGCTGTCGGTGGCGGCCGTCTCGTACACCCACTTGTACAGCGGCGACAGGCCCATCTTGTCCAGGATGCGCAGGGCCCAGATCACCGGCGTGGCGGGAAATCCGCGCACCTTGCCGCCCTTGCCCGCGTAGTCCAGCACCGCCTGCCAGTCCTGCTTCATCGTCGTATATTCGCCGGCCCCGATATTGAAGGTGTCGTTCACCGTCGCTTCATCCAGGGTGCTGCACAGCCAGATCGCCTGGCACAGGTCAGCAATGTCCAACAGTTGGTAGCGATTGTTGCCGCTGCCAATCATCGGAAAACTGCGGCCATCGCGGGCCCAGTCATAGAGCACCGCAAACACGCCCAGACGTTCGGGACCGATGAAACTCTTGGGCCGAATGATGGGCACGATCATGCCCTGGGCGCGGAACTCTTCACAAACACCTTCGGCCTCGACCTTGGCCACGCCATAGGGCCCCACACCATCGAGCTGATCGTCTTCCAGCAATGGATGGTGATCGGGGATGCCATAGACGGCCGTCGATGAAATGTGCACGAAGCGTTTGATGCCCGCGGCCTGGGCTTGCTGCAGCAGATTGCGGGTGCCGTCGATGCCCGTGGTCATGATGTCATCGGGTTCGTACAAGGGCAGGGCCATCGCCGTGTGGATCACCAGGTCCACACCCTCCATGGCCTGAGCCACGATTTCAGGGTCGCGGATATCGCCCACTAACGACTCGATGCTGTCCTTGCAGTCGTCGTAGGTGAATTCGGCCAGGTCCAGCGACCGCACCGATACGCCGCGTTCGAGCAGGAAACGGATCAGATTGATGCCGTTGAAGCCCGAACCGCCGGTGACCAGCACCTTGCGCCACGACGTATTTGCCTGAATGATCAAAGTTCTCTCCTGCTGCTGTACTCTAGTGCTCCTCGAGCACGATGACGCCGTCAAACGACTCACCGCTGCGCACGGCCCGGAATCTCATCTGGTCGCCGACCCGGGCGTTGTAATAGAACCGATAGATCGCATCCGACTGGTTCAGACGCAAACCTTCGATTTCCCGGATGATATCGCCCTTGCGCAGGCCAGCCTTGAAGGCCGCCTGGTTCTCTTCGACATGTTCGACAAAGGCGCCCTCCCGGTCTTTCAAATCGTAATTCATCACATCCAGCGAATTGACTGGCCGCAAATACATGCCGATCATCGGCTTGCGATAGTGCCCATATTGTTGGATCTCGCTGATCACGGTCATCACCCGCGAGGCCGGCACCGCAAAGCCGATGCCCACGCTGCCGCCGGTGTCCGAAAAAATGAACGTATTGATGCCGACCACTTCACCGCGGGTATTGACCAGCGGCCCGCCGCTATTGCCCGGATTGATGGCGGCATCGGTTTGAATCATGCCCAGGTAGAGCGAATCCTGGCCCTGGCGCTTGATGTCCCGGTTCACCGCGCTGATGACCCCGACAGTCACCGTGGGCTGGGTATCGGCCAACAGGTATCCGTAGGGCGATCCGATGGCGATGGCCCACTCGCCGATCTGCAGCGAATCGCTGTGGGCGATGGGCGCGACGGGCAAGCCTGTTTCCTGGACCCGAAGAACTGCCAGGTCGTATCGCTCGATGGTATCGACCACTTCGGCCTTGTATTGCCGACCGTCATACAACGTCACCGAAATGGTCAGGGCATTTTCGACCACGTGGTTGTTGGTGACGATCAGGCCGTCGGCGGAAATGATCACGCCCGAGCCCATGTTTTCCACCGGACGGTACCGATCCTGGCGCGGGATGTACCCCAACCGCTCGAGCATGTCGATCTGGGCTGTCCGGTAACGTTGAGGCTGCACCACACCGATGCTGACGACCGCCGGGGCCACTTCACGGGTGGCCAAAACAATGGCGTTGGTGCGGTCGTTGTACAACCGCATCGTCAGGGGCGATTCGCCCGGGCCAACGGCGCCCGAATCGGCCGCCACCGAGTTGCCGTTGTTGGCGCCATTGCCGTTTCCCGGGCCGGAATTGCCCGCGTAAAACGCCCCGTCACCACGGGTGTTGAGCAGAAAGATGCCCAACACCACACCGACTGCCAAGCCCAGCACCACGCCGGTCCATGCCCCACGACCGAGCATTATTTGCCGCCCTGCAGTTTCTCCCAGTCGGCCATGAAGCCGGCCAGACCCCTGTCGGTCAACGGATGGGCGACCAGTTTTTTGATCACCGCGGGCGGGATCGTGGCGATGTCCGCCCCCAACAGGGCCGAGTCAACCACGTGCAGCGGGTGCCGCACCGAGGCCACGATGATCTCGGTCTCGTATTCGTAATTTTGGTAGATGTCCACGATGTCCGAAATCAACTGCATGCCGTCTTCGCTGACGTCATCGAGGCGACCGACGAAGGGCGACACATAGGCCGCACCAGCCTTGGCCACCAGCAAAGCCTGGCTGGCCGAGAAAACCAGAGTCGCGTTGACCCGAATGCCCTTGGCCGCCAAAGCTGCCGTCGCTTTCAGGCCTTCATAGGTCGTGGGAACCTTGACCACGATATGCTCACTGATGGCCGCCAGGCGCAGGCCTTCTGCAATCATGCCCTCGGCATCCAGGGCGGTCACCTCGCCGCTGACCGGGCCCTGCACCACGTCGCAGATTTCTTTCAGCACCTTGTCGGTATCGGTATTGCCTTCTTTGGCCATCAGACTCGGGTTGGTCGTCACGCCATCGCACATGCCCATGGCCTTGACTTCCTTGATCTCGTCAAGGTTCGCGGTATCGATGAAGAACTTCATGGTAACTCCTTGGCAGGTAACGGTTCAGCATTGGTAAAGCGCGGGTCCCGCCAGGCGGGATCCAGGCAACAATCGGGATAGTCGACTTCTTCGAGAAACAGGCCATGGGCCGGAGCCATCCGGCCGATGTCGCTGCGATTTTGGGCGGCCAACAGGGCCGGGACCTGCTCCGGCTGCCATTCGCCACAGCCGATCTCCACCAGCAGGCCCACCAGGTTGCGCACCATGTGGTGCAGGAACCGGTTGGCTTTCACGTGAAAGATAGCCGAATCGCCCGACCATTCAAAGGTGCAAAGGCTCACGTCGCATTCATTGTTTTCCTTGCGGGACGAGGCTTTGCAGAATGTTGCGAAGTCATGCCGGCCCAAAAAGTGCCCGACGGCCTGCTCCATCGCCGCGCGGTCCAGCTCCCGGTACACATGCCACACATGGGGCCGAAAGATGTCCCGGGTCTGGATCAGGTGATACGAATAGCGCCGGGCGGTCGCCGAAAAGCGCGCGTTAAAATCGGGCGAAACCCGGCGCACCCGGCTGACTTCCAAGTCGCCGGCGCACATCCGATCCAGGGCCCGCTCCACCCGTTCGACTTCGCGCTCGTCGCGCACCGTCAGGTGGGCCACCTGCCCACGGGCGTGCACGCCGGCGTCAGTGCGACCGGCGGCCACCGGAATGGCGTCCCGGCCCAGCAGGCGGGTCAAATAATGGCGCAGCTCGCCCTGCACCGTGCGCAGCTCCGGCTGAATCTGCCAGCCGTGGAATTCGCGCCCGACATAGGCGATGTCCAGCCGCAGGCGCACGCCGTCAAAACGCCGCGCGGATTCTGCCGTGGTCTCCACCAATTCTTCGCTCATTGCAAATCTTCGCTCATTGATAGTCCTCGGTTACGACCATGGTGACCAGATCAGCATCCCAAGCCAAATTGACAGGAACAGAATTTCTCCCCAGGGCAGAAACCGGCCGTGGGCCCCGGGTTCCGGCCGACGTCGGCGCAGGCTCAGGCTCAGGGCTTCGGCCCGGCGGCCCAAAGTTTCCAGCAAAGGCACCACGACCTGGGCGCGGTCCACGATCCGGCGCGGCCAGCGGCCCCACCAGGAGCCGGTTCCCGCACCGCTGGCCCGCCTCAGGCGCACCACCATCTCGATGCGGCGCCCCTCGCCCAGCACCACCGGCGCCGTGCCCAGGGCCACGGCCAACATCAGGCCCAGATCACCCACCGGCACGCCCACCCGTTGCAGTGGCGCCAGCCACCAGCCCGTGCCGGCGATCAAATCATCCAGCGAAGCCACCCGCAGATACAACCCCAGCAGCCCCACCGACAAACCGACTCGCGCCAGGGCCTGCACGCCCGCGGCCAGCCCCAACCAGGAGGGGTGCCCCAGCGGCGCGGCTGCCACGGTGGTCAGCGTATGGATGCCCAGCACCAGTGCCGCCACCGGCAACCAGGGCTTCTGCGCCGCCAGTTGCCGCCCCAGCCCCAGCCCCGTCCACACCAAACCGGACGTCACCAGCACCAACATCACGGCCAAGGCAATCGGTTGCGCCATCATGCCGCTGACCAACCCCAGCAGCAGAGCCGCCAGACGAGTCGCCGGATGGGGCCGGCTCAAGGCTGTGGCCCGCAATTCCGACACGGCAAATGAAGCGCCGTTGAGCATGCTACTTCTGTCCCGCCAGGCAGTCGGCGATCTGCACCGCATTCCAGGCCGCGCCCTTGAGCAGATTGTCCGCCACCACCCACATCAACAGGGCATGGGCGTTGTCAGCTTCACCCCGGATGCGGCCCACGTGAACCTCGTTGCGCCCGGTCATCTCCTGGGCTGTGGCAAACTCGTGGGGATCGCGGACGATCACCACGCCGGGCCAGGCCGCCAAGGCGTCGCAGGCCGCCTCCCGATCCACGGGCTTTTCACAGACCACGCGCACTGCGGCGCTGTGGCCAATGTAAACCGGCACCCGGGTTGCCGTACAACTGACCTGCAGGTCGGTGCCCCGCCCCAGAATCTTGCGCAGCTCCCGGCCGACCTTGCCTTCTTCTTCGTAGGAGCCATCGGCTTCACGGGCGCCAATGGCCGGCAGCACGTTGTGCGCCATGGGGCGCGGAAAAAGAGAATCCGGACCGGGCGCCTGGCCCTCGTTTTGGGCCTTCAACTCGGCCAGGGCAGCCTGCCCACCACCGGACACCGCCTGCATCGTGGTCACCTGGGTTTCGCGCACGCCAAAGGCGCGGTCCAGGGGCGCAACGGCCATGGCGATTTGAATCGTCGAACAGTTGGGATTGGCCACGATGCCCCCGGCGGTATCGGCACCGACCGGTTGCAACAAGTCGCCGTTGATTTCCGGCACCACCAGTGGCGTCTGGGCATCCATGCGCCAGGCCGAACTGTTGTCCACCACCTGGGCACCCGCCGCCGCGGCGATCGGCCCCCACTGCCGGCTCGGGCCGCCGCCCGCGCTGAACAACACAATATCGAGGTCCGCAAAGCTGTCGGGGCCCACTTCGGTGCACACCAATTCCGTATCCCGGAAAGGCAATACCGCACCGGCGGAACGGCCGGATACCAGCAGGCGGGGCGGTGCCGAAAGCCAATCTCGCTCGGCCAGCAGCCCCAACATCGTCCGGCCCACCAGGCCAGATGCGCCAAGAATGGCAGTTTTCATGGTTTCTCCAACAATTTCGAGGATTTCGCAGTCATCTGGGCGCCCATCTGAGCGACCAGTTTAACACCACCGGCCGCTGGGGTCAAAATGAGGTCCACCGGCCCCTCCGATATGTTCCGGCACCTCTAATCCCGCCCTTGGTGCAATTCGGCGGTGGTGCTAAGGTGTGCCCGTTGTCACCACCCGTATCCTGAAAGGTCTCCCATGACCCGCGCCCACCGGAATTTTTGTGTCTGTTGCCTGGCCACAGTGGCCATTTCGCTGCTGGCAACCGGTTGCCTGACACCCAACGACCGCGCTGCCCAATTGCAGGCCATCGCCCGCTGGCAGGACCAACGCCTGGCACCGGCCGACTCGTTGCGCACCATGTTCGGCAGTGACGACGCCCACGTGCGCCTGGCTGCCGTCAGGGCCGCCGGTCTCATCGGTCGGGATGACAGCCTGCCCCAGGTCATCGCAGCGATGACTGACGCCAGTCTCACCGTGCGAGCCGAAGCCGCCTGGGCCTTGGGCCTGATTGGTGATGTGAGGGCCTTGCCAAACCTGAACCGGGCCGCGGCCGATGTCCGTCCCCAGGTCCGTGAAGCCGCCGTAGCCGCCCTGGCCCAGCTGGACAACGACGGCACCGCCCTGTTATTGGCCGCCACCCACGAAGACCCCAACACCGCCGCCCTGGCCTGGGATGGCTTGCGCAACCAGGCCACCCGGGTTGAGACAGCAGCCATGCGCGCGGCCATCGAGGCCGGCTTGAACCGCCCGGAAGCCGATGTGCGTTGGCGCGTTTTGCGTTGCGCCGAACTGGTGCCCGATTCGACTCTGGTGCCGTTGCTGACACCCTTTGTCCAGAGCAACGACGCCCAAAGCACGGTGCACGCCTACCGCGCGTTGAGTCGGCAGCAGGATCCGGAAATCTTGCCGGCCGTGCTGGCGGGTTTCGAACACCACCAGAATTTTCGCGGCCGGGACCGCGCCCGGGTCACCATCGCCGGATGCCGGGCGCTTGGCGCCGTGGGCGCGCCACCTTTGACCGGAGATGAACCGGACGATGAAATCCAGGCTGAGCTCATAGCCGCCGAATTGATCACCGCCGCGGGCCACGACGACCCCCATGTGGCGGCCACCGCCTTGACCGCCATGGCCGGTCTGGTGGCTGATCTGCCTCTGCCCGCCGAAGCCATCGAACAGGAAAGCCTGCTGCCGGTGTGGCGCATCCGATTGGCCCGCGCCGCCCGTTCGCACCTCCATGAACCCCATGTGGCGGTGCGGGCGTCGGCCCTGACTGCCCTGGCAGCCCTGCGCGGTGCCGGCGCGGCCAGCGACCTGCAAAGCGCCATCGAACGCGAACATTCCCCTCAGGTATTGGCCGCGGGCATGGCCGCCCTGGCCGCTCACCATCCCATGCCTGGGCTCATTCTCTCGACCCACTGTGGCCCCATTTTCCAGTCGCCCTACGCCGACAAATCCGGGCGCCCCATCAACGCCATGGTACGCTCGGCGGCCTTGACGGGCTTGAATGACCTGCGCCTGAACCGACCCGAGGCGGCCACCGAGCCTTTCGGCAGCAACCACATTGAAGGCAAAATGCTGACCGCCACGACCGACCGGGACTTTGTGGTCAGCACGACGGCCGCCGGCCTGCTCGGCACCCTGCCCACCGACGAGTCACTGCTCGCGTTGACGACCTTATGGGACCGCGCCGATGGCCCGGGACGATTCGAGATGCAGCGCGGCGTACTGGCGGGCCTGAGCGCCCTGCTCACGCCCGCTGAGGGCGACACCGTGGCGCCGTGGCAGGGTGGAGACGACCTGCGGGCCGAAGCCCGCCGGGTCCTGCGCGAAAGTTTTGATTCGGTGGACATCCGCCTGCGCAATGAAGGCCGGCAGGCGGCCCTCGACACGCACCTCTTGCCGGCCGCATTGATCCCCACCAGCGGCAGTCTGCAGGCCACTTTGCCGCCCGTCCGGCGGGACCACCGCCAACCGCCGGTGACGGCGGCGTTTTCGGCGCCAAAAATTCGCTGCGTGAGTGAGCGCGGCGATTTCCTCATCGACCTCGATGGCGATCTGGCCCCCAACACCTGCGCCCTGTTCATCTCGCTGGTGCAGAAAGACTATTTTGGCGCCATGACCTTCCACCGCGTGGTGCCCGACTTCGTGGTGCAGGGCGGCGACCCCGAAGGCAATGGCTGGGGCGGACCCGGCTTCACCATCCGCAGTGAATGGAGCCGCGCCCGGTACCAGCGCGCCGCCGTCGGCATCGCCCACGACGGCAAGGACACCGGTGGCAGCCAGTTTTTTGTCACCCTCTCGCCCCAGCCCCATCTCAATGGCCGTTACACAATTTTCGGTTGGGTAAGCAAGGGCATGGAAGTCGTTGATATGATCGAAGTCGGCGACACCTTCCGGCTTGAGATGGCGGAATAGACAAATATTGAAATAAAGGCCCGGCAATTTTTCAACCGCCGGGCCTTTTCATGCTCATCCCAATTTCTGGGGCTCATCCCAAGCAGTCTAGTCTCGCAGCACCTTCCACAGCGTCCCCCAGGTCGGCGACTCGCCGTACATCAGGATGCCCATGCGGAAGAGCTTGCCCGCCCCCCGCGCCGCCAGAACAATGGCAATGATCATCAGCAACCAGCTCAGGCCGATCTGCCACAACGGCGGCGTCTCGACGCACACCCGCATGAACATGATCACCGGCGCAAACATCGGCACCAGACTGAGCACCACCGCTATCGTGGAATCAGGCGACTGCACCACCAGGGTCAGCAAGGTCATGGGAATCATCATCCCCATCATCAGCGGCATCTGGAACTGCTGCGCATCCTGGGTCGAATTGCAGAGGGCTCCCACGCCGGCGAACATCGTGGCGTACAGGAAGAAGCCCAGCAGAAAGAACATCACGAACGAGATCAAGATCATCGGCGTCAGGAAGCCCGTATCGAGGGTGAATTCGCCCACCGAGACGCCCTTCTGCGACAGCACGAAGAACGTGCCGGTCCAGATGCAGAACTGGGTCAGGCCCGCTAAACCAATTCCCAAAACTTTACCCAACATCAGGTGACCCGGCGAGATACTGGCCAGCAGAACCTCCACCATGCGGCTCGATTTTTCCTCGATGACGGCCATCAGGGTATGGCTGCCGTACATCAGGACCATCATGTAAATGATCATGATCAGGCTGACGGCCATGATGAAGCCCACCGCTTCATCCTGTTCCTGCTCGCCGCCCTCGGCGGTCACCGCGATGCTGGTCCAGGTGGTCCGCGCCGCCAGGTAGGTGAACATCGAATCGGGCACCTGGGCTTTGGCGAAACGGCCTTCGCGCAGAACCTTGTTCAGCGCCGGACGCAACATCTTGTCGCGCACCACCAGCGAACTGACCGACTTGTTGTAGAAATTCACCGCCCTATTTTCCAGGAAATCCGGATCAATGAGGATGCCGCTGTGCACGGACTCGTCCAGGATCGAGTCTTTTAACTGATCCACCGCCGCCTGCGGCCCACCGGCCCCGACTTCGATGCGGTTGACTGTCAGCGACTCATGGCCCCGCTCTTCCAGCTCGCTCGATAGGCGGTCGAAATACAGGCCCGAAGGATCGATGACAGCGATGGTGCGCTCGTCCTCGCCGCCCGAGTCGGCCAGCAGCATGGGCAGCACGATGAACATGGACATCAATGCCGGGCCGAGCAGCGTGCCGATCACGAAACTCTTGGAGCGCACCCGTTCCAGGTACTCCTTGCGGATGACTGTCATGATTTTCTTCATGATTGGACCTCCTGGCCCGCTTGACGCTCTTCACG
>CAZLUL010000054.1:0-5282 GCA_964562635.1 uncultured Fibrobacteraceae bacterium | reverse complement strand
ACGCTCTTCACGATGGCGGGCCACGGCGGTCAGGAATATCTCGTTGAGACTCGGCCGGTTGGCCGAAAACAGCGTCAGCTCACCAGCCGCCATCAAGGCCGGCAACAGCGAACGCGGATCCGTGTCTGCCGCAAGGGTGAGTTGCCACCTTCCTTCGACAAATTCGCGATGAATCACCCCGGCCAAATCGGCCGGCGGTTCGGCGCCCCCTTCCCAGGCCACGCGCACCGATTCGAGCGGAAAGCGTTCCCGCACTTCGTCCATGGTGCCATCGAGGATCACTTCGCCGCCTTCGATCAGGCAGATGGCATCGCAGATTTTTTCAGCCTCAGCCAACATGTGGGTCGAAAAAATGACTGTGGTTCCGTTTTCTTTTTCTTCCAGGATCATCTCCCGCAACAATTCGATATTCAACGGGTCCAGGCCGCTGAACACTTCATCAAGGATCACCAGATCTGGCTTGGCAATGAACGTCGCGGCGAACTGGATTTTCTGCTGCATGCCCTTGCTCAGGGCGTCCACCTTGCGGTCGCGGTACTCCATCAGTCCCAGGCGTTCGAGCCAATGGTCGGCGCGCACGATCGCCTCGCGGCGGGGCACACCCTTGAGCTCGGCCAGATAGGCCAGCTGTTCCACACATTTCATTTTTCGGTACAAGCCACGCTCTTCGGGCAGGTAGCCGATGCGGTCGCGCATCGAGCCGTCCAGCAACTGGCCGCCCAGCCGGATCTCGCCGCTGTCCGGCAGCAGAATCTTCATGATGGCCCGGATGGTGGTGGTCTTGCCGGCCCCGTTGGGCCCCAGGAAGCCGTAGACGGCACCGCGCGGAATGCTCAGATTCACGTCCTGTGCCGCCCGCTTGGTCCCGTAGGATTTGTTGACCGCCTTGAGCGTGAGGATGGGCTCCCCCACGGCAGGCAGGTCGAGAGTCTTGGTGGTCATGAATTCTCCTGTCAGAGGTTTCGAATTTCTGCGTGAGAGTAGTATAAGCGGAGTCGAGTCCGGGGCAACCAGGGATTCTCCATCCGGCGCGGGAGATAACCCCAGGACAGCCGGGATATTCGCCAGAGTATGGCCCTGAGGCCAAAAAAAAGATTCCGGGACCACACATGGTTGTCCCGGAATCTTCAACATGACCGAACCCAGAAGGGGGCAGGACGAGCCCGGTCAATATCAACCTGCGAGGCGAATTCCTCCGGAGGGCGCATCAGAAACCATAAGGAGATTCCCTGATTTTTCCAATGGCCTGCAACGCACATTTCCGGGCATCGTGATCGGAACCACAGATGCTCGGCAATCGTCTCGCAAGTTATAGCGATATGGTGTTGTTGGGCCAAATAGTCGGTCAGGGAGATCACACAAGTATCACGGCCAGATTCTTTTTTTGGGAGGCTCACCTCAAATCAACAAAATACGGCCTTTTTTGACCCTTTGTCGGACCCTGTTTTGTGCCTCAGGACCTTGATCCTCCTGTATCAGTCTGATATAATTATATTTACATAAGATGATCAGCATTTATCGGAACTGTCCTCATCTGCACCGCTCTGTCCAGATGGGGACCGGAGGAAAGACCCTATGTCAGCCCAAGGCGCCCTGGCCAAGAAACTGCTCGTCATTGAAGACGACCGCGAACTGATCGACCTGTTGACCATGCACCTGACGGCCGAAGGTTACCAGGTGGATGCCGCGGCCGACGGGGAAGCCGGTCTGCGCGCTTTTCAGTCAGGCCAATACGGGCTGGTTATCCTGGACTGGATGTTGCCGACCATGAGTGGCATCGATGTGCTGCGCGAGATACGCACCGGCGATACCCGCACCCCCGTCTTGATGCTCACCGCCCGCAGCGAAGAATCAGACAAGGTGCTGGGCCTCGAGCTGGGTTGTGACGACTACCTGACCAAGCCCTTCAGCATCCGCGAACTGACCGCCCGCATCAAGGTGCTGCACCGCCGCATCGAGCGCGCCGAAGAGTTGGCCCGCATCAGCTCCGGCGACCGCATTCTGGATCAGGGCCCGCTGAAAATCGACCACGGCAAGCGCAAGGTGCAGGTCGGAGGCGAACCGGTGCAGTTGACGGTCAAGGAATACGATCTGCTCTACACCCTGGCTTCACGGCCGGGGCGCACATTCAGCCGGCGGCAGTTGCTGGACATCGTCTGGGACCAGGATTCGGACGTCTACGAGCACACTGTCAACTCTCACGTGAACCGGCTGCGCAACAAGGTCGAAGACAATCCCAACCGGCCACGGCTGATCCTGACGGTTTGGGGCATCGGTTACCGTTTCAGCGAGGAATTCCTCTAAAAAACGGCAACCAACCGGCACCCGATTCATCGTCACCAAAGAGGGGAAAGACACCGAGCATGAAACTTCAATTGCCCCATTTTGCCAATACGCTGCTGTTCCGCATTTCGGCAACCTTCCTGTTGCTGATAGGCATCAGCCTGGGTGGCTATTATTTCTGGATCGAAAACACGGTTTTTAATCCCTATGCCGACGCCGATGAAGAGGATTGGTACGAGAACCGGTCCGAAGACGAACTCGACCTATTGGCGGCCCAATTGACGGAACAGGGCACCGAGACCGACAAAAGTGCGGCTCTGATTCTGCAATACGGTCAGAAGGTCTATGGGTATGATGTTGAGGTCATCGTTTTTGACGCGCGGGGCCAACACCTGCACTCCTCGGCGCCCGACAGCCTCGGCGCAGCCGTGCCCTCGGTCTCGGCCAGCCTTTTGCAGGACATGAGTGAAGACCAATGGGACTACAGCACCTACCCCGAACCGGGAATCGCCGACGCCTACGAAAATCGCATTTTCGAAGTCGACCTGATCATCGGCGACGACGGGCAGGAAACCGTGGGCTACCTGGTGGCCAGCTTCTTCCCCCTCACCATCGTCAGTGACGATCTGAACGCCGACTCCCGCCTGCTCTCGGCCCAGGACAACATTTTCAAGGCCCTGGTCGGGCTGTTGATCTACTCGGCTGTCACCGCACTGCTGATCATGGCCTGGACCGGACGACGGGTGCAGCGGCTCTCCCGTGGCGTGGATACCTTTGCCGCCGGCAATCTCTCCCACCGGGTGCACCTGCGCAGCACCGACGAAATCGGTACTCTCGGCCGCAACTTCAACAGCATGGCCGAACGCATCGAGACCATGGTCGAAAAGCTGCGCCAAAAAGAGCAGTTCCAGCGCCAGTTGATCGCCAACGTGAGCCACGACCTGCGCACTCCCATGGCCAGCATGCGCGGCTATGTCGAAACCCTGCTCATGGATGGCCGCCAGGTCGACCCCAAGCTGCAGGAACGTTACCTGAAGATCATCACCGGCAATCTGGACCACCTCGACCGCCTGGTCGAACACATGCTGGTGCTGTCGCGCTTTGATTCGGGTCAGGCCACTTTTCAAATGGAAGATTTCCCCATCACCGAATTGGCCGACAGCATCCTGGTGCGCTTTGAGGGACTGGCCAAAGAACAGGATGTGAAGCTCGACCTCGAAGCCAGTGACGACGTCTCCCTGGTCCACGCCGATCCCCTGCAGATCGTTCAGGTCCTGCAGAACCTGGTCGAAAACGGCATCAAGTTCAACGAGCCCGGCGGCACGGTGATCATCGGTCTCGAAAATATCGGAGAAAGAGTCGGCATCTCGGTGCGCGATACCGGGCGGGGCATTCCGGCCGCAGACCTGCCCCTCGTTTTTGACCGCTTCTTCACCGGTGACGAAAGCCGCACCCGCCTGATGAAAGATCCGGACCAGGGCGGCAACGGCCACCATCTGGGCCAGAGTTCAGGGCTGGGCCTGGCCATCGCCGCCAAAATCGTTGTTGGCCACAACAGCATGCTGCGGGTTGAAAGCCGGCTGGAGCAAGGCACCACCTTCCGCTTCCAGCTTGACCGAGCCCAAGACAGCGATCAGGACGGCGACCAGCGGGATAATCAGGAGTCCGCCGCCACCTCTTGATCCGGGCGCCTCAGTTCCCAGAAAACCGCCACGGCTCCCAACAGCCCCAGGCCAAACAATGGCGCCGCAGACCATCCAGCCCCCAGCACCACTCTGCCCAGGCCGAAGATCAGGCCGTACACGCCGAGGCTGCCCAGCAACCACACCAACAACCGTGACCAGCGAAAGCCATCGCAACGCACGTCGGGGTTGGCCTGGGCCACCGGACCCCAGAATCCGCCCGGGCGCACTTTGCTGTAGAAGGTCGCCAGCCGCAAGCCATCAACCGGCCGGGTCCGCAAGGTCACCGTCAACCAAACCGCGATCGTCACCGGCACCAGAATCATCGCCTTGTGGTGAGTCTCCAGGGGCATGTCTCTGATGAGAACCGGCGTGGCAAAGAGGCTGTACTGGCTGCCACTCTGAATCGCCGCCACAACTTCGAATCCCACCGCCAGGATCACCGACGAGGCCAGGGCCGCAATCTCGCTCCAGGCGTTGATGCGCCACCAGAACCAGCGCAGAATCAAAACAGGGCCAATGCCCGCCCCCATGGCCCACACAAAGAGCCAGGCTTTGCCGATGCTCGACAAGAAGTAGGCCACGATCACCGCGCAGACCATCATCATCAGCACGCACAATTTGGCCACCAGCACGAGCTGTTTCTCGGAAGCCTCGGGCTTCAGGAAGCGCTTGTAGATGTCGTTGACCAGATAACTGGCGCCCCAGTTCAAGTGGGTATCGATGGTCGACATGAAGGCCGCAAAAAACGAGACCAGCAATAGGCCCAGCAGGCCCGGGCCCAGAACCTCGAGCATGACCAGCGGATAGGCCGCTTCATCACCGCGGCCATCGGGCATGGTGGGAAACAGCACCAGCGAAACCAGGGCCGTCATGATCCAGGGCCAGTAGCGCAGCGCATTGTTGGCCACCACAAACCACAGGGTGGCGCCGCGGGCATGGCGTTCGTTTTTGGCTGCGGACATGCGCTGGATCAGGTAGCCGCCGCCGTCGGCGTTGTGACTGGCCCACCACATCAGCGATACAAAAATCAGGAATTTGAAAAAGTCCGACTCCATGGACAGGCCGCCGCCCGGAATGAAGGCCAGGGTGTTTTCAGTGAACAGGGGGGACTCGACCAGGCGCTGCTTCAGTTCTTCCACGCCCCCCACGTGCCGCACAGCCAACACCGAGACGGTGATCGAGCCGGCCATGGCCAAAAAGAACTGGATCACATCAGTGATCACCACACCCCAGAAACCGGCCATCAAGGCATAGGACAGGGCCAGCACCGCGCCGCCAATAACCGCCACCTGGGGATCGATGCCCAACACCGCC
>CAZLUL010000053.1:0-20081 GCA_964562635.1 uncultured Fibrobacteraceae bacterium | reverse complement strand
TCCAAGAGTGTGTCCAACCCGGTTTTTGAACCCGATACGCTGGCCTATCACTGGGGGCCGGAGCAAGCCTGGAGCTCGTTCCGCGATCCGTTTGTTTTTCATGATGGCGCGCAGTGGAACATGCTGTCGACAGCGGGCCTGCGGTTGGGTGGTTATCCCGGTTATCGGCGGGGCATCGTGCACCGGGCGGTGTCGGCGGACCTGGAAAACTGGTCGGATGCCGGCGTCTTCTACGAGCACGATGGCAGTGTGGGCAGGGGCCGCGACCTCGAAAGTGTGCAGTATCTGGTGCGCGACGGCTGGCACCATCTGTTTTTTGTGGAGCAGGACCTGGCGATCGACAACCATCCGACCAGTCATCTGGTGGCCGGCGACCCGAGCGGCTGGACGATGGCCGAACGCACGACCGTGGATGCGGGCTGGGCCCCGGAGATCAAACGTTTCGATGCGGGGGCCGGTGCCGAGGTTTTCGCGCGTCTGGCGAAAGATCAGGACCCGCGGGACGATTCGTGGTTTGTGACCGTGCGCTTCGACAGCATCCGCTTTGACAACGGCGGGCAAACTCCGGTCGTGATGTTTGAGGATTCATTTTTGGGCGACTGGACCACGCAGGTGGGTGCGGCCGCGGTGCCGGTGTATGGCGAAAATGCCGTTTTGCGCAATGATCCAGCGGCTGGCATTGAAGGCCACGGCTGGTTCAGCACCTTCGAAAATTATGGCGGGCCCCTGGCGGGGATCGGCGCGCCGGCTGCCGCATGGGGCGACTCGGCCGTGGGGCGCCTGGAGTCGCGGGCCTTTGTGGTCACTGGCGACCATCTGCGATTGCTGTTGGGCGGCGGGTACTATGCCGAAACGTGTTATGTCGCGCTGTTGGAAGATGCGACCGGGCTGGAGTTGTCCCGCATCCACACCAACAACCTGACGGGCTTGGCCGAGCGGCTGTGGGACGTGAGCGCCTGGTCGGGCATGACGGTGCGCCTGGCCGTGGTGGACCAGGAGACCGGACCCGGCGGCTGGATTGCCGTCGATGGCATCGAGGAGCGCCGGGGCGGGTTGGCCACCGTTGGCGGCAATACGCCGGGCAGAGTTGTGGTCTCGGGCCTGGCGGCCTGGCCCAACCCGTTCAATCCCCAAACGGTCATCCGCTTTGACGTTGCGCGCGTTGGCGTGGCACGGGTTGAGATCCATGATTTGGCCGGACGGCGGGTTTGGCAGTCGCGGGAGAGGGCCGTGCCCGGGGGCGAGGTGCGGGTGGCCTGGGCGGGTCAGGACCAATCCGGGCGAGCTTTGGCCAGCGGCGTCTATCTGGCCCGGGTCGTGGTTGATGGCGCGCCCTCAGCCAGTCTCCGCATGATGTTGTTGAAATAAATCCTTCGAATCTCTACAGTCACATTTGACTCCGGGCGCTCGAACCCGCTACTTGCTCTTTCGCCAATTTTCCAGGCAACTCGAAAGGACCCCTGCGTGAAATCCTTTTCCATGATTTTTTTGCTGATGGTCGGTGCGCTGATCTTCATTTCCTGCAGTAGCGACAAGACCGACGGGCCTGCCGAAACTGCCGAGCAGGCCGAACCTGCCGGGCACGCCCACACCGCAGCCACCGAGGACGACGGCCTGGTGCTGAATGATGGCGCGAAATGGCAGATGGACGACCACACTCGCGCCTCTTTTGTCCAGATGGCCGCCTCTTTCGAGAAAGTCGATACCGCGGCTCTGGACACCGCGGGGCTGAAGCTGGCCGGTGATGGCCTGAAGAAGGATCTCGAGGGTTTGATCCAGGGCTGCACCATGACCGGTGCCGACCACGATCAGTTGCATGTCTACCTCATGAAATACATTCCCGCGGTGAGCGCCTTGCAGGAATCCGGTTCGGTTGCGGATGCCAAGATGGTCCAGCACTACCTGTCGATCTACGGCGATTATTTCGAGTAGAAGCACCAAAAAAGAGGGCGCCGCGTAGGGAACGCAGCGCCCTTTTTTTTGGCAATATTTTAGCGACGCGGGACCTTGGCCGCGACCCGACCCAGCCCCCACTTGGTAGCAAACGCTTCGAGCACCAGAGAATCCGCCCCCGTATATTTCATCGCCGCCGCATCCAGATCACACGGCGCGGCGCGATCCAATTCGGCCAGTCGCCGACTCAGCAGAGCATTCTCGTGATCGTTTTCGAGTTTGCCGCGCAGGCTTTTGGCGCCACGCAGGTTCAGCGTTTCCACCTTGTCGAGATCCGCATAGATGGCATCCAGGTCCTCAAAGGCGCCCAGCAGGGCCGTGGCCGCCTTGTCGCCCACGCCGCGCACGCCGGGAATATTATCTGCCGCGTCGCCCTTCAGGGCCAGGAAATCACGCACCTGGTTAGCCCGCACACCCATGCGGCTGGGGATGCTTTCGGCGGTCCACCAGTCGTCCTTGGCCAGATTGTAAATGCGCACGCCGGGTTGCAGCATCTGGGCCATGTCCTTGTCGCCGGTCACGATGACGACCTCGTGGCCGGCGGCCAGCAGACGGTCCGTCAAGGTGGCCATCACGTCATCGGCCTCGAAGCCCGGGCAGGTGGAGGTGGCGATGCCCATGGAGGCGACCAGTTCGCGGCACAGATCAAACTGCGGCACTAGATCATCGGGCGGAGCGCCGCGGTTGGCCTTGTATTCAGGATAGATTTCGGAGCGGAAGGTTTTTGAGCCGGCGTCGAAGCAGCAGGCGACCAACTCGGGGTTGTGCTCGTTGAGCAGCTTTTGCAGCGTCATGCCCAGGCCGAAGACGGCGTTGATGGGCGTGGTGCCATCGGGCGCCGACATCGAGCGCATGGCGAAGAACGAACGGAACACGTAGGCCATGCCATCAATGAGATAGGCTGTGGAAGACAAATGGATTCCTTTCCAAAAATGTTCTAACGGACCTGCACGACTCGGGTGCGGGCGACGGCCTGGCCGCTGTGTCCGCGCACGAGGTAAACGCCGCTGGCGGCAACGCGGCCGTTGTTGTCCCGGCCATCCCAGACAATTTTTCGGGTGCCGGCCGACCATGATTCTGTCGAGACCAGGTTGCGCACCAGGCTCCCTCTGAGGTCGTAGACCGCCAGGCTCAGTTCGCCGTCGCGGGCCAGGTTCACGTCGATGGAGGGGCCGGACGCCCTCAGTTGCAGGACCGAGCCGGAGCGCGGGTCGGTTCCTGGCACCGCCACAGGGATGTAAGTGACCGCAACCGGGCCTGTTTCGTGATGGATCGTCAAGACGCTGGTTGCCTCGTCCCAGTACCAGCCCGGAGTTCCTGCCGGCAGGTTGCCCAGTTCGGGCAGGACTGCCCCGCCGGCAAAAATGTAGCCGGGAGGACCTCCCATTTTGAGGCGTTCTGTACCACCGCCGCTGGCGGTCGCGTATTCGATCAAGGGGCCGTCGAGAGAGAAGTCGATGCTGGTCAGGGCCTCGTCGGCGTCCAGGATGTGGATTTCGATGTTCGGGGCCAGCGACGGGTCAAGGTTCATCAATTCCAGATAGTAGATGACCGTATTGAAGTCTTGTTCGTACCAACTGTCCACGTTGAAATAATAGAGCATGTCGCGGATGGTCGTGAACATGCGACCGTCCGCGGCGTCGCCCCGGTTGTTCTGGCCGTGCGAACAGGCGGCAGCCATGGCCAGGGCGTCGGTGCGCCAGATGTCGTTTTGCCGGGCGTCGCCGGCGAGAGCCTGATGGAGCAACAGGGCTGTGCGGGCATACTGCAGACTGCTGGCGTACGTGCCTTCGGGCCAGCCGAACCACTCCAGAGTCACGGGCTCAAACGGGGCGTAGCGGCTGCTGGCACCTTTCTGCAGAAACCGGTCGCTGAGAGAATCCAGGACCGTGATGGCCAGATCTTCCCACCCCGCGGGCTGCCGCGTGATCAATTCCACGATCATCTCGTGACCGGAATAGTGGTCTCCAAAACCGGTCTGCATGGCCGGTGTCTGGTCTTCGTAGAAGGCTTCCCAGCGCATGTATGAGGGCGAAGTCGGTTCGCAGGGGTTGGCCAGCAACCAGGCCCAGGCCCGGTCCCGCGTCTGGGCATACACCGGATTGCCGGTGCGGGTGGCCATGCCGTCGAAAAAGCGCACGGCGGGCATCAGGTGGCTGGTGTAGTCCTGGGTCACGGTGCCGTCCAGGGGCACGACCCGGAAGGGCCAACGTCCGTCGTCGGCCACATCGCCGGTCAATTGGGTGGCTGCGATCACGTCGGCGATTTCGACGGCGCCGTTCCAGTAACTGATGTCGCCGGTGATGTCGTACAACCGCAGCAGGCGCAGGCCGAACATGGGTGGCTTGTCGGTCATGATTGCCAGGCCGTCCCAACCGCCGCCCATCACGCCATCGGTCTGGGTGCTGTAGGGCAGGTTGCCGTACAGATCGCCGGCCGGAGTACGATGTTCCAGGATCCAGTCGGCGTACGCCCGGGCCCGCGCCAGTCCTTCGGGGGCACCGCTCCAGCGCCGCCAGTCCAGAAAGGCATCGATGGCCACGCAGGCGGTGTAGGCCGGATAGCTCACTGACAGATAACCGGGGTACCCGTTCAGGTTGCCATCGAGGCTGTTGCCGTCGTTGATGGCGTAGCTGTAGAAATAGGGGGGGACGGGATACCCGTCAGGGTCGTTGTCATTGGTGCGGATGCCATTCCAGCCCACATCCGAAACCAGGAATCCCACGACCTCACTGACGACTTGGGCGTAGGGTTTGGCGGGTGCGACTTCCGCGACGGCGGGGCTGGCCAGGACAACAGCCAAGCCGAGGCTCAATGTTCCGCACAGGCGGCGGAGAGGGTTCTGTATGGTCATGAAATTCTCCAGGGTGATGCATTGCGCCGGGAAAGATGCCATTATAACACAATTCCTGTCGGGATTGTGGTCGTTGCCAAACCGGCCCTCGGCGTGGTACGAAAAACCCAGTCGCAAATCACAGGGTTCAAAAAATGATCAGCGGGTCAGGGTAACCTTGCCGTGCAATTGCCGGCTGAAGTCACTGCCGTCGGCCTGGCCGCGGCAGGTGATGCGGTAGAGGTACGTGCCTGAGGGGTATTCCCGGCCACCGTTGTCAGTGCCGAGCCACAGGAACTGCCGTGGCCCAGCAGCCTGTTCGCCCAGATCCTGGTTCAAAATGCGCCGCCCCTGAAGGTCGAAGACTTCAACCAGGTCGTGGGTGGTGGTTTCAGCTTCCCAGCGGAACAATGTGCGGGGGTTGAACGGATTGGGATAGGCCGGCAGCAGCGTCACCGGAGCTTTGGCAACGTTGTGGTCCTTGTTGGCCGCGTCGGCAACCAGGTCGTGCAGCAACCACCGGTCCGGGTCCACGACAATCCGGTTGAGGGTCGCGCCCAGGGGGATGACAAATTCCTGATCCAGTTTGTAGTTCATCACCGTGATCGTCGAGTCGATGCCTGCGCCGATCATGCGCAATTCCACTGGGACCTGGTAGGGCTTCCGGGATCCGTCCGGCTCGGGATCGTGTTCCTGGCGCAAACGAATGCGGACTTCGTTGGCGCCCTCCTGCCAGTTGTTCTGCCAGTCCAGCCGCAGGATCGGGTAGGTCGTGCGGTAGAGCCATTGTTCAAAGAACCAGCTCAGATTTTGCCCACTGACATCTTCGCAAACCTGCTGGAAATCGAGGGAGGTGGCGTTGCCAAACCGCAGTTTCGGATCCTTGAGGTAGGCGGCCAGAATTTCAAAGAACATGTCGTCGCCCACCCAACGGCGCAGCATGTGCAGGACATAGGCGCCCTTGTGGTAGGCGATGGTCCGGAAATAGTAAGTTGGGTTGTCGTTGGCCGGGTTCCGGATCAGTGTATCGACGCCATAGCCATGACCCCAATCGTGGGAGGCCATAAATGAGGTCAATCCGGCGGCGCCATAGACATGCTCGGCCCACAGGGCTTCCGCATAGGTGGCGAATCCCTCATTGAGCCAGACCTCGGTCCAGTCCACCGGCGAGATCAGGTCGCCGAACCACATGTGGGCCACCTCGTGCATTAGCACGGTGTCGAACTGGTGGGTGCCGGTGATCAGCACGTCGCCGTAGGTGACAGTCGTGGGGTGTTCCATGGCTTCGTCCCAGGCGCATTCGGCGATGCCAAACGGCTGGCCGACAAAGGGGTAGGGCCCGAACAACTCGCCGCAGAAGTCCAGCATATCCGGCAGGATGGACAGGTCTTCACGGGCGGCAGCTTCGTCTTCGGCAAAAACATAGTGGCGCAGGTCGATGGGACCGGCGGGGCCATCGTACTGTTCCTGGATTTCCACGTACTCCGAAACGGCCAGGCTGACCAGATAGGTCGGGATGGGCTCTGGCTCGGACCAGGACCAGGTGTTGTCGACCTGATTGACCAGATTGCCGTTGGAGACTCCGGTCATGCCATTGGGTACGCTGAGCGTCGTATTGACGGTCGCCTTGTCGGTGGGGTTGTCCTTGCAGGGCCACCAGGATCTGGCGCTCCAGGGCTCGCTGACTGTCGCGACGATGGGGTGCCCACCGTCCGAGACATCCACCCGGTATCCGAACAGGCCTTCGGGTTCTGGCTGTCCCCAGTATTGCACGTCGATGTAGCCCAACTCGCCCGGCGCCAATTCGGTCGGAAGTTCGATCACCAACTGATCATTGCCGCGACTGAATTCGAGATTGGTCCGATACGGATAAACCATCGACGCGCCCGAAGTGGTCATGCCATCGCGCAAGTCCAGCACAAACTTGTTCAGCGGTTCGTTGACGACCAGGAAGATGATCGTTGCCTTGCCGGCCAACCAGCCGAACAAAGGGTCGACCTGCAGGTCCAGGGCATAGTGCAAAACGTCGAAATTTTCCTGGCGGGGATCCAACACTGGCATGCCGGTGGCGGCGGTTGATTTGTCGGGCGCCGCTCCGCCCTTGTTCTCCAGGAGCACCACTTGTGGCCAGTTCGAAGGCGCCGGAGAGGACTGCGCCAACCCCAGGCCAGGCACCAACAGGGCAGACAATACCAACAGCACGACCCACCAAGGTGGCCGAGCCGCCGATCGGGTGCGAGATGCAATCGGGCGTTTCACGGTGTTTTGGAACCCTTATTGATTTCTCTGAGTTGTATTGCGCGCCATTATAACATGAATATGCGTCAGAAAAAGCCTCATATTGTGATTATTGGCATCTGTATGCCGCTGTGGGACTTGAAACCATAAATGACACCATTTTTGGACATCACAGCCGTTTTGGGAGAGTTTTTGAGCACCACTCCGCGATGTCTTTTCGGCCCCTGACCGAGGCGATTGCGGACTTGTTGGCGCAATTCGACAGCTTATCCGAAGAGAAGCGGCGCTGCTGGAAGGGCCGAAGTCGCCTATTCCACGAGCAGTTCGTCCACGAAAATGAAGGCGGCCCCGCCGGCCCCAGGATGCCACTGGGGCACCGGGCCATAGTTGACGGCGCGAAATCTCAGCGCGCGCACTGGTTGGCTGTCGATGTCGACCAGAAGGTCGCGGCGGAAAATGCCTTCTTCATTGTCGGGCACATCGTGACCCACTCTGCCGGCGGCGACGAAATTCTCCCCGTCGACCGAAACTTCGACCACCACCTCGCGCGGCATGAAAATCCAGGAGCGCATGTCCTGCAGCAAGCCGACTCCTGCCCGACGGACAGCGGTGGGTTCGCCGAACTGGATGGTGGCCACAAAGTCCTGGCCTTCGTAGCCCTGCCAACTGCCGGTGCGCCAATTGTCCGGGCCGCGGCGGCCATCGATCAGGGCGTCGGGCCCACCGGCGGTGTATTGGGAATTGGGTTCGGCGCCAGGCACGATTTGCCAGTCGTGGGCGATGGCATTGAAATGGGCGGTCACTGTCGGCGATTTTGCATCATTGGCGATGGCGAGGAATTTCAGATCAGTGGTGCGGTCGATCATAAGCGGTTTGGTGTAGGGCCTACTCTCGGTATCGGGTGACAACGTGTACCGGATTTGCGCCGTGGGGTCGGCAACTTCCAGACGGACTTCCATCTTGCCGCGGAAGCGGTCGCTCGCGGCCGAGGCCCAGGGCGCTGGTACGATCGGCGTGGCGACGGGTGTGGTGCCGGGCCGGTTATCGGCAGCCTGTCCCCAAGTGCCGGGCTGGCCCAAGTGGAAAACCAGTTCCCCGCCGCCGATGATTTCGTCATGGGAAAGCCAACTGCGATCCAGGTCGTGGCCATTGAAGGTGACCCTGCTGACCGGGCCCTGGCCCTTTTTGCGGGTGACGAATCGCTTGCCATCTTCAAAGCGCAGACTCATCGCGGCGTAACGCGGCGGCACGATCAGCCATTGTTGGGATGTCGGCGCCACGTCGTACAGGCCGTAGGCGGCCAGCACATACCAACTGCTCATCTGGCCGCAATCTTCGTTGCCGATCAAACCGTCGGGCTGGGCGGTGTAGAACTCATCGAGAATTTGGGCAACCCGGTCGGCCGAATGCTGCGGTTGGCCGGCAAAATGGTACAGCCAGGCCATGTGGTGGCTGGGTTCGTTGCCGTGGGCGTATTGGCCCATGCGGCCGGTGATGTCGGCCTGCTCGCGACCGGTGGTGGCGCTGTCGACAGTGAACAGGGAATCCAGTACAGCGGTGAAGGCTTCATCGCCGCCGAGCAACGCGATGTGCTGGGGCATATGGTGCGGCGCGGCAAAACGGTACTGCCAACCATTGGCTTCGGTGTGGTGGAAGTCGACCTGGCGGGGGTCATAGGGCGTGAGCCACTGGCCGTTTTGGCGGGGACGGAAGCAACGGCTGACCGGATCGTAAAGATGGCGCCAGGCCTGGGCCCGTTGGCCAAATTCCTGCGCGATTTCGGTGTGGCCCAGGGCAGCGGCCAGGCGGGCGATGCAGGCATCGTCGTAGGCGTATTCGAGGGTCTTGCTGACCGATTCGGGCTCTGCTTCGATGGCGATGAAGCCGTCACGCTGATAGGCGGCGAGGCCAAAGATGTCTTGGCGCGCGCTGGCTTGCATGGCTTTCAGGGCGAGTTCCCCGTCATACCCGCGGATGCCCTTGAGCCAGGCGTCGGCGATGAACGAGACCGCGTGGTATCCGATCATGCAGTCGGTTTCGTTGGCGGCCAGCTCCCACACCGGCAGGCGGCCGCTGTCGCGGTAGTGGGTCAGGGCCGTGGTCACGAAGTCGGTGGTTCGTTCGCGTTGCACGAGGGTGAACAGGGGGTGGGTGGCGCGGTAGGTGTCCCACAGGGAAAAGACGGTGTATTGGTTACGACCGGTGGCGGTGTGGGTCTCCAAGTCCAGACCACGGTACCGCCCGTCAACATCGCTGAACAGGTTCGGCGCGATGAAGCTGTGGTACAGCGCGGTGGCCATGATGGTCAGGTCGTCGCCGGCTGCATCAATGGCAAAAGGCTGCAAGGTGGTGGACCAGGCCTGACGGGCCGCTTCCTGGATGACTGCGAAATCGAAATCGGCCCATTCGGCGGCCAGGTTGCCTTGGGCACCAGACGCGTCGACCGCGGAGATTCCGACCTGAACGAGGACCTCTCCGCCTTCGGAGCCGAAGGACAAGATGGCCTTGGTGGGCTGGCCTGTCGTGCCGTCAACGAGGCGGGTGGCGGTAAAGGGCCGCGAAAATACGGCCCGAAAGTGAACCAGTTGATCCTTCGCCCAGGCCGAGGACTGGCGGTAGCCTTCAACCGTTCTCTCGTCGATCACGCGCAGATCCGCGCCCAAGAGTTCATCCCGGTGTTCCAGATCGATGATGACGTGGCCCGGTTGGCCGGGGGGAAAGACATAGCGGTGCAAGCCCGTGCGCGCCGTGGCGGTCAGTTCGACTTCGATGCCGTAGTCGCTCAGCAGGGTCCGATAATATCCGGCGCTGGCCTTTTCTTCGGACTTGGCGAAGCGCGAGGCATAGCCATTGTTGGGATCATCCGGATACCCGTTGGCCAATCGGGGCTCACCGGTCACGGGCATCAGCAGGATGTCGCCGTAGTCGCTGACCCCGGTACCGCTCAGGTGGGTGTGCGAAAAGCCGTAGACCACGTCGTCGCTGTAGTGATAACCCGAACAGCCATCCCAACCGGTCAGGCGCGTATCGGGCGACAGCTGAACCATGCCGAAGGGCAGCGTGGGGCCGGGGAAGGTGTGGCCGTGGCCGCCGGTGCCGATGAAAGGGTTGATGTGATCGGCTAAATCTATTTCGCCACCGGTGGCGACCGAAGCCATAAACACCAGTATGATGACAAGTGCTGAGCGCGGGATATTCACAAAATCGCCTTTCACCTGCAAATCATTCTCTCATTCCATTGCCAGCTCGCCCGGGGGATTGCCGGTGAATCCTACCACGGCAGGAAACGGGGATCACCCGCTCTGTAAAATATATGGGTTGTGCCCCTGAAATTGTGTCCCCCCAATTTCTGGATCATGTGTTTTGATGTATGACACGATAATCCCGCAACGTTGCGGGGTTCTCGCATTAGAATTCAAAACAGAAACCTGCTAAATCGCCGTTTTGAACCAACTGAACACCAAACACAATTTCAGCGGCACAACTAAATATGTTGGGACGCCGCGATGTTTCCGCCTAGAATGAGGGGCGCCAGTAGACAGCCTTTTTCCCTGGATTTCCCTGGAGTTGATGTGAGTCACTACCAGCCCATTCTCGACCAGATCTGCGTTGATATTCAGCCCCACCTGACCGAGGGCAAAGTGGCCGACTACATTCCGGAATTGGCGGCCGTGCCGGCGGCGCAGTTCGGCATGGCGTTGGTGGACATCGAGGGCAACGTTTTTCATTGCGGGGCGGCCGAGCAGCCGTTTTCCATGCAGAGCATTTCGAAGGTATTCACCCTGACCCTGGCCCTCAAGGGACTTGGCCGTCGGTTGTGGGAGCGGGTGGGGCGCGAGCCGTCGGGCTCGGCCTTCAATTCGTTGGTGCATCTGGAATACGAAAACGGAAAACCGCGCAATCCGTTCATCAATGCCGGGGCGCTGGTGGTGACCGATGCGGTGCTGGACCTGTTGCCCGAGGCCGAAGCGACGATTCTGGAAACGGTGCGCAGCCTCAGCGGCAACAACGCTCTGGGCATCAACCAATCCGTGGCAACTTCGGAAGAAGACTACGGATTTCGCAACGCCAGCCTGGCCAATTTCTTGAAGAGTTTTGGGCGTCTGGACAATTCGGTGGCCGAGGTGCTGTCGGCCTACTATCAGCACTGTGCCATCGAGATCAGCGCCGTGGACCTGGCGCGGGCTGGATATTTTCTGGCCAATCAGGGCGTGCCGCTCGGCGCTACGGACCCTTTCATCAGTCCCAATCGGGCCAAATATATCAATTCGCTAATGCTGACCTGCGGCACCTACGACAGCGTGGGGGACTTTGCCTACCGGGTCGGGTTGCCGGGCAAGAGTGGCGTGGGCGGCGGCATTCTGGCGGTCATGCCGGGCGAGTTCAGCGTGTGCGTCTGGTCGCCGGGGCTGGATCACAGCGGCAATTCGTTGGCGGGCACGCTGGCTTTGGAGTGGTTGACCACGCGGACGGGGATCTCGATTTTTTGAGTCAGGTGTGCCTGTTCCGCCCGGCCACGAGGTCGATTGACTTTGAGCCCGCGAAGGGTCACCAGGAACGGGGCTGAGGGGATCGGAAATCATCCGGTCCCCATTTTTGCGGAATCCGAAATCGGAACTAGCATGGGGGCTTCGGCAAACCGGGGCTGACCGGACCTGGCCTCCTGGCGACGAACGCTGCTGACCACCTGAGAGGAAGCGACATCATGCTGCGCAGAAACACCATCGGAATCGTCGGGACAGGGCAAGTGGGCATGGCCGCGGCCAGTGCCCTTTTTCAACAGAGGATCGCCAATGAGTTGATCCTGATCGATCGGGACCACCGCCGCGCCGAGGGCGAGGCTATGGACCTGATGCATGCCCAAGGGTATGCCGGACGCCGGGCGGTGCGGGCCGGTGGGTACGAAGATTTGGCGGAAGCCCAGATTGTCATCGTCACGGCGGGTGTGGGGCAGAAACCCGGTGAGGACCGGCTGTCCCTGCTGAACCGCAATGTCCTGGTCTTCAAGGAGATTGCCGCCCAGTTGGACCGCCACGCGCCGGAAGCGATCCTGCTGATCGCCTCCAACCCGGTCGATATCCTGACCTACGTCATGCAGGAGCTGTCCGTGCGCCCCGACGAGAAGGTCATTGGCACCGGCACGATGCTCGATACGACCCGGCTGCGAACGTTGTTGGCCGAGCACTACGAGGTGGATCCGCGCTCGGTGCATGCGCTGATCCTGGGCGAACATGGCGACACCGAGTTCGCGGCCTGGAGTTGCGCGACCATCGGCGGCACGCCCTTGCGCCAACTGGCCCAACCCGGCAAGACCTATGATCCGGACCTGCTGGACGACGTCCTGGACAAGGTGCGCCGCGCTGCGTACGAGATCATCGAGCGGAAGGGCTACACCAACTGGGCCATCAGCCTGGTCCTGGCCCATCTTGTGCGCACCATCCAGGAGGACCAGCGCAGCATCCTGCCCATCAGCGTGCGCCTGCACGGGGAGTACGGAATCAGTGATGTCTGCCTCAGCATTCCGGTGACCGTGGGTATCGACGGCGCCGGCACCCGGTTGCCCGCGCCCCTGGACGACAAGGAAAAGCAGGCCCTGATCGCTTCTGCCGACACGCTCAAGCAGTTCCTGCGGAACCTGGCGCTGTGAATCGGCGCCCGACCGCACCGCGGGGCGCGCCCTGGAGAATTCGGAATCCCAGGGCTTTGTGGCGCCGGAGAAGTCGAGGGCGTGTGTTGCCGGTTGTCGGTGGGGTGGTGATGTCTACCACCCGTCGATGTAGTAGTAGTCGAACTCGGTGAGGACATCTTTCGTGAAGTCCCACGCCTCGTTGTACGACAACCCGCTGCCGTCCGGGATGACGACCTTGACGTAGAGTTCGGCGCCCCAGCGCGTTTTCAGTTGTCCCAGCCGCCGGTAGACCTCGTCACGGGACACCGTTTCCCACTGCTCGCCCCCGATGCCCTTCAGCTGGTACAGGCGTTCGCCCTGCACCCGCCGGAACTGCACCGCGACGACGGCCTTGCCCTCGGAGCTGCGCGCCGGCCGCACCAGTTCGAGGTATTTGTTTTCCAGGGACGAAAAGTCCTGCCGCTGCCGGGCCAGGGCCATCTCCAGATCGCTTTTCTCGTTGCTGAGGGTCAGGAGGGTTGTCTGGTCCGCTTCCAGGCGGCTCAGCAAATCGGCGATCTGGCGACTCAGGTCGCGGTTCGCGCGCTCGGCCTCGGTGCGGATGCCGCCGATCATGGCCTGGGTGTCGGACAACTCGGTCTGTTTCTCTGCCAGTTGCAATCGGACCAGGCGCAGGTTTTCCGACAACTCCTCGTTTGCCCCGTCGAGCCTGGCGATGGCGGCGGCCTTGATGTCCAAGCCTTCGCGGATGCGCCGGGCCTCGTCGGTCAGCAGGATGATTTCCATTCGGGTCGAGCGGATGGCTTCTTCGAGGTCGGTGTTGCGCACGCGCAGGTCAGCGAGGACCTGGGTGTTTGTGGCCAACTGCGACTCGGCTTCGGCCTGCAGTTGGCGGCTGAGGCGGATCTGGTCGATGAGGTCGGCGTTCTTGATGATCACCACGACCATTGTGAGCATGAACACCATCAGGATCACGGTCATGATGTCGGTGAACGACGGCCAGAACGAGGCTTCGCCGCCGGCCTCGGCGCGGTTCTGCCTCAGGTCGGGAAAGCTGCGGAATTGGTGCACGTCGCCTCCTTATTGGCGTTCGAGCCGGAAACCCTCGACCAGGACCCGGCGCAGTTCGGCCAGTTGGGCCAGTGACTCGTCCTGTTTTGCTGCCTGGACGGTCTGTCCGGCGACCAGGCGCTCGCCTTGCTCGTGGCGCGCGCGCGTGGCTTCGTTGAGGCGGGCGACGGTGTCGGCCATCCCGGCCATCCCGGTCATCCCAATGCGCATCCCGGTGACCAGTTCGCGCACGTCCTCGATCAGCAACTTGGCCTGGTGGTTGACTGCCTCGGCCTCGAAAGTGAAGTCGGGCACCATGTAGAGCAACGCCGCGCGTTCGAGCCGGCTGATGACCCACGTCTGCAGATCAGTGAACCGGTGGTAGAAGTAGGTGAAGAAGAAGTAGCAGACAATGGCCGTCGCGGTGGTCGTCAGGGCGGTGTTCATGCCCAGCAGCAGCAGGCCCATGCCCGACCCGGGTGCTGCGTTCTGCAGCACATCGGTGGCGCCGATCAGGGCGAAAATCAGCGAACTGACGGTGCCGAAGACGCCAGTCAGAATGAGCACATTGTTGACGAAGCGGGGGATGGACAGCTGCTGCGACTCGCCCGCCAGCATGATGGCCGAGATCGCGCCGTGATCGACCACGCCGCCGCTGTCGAACAGCTCTTTGATGGTGGCGTGGCGTTCGCGCAGGAGTGACGGCTCGTCAAATTCCGCCAGCACCGAGGCGGACGTTACTCCTTCGGCGCGGCGGGCCAGGAAAGTCTCGATCTGGGCCTCTTGCCGCGCGTAGTGGCGCAGGGCGCGGTACAAATGGCCGAGGCCGAGGGCGAAAAGGCCCAGGACGACCCCGTTGAGGACCAGTGGTCGCAGGTCTCCGAGCAGGAAGGCCAGAACGTCCGCGTGCTTCCAGAGCAGAACGAGAACGGTGGTGGCCACGCTGGCCACCAGGATGATTGTCATCTGGGTCAGGATCTGTCGGCTGCGTGGGGCCATGCCGGTGCTTCCCTTGAATGGGTGACGGAGGTTGGGCCGGAGTCATCCCATACGATAAACGAGGAGTGAGGTTGCCGCCGGGACGACGGAGAAGCCGCTTCGTCTGGCGTCTATTTCTACGAGGCGCGCTTGGGAAGCGAAGTGCAAGTGGGGAAGATGGTGCTGATCAAATGATACCTATCTCAAGCCTTGAGCTCACTTAGTGGCTTGATAACAAGGTTTTGGCTGGGCTGGTGGTGGCGTGGCTGACCTGGCAACGGCCATTTTTATCTGGATTTGCGGTAGCTATCGCGGCGGCTCTGCAGGACGAGGACTAACCTCAAGCGCAACCAGCGTGATATCGTCCTGGGGATTGCCGCCGGGGCACCAGGCTTCGACTTTTTCGATCATCGCGGGCAGGCTTTCCGCCAAAGGCAGGGAACGCGTTTCGGCCAGAAACGAAATCATTCGGTCATCGCCCAACTCATGGTCATCAGAATCAGTCGCCTCGGAGGCCCCGTCGCTGTAGATCAAAAGGCGATCACCGGGCTCCAGTTGCACGCATTGCTCTCCAAATTCGAATTCCGGCAAGACGCCAACAATGATTCCTTTGGCCAGGGGGCAGAGTGTGGCCCCGGCGGCATTGAGCCGCACCGGCGGCGGGTGGCCGGCCGTGGCGTAACGGAACTCGGCGCTGCGCAGGTCCAGAACGCCGTAGACGATCGTGAAAAATTTCCCGGTTTTCGGCCCTGGCGTAACCCGCCTGTTCAGTGTGGTGAGAGCCTGCGCGGGACTGGCCGGAGCAAATCCCGTGGGGCTGTCGGCATCTGGAACATAGAGGCAGGACTGTTCGGGGTAAGGCGAGAGCGAGCGGATGAGCGAGGCCGAAAGCATGGCCGCCGGTGCACCGTGACCACTGACATCCAGGACGTACAGCCCGACGTGATGCTCGTCCAGGCGCAAGATGTGCAGACCGTCACCGGCCAATTCGTCGCAGGGCCGAAACTGCCAGGCAAAATCGTAACCCGGTATGTCGGGCAACGACTGCGGCAACCACGCCTTTTGAATCACGGCAGCATCTTCCAGGTCATTCCGCATCTGGTCATTGGCCCGTTGCAGTTTTTCCTCCGCTTCCCGCCGCGCGGTGACGTCCGACTGGATGCCGATGAAGTGGGTCACGGTCCCGGATTCGTCGCGGACCGGCGTGATCGACAAGCGATTCCAGAACTGCGTGCCGTCCTTGCGGCGGTTGCTGATCTCGACCGTGCATTCGCGCCCTTCCTGCATGGCCTGACGCATCTCGTCGACCGTCGCCGGGTCAGCCAGGTCTCCCTGCAGAAATTTGCAATTGCGGCCCATGGCCTCTGCGGCAGAGAAGCCCGTCAGGCGTTCAAATCCTTCATTGACATAGATCAGGGGGCGACCCGGCAGCCGCGCATCGGCGATCGTGATGCCTTCCAGCGCCACGGCCAGGGCCCGGTTCTGCAAAGCCAGCCAATCGTTGTGGTCTTGATCTTTTTGCACGTCAATACCCTTGGGCCGGAGAATACTGTGACAAACTCGATTTCCAACACATTACACGCCGGGGGATCCTCAAGCCAGCAAAGCCCGATCAGCGATTCCCTTCAGCATGCCGCGGAAAACCGGACCGTGGAACGGATACAATACATACCAGTAGAGCAGGCCGAACAGACCTTCAGGATCATAGACCGCGGTCTGGCGGATGACCGACCCGCTTCCCGATTTTTCAATTCCGAATTCGAGCCAGGCCCGGCCGGGGACTTTCATCTCGGCCCTGAGCAGGAGCAGCTGTCCTGGTTCGATCTTCTCCACCCGCCAGAAATCGAGGGCGTCGCCCACCACCAGGTTTTCGGGATCCCGCCGCCGTCTTCTCATGCCGACACCACCGAGCATCAGGTCGAGCCACCCTCTCAGGAGCCACAGGAAATTGTGGGAGTACCACCCCTGGGTTCCGCCGATGCGTCGGATCGGGACGAAGGCCTGTTCGGGAGTCGCGGCCACGTGCAGGGACCGGGCGTCCAGGATCCGGTTGCGGTAATGGACACCCATCCGCCCCGGCTTCTGGCCTCCCGAGGACCAGGCATCAAACCAGCAGGTTTCCGCAAATTCCTGCTCCTCGTTGCGGATCGCCGCACGGGTGGCAGCTTCCAGGCCCATGGGGGAAACTTTGAAAAACAAATGGGCCGACAAGTCGTGAACCACGGTTGGATGTTCGATGCTGGCGATGAGTTTGCGCCCGATTCGCGCATAGACCGGAGTCACCAGGCCCAGCCACAGGCTGGAAAGGCGCGGGGTCAGAAACGGCACGGGGACCATGAGGCGCTTCAAGCCCCTCTGCTTGGCATACTCCCTCATGAGATCGCCGTAGGAGGCCCGATCCGCCCCTCCGATTTCGAAGATCCGGCTCTGGGCTGACAATTCCAGGGATTCGATCAGGTAGGCCAACAGGTCATCGATGGCAATGGGTTGGGCTTCGACCTTGACCCACTTGGGTGTGACCATGGCCGGCAGGCGCTCCACGAGGGAACGGATCATCTCGAAGGAAAGGCTTCCTGACCCAAGAACGATGGAGGCGCGCAGTTCAATGACCGGGACACTTCCGGCAGCGAGAATCTGCCCCACTTCGAGGCGACTGCGAAGATGGGGGGACAGGCCTTCGGATTCGCGCGCCAGGCCCCCGAGATAGATGATGCGTTCCACGCCGCACTCGGCAGCCGCGGTGGCAAAATTGTGGGCGGCCTGCCGATCGGCTTTCACGAAGTCGTCGGTCGCCCCCATGGAGTGGACGAGGTAGTACGCGGTTGTGACCCCTTGCAGGGCGTTGCGAAGGGAGTCAGTGTCCAGGACATCCCCGCGTACGACCTCTGTTCCTTTGTTCACCCGTCCAACAAGGCGGTCCGGGTCACGAACCAGACAGCGGACCTGGTGACCGAGGCCGCTGAGCCGACGGTGAAGCCTTCCGCCCACATAGCCGGTTGCCCCGGTCACGAGGATTAAAGGGGCGGGGGCTCGATCTCCCGGAATCGTTCCCCCGTGCTCCCTGGTCATCACTAGTTCGTCGCCGTGGCCATGCGCCACTGCCAGCGGGTCTGAATGGCCTTCCAGGTCAAACCCTGGTAAACGGCCGCGAGACCGACCAGACCGTAGACCACTTTGGCCAAAAGGCTGCCGGCACCAAACAGGCTGGCGACCAGATCAAAATTGGCAAACCCCACCAGACCCCAGTTGAGACCGCCAACGACCAGCAGGACGGCAGCGAGTATGTCGATCTTCTTCATTTTATTCTCCTCGGATCCTTTCCCGCTTACAGGGAAAGATTGTTTGTATAACATTTGTCTAACGGATATATCAATATAAACGTACTCTGAGACATTTGCAAGTAAATATTACACATAATCTGTACAAACGTATAACAGTGGTCATTGGGCCAGGTTATCGGTTCAATCGCGTTTCATGATGCGACCAAATACCGCCTAGTCCTTCTTCTTCGAAAACATCCGGTACAACATCCAGGTCGCGGCAAACGCGATGCCGAACAGCACCACCGGCACGATCCAGGTCCAAAAGAAGCCACCGATTGGTGAGTCCACGGGCAGTTGTCCATTCATCAGGAATCATCCTTCCGGTGCCGCTTGCGGTAGCTCCACCAGGCCAGGCCGAGCCCGGCAAACGAGGCCACGTAGGCGATGCTCATGCCGAGCAGTGTCACGAGTCCCTTGTCCATGTTATTGGCCTCCGTCTTCCTGCCAGCGCAACCGCTGTTCCAGTTCTTTGACGTACAATTCCTGCTGCTCTTCGTATTCGGCCGACACGGCCTTGAGTTTGGGGTCGATGACCCAGAAGATCACGCCGGTGCCGACAATCGCGGCGACGAGCATCGCGAAGCCGCCCGGTTGCAGGAGCAACAGCTTGGTCATGCCGATCATCAGCAACCCCATCACCATCGGTGAAAGCACGATGGCGATCCAGTCTTCACGGGTCCACGAGTTGGCCTGTTCGGGTGTCCACTCGCGCCGGATGAACGGCCGCGGTCCCTCGTCGGCGGGCAGGATTTCGTCTTCGATCAGCCCGCGCTTCACCGCTTCGCGATGCACCGGTCCCCACCAGCCCAGGGGCCGGGTCATGACGTAGTACTTCACCAACCGGTCCATTTTCTCGGGTTTGGTGCCTAGCGTCACGGGGATGAAGATCAGGGCACCCAGCGCCATCAACAGCCAGAAGTTCAAGTGGTCAGGCAATTTGGGGATAACGCCGAAGGCCGGCAAAATCCACACCACCAACCAAGACACGCCCAGGTTGGCCATCCAACCGGCCAGGTAGCCCCACGCGTTGAAGCGCCACCAGACGACTTGCAGAATATTCGGTAGCCAGATGCCCGCCATCATCAGCCACAGCGCGAAGATCAACCACTTGGTGATTTCCTGCATCATCAGTCCGTAAAAGAACGAACCGATCAGGATCACGAAAGTGGCGGCGCGGCCCATCCAGACCAGGCGTTTTTCCGAAGCGTCTGGCCGGATGTAGCGTTGGTAGATGTCGCGCGTGAAGTACAGCGCGCCCAGATTCAGGTGGCTGCTGATAGTCGACAGGTGAATGGCCAGGATGGCGCCGAAGAAGACGCCGACCAGGCCGGCGGGCAACAGTTCGAAGCCGAGCCGGAACCAGCCCAGTTCATATTCGGACTGCTCGGCGATGTTAGGCAGCATGGCAAAGAAGGCGAGAATGCCCGCGGCCCAGAACCCATTGCGGATCAGGGTCACAGCACCGCCGGCCCACAGGCCATAGGTGGCGTCGCGCACGGTCTTGGCGCTCTGAATGCGCTGGGCTTCGACATACCAGTCGATGCTGGTGCCCATGCCAAAGCCGCCAATGATGGATATGACCAGCATGGTCAGCCACCAGACGATGGGGAAGTCGCCGCTGAACCAACCGGTGAAGGCGAAGGGGTCCAGGCGCCAGGATTCGCCCAATTCGACAATGCGGCCGGTGACTTCAGCCGGACCACCGGCCGCCGCGACACCCACCAGCGAGACCAGCACGATGGCGAATACGGCGACGATGCCCTGCAGGAAGTCGCCCATCACGACGCCCCAGTAGCCGGCGGCCAGGGTGTAGAAGGCGGTGATCACCGAGGGGATGACCAGGCCGACCCACAAGGGCCAACCGAAGGCCATGGCGCAGACCTTGCCCATGGCGATGCCGACCCAGCCGAGGATGAACATGTTCATGAAGAACTGCCAGCCGGCGAGCCACCCGCGCAGCAACTCGGCGCCCAGACCACCGAAGCGCAGCGATTGCCACTCGGCCTGCGTATAGGCCAGCGAGCGGCGGAAGATACGCGCCGAGACGAAGGCGCCGACGGCGGTCCATGCAGTAAAA
>CAZLUL010000052.1:0-20208 GCA_964562635.1 uncultured Fibrobacteraceae bacterium | reverse complement strand
AAAGGCAAACCTATTGGTTCTCTTTATATGGGTTCGTCAAAGGTCCCGGAAACTTGATAGTTTTGGTTGTGCCTCCGAAATTGTGTCTGCCCATTCTGGATGCTTCCTGGCTTGATCACGAATGCGAAAACCCCGCAAAATTGCAGGGTTTTCGCATTTAATATCAAATTCTCAGGGCCGACAAGCCCGGGTTTAGGCCTCGCGAACAAGAAACACATTTTCAGAGGCACAACCTTTGGAATAGCCGTTTTCAACAACCCCTCAGACCCCGTTTTTTGCCCCATAGAGGCCTATTCTGTAGTATAATCAGCTCGATATTTCTATCTGAATAGACAGATACAAGGGGAAGCTATGTCACGCCCAATCTGCTCATTCCGCTTTTTGCTGCTCATGGCCATCACAATTCTCGGCGCGGGTCTGCTCGGCCTGCCCGGCGTCGCCCAGGCCCAGATCCAGGACGAAGTCGGCATCTACTGGGATCCCGCCTACACGTCCAATCTCGGCACCACACCGACCATTCCCGGCGCGATTACCGGTTATCTGGTGCTGCACAACCCCAGCGGCACCGGCGGCGTGCTCGGTTGGGAAGCCTGCATCGACCTCGAAGGCCCCGGCTCGTTCGCAGGCTGGGATTTCCAGGGCCAGGCCATCAACGCCGGTACCGAGCCCTGTTTTGCCGTGGGCTACACCACGCCGCTGCCGGCGGGCAACGACATCATCCTGGCTTCGTTCACGGCTGTGGCTGTGGATGTCGGCCCCATCATGGTCACCATGGCGCCCTATTGGTTCTCTTCCCTGCCCGGCGAACTGTCGTACATTCCCGGCGACGATCCCGAAGCCCTGATCGCCATGCGAACCGTGACCGGACTCGAAGCAGTCGCCGGCCTGAACGGCGCCAACCCGGGCATCATTGTCGGGCGCGATGTCATCGACTTCGGCGGCGTGGCCATGGGAGATTCCAAGTCGGAATTCCTGACCATCACCAACCAAAGCGACCAGCCGCTCCCGTTGGACCTGTCGATCACCGACTTGTGCGACTTTTTCACCCTGCCGGCCGGCACCGGCCTCTTTACCGTTCCGACCAATGGCTCCCTGGACATCGAAGTGGTTTTCTCGCCAGTGCAGGAACGCCAGGTCAACTGCACCCTGTATCTGGGCGAAAACCTGTCTCCGGTTTCGCTGACCGGCAACGGCATCGCGCCCATCATTTCGTGGAACCTCACCGGCGACTACCCCTTCTCCAACACCACCGTCGGCCAACAACAAACCCGGCGCATGACCCTTTACAATACCGGCAACACCACGTTCGAAGTTGATCTGAGTCTGCCGGCGGAGTGCGGCAACTTCCAGATCGTCAACGGAGGCGGCTTTCACGTCCTGAACCCCAACAGCCAACTGGCCATCGACATGGCCTTCACGCCGCAGAGCGCGGGCCCACTGTCGTGCCTGCTCAGTTTTGGCAACTCGCCGGTTGATGACTACCTGCTCGAGGGCACCGGCGTGGCGCCCGTCACTTCCTGGAATGCGCCCACCTCATTCGATTTCCTGACCCGGTTTGTGGGCGAACTCGCTTCAACCACCATCACGATCACCAACACCGGGGGTACGACTATTCCCCTGACGGCGACCCTGCCCGGCACCTGTGTCGAATTCGGCATCAACCAGGGTGGCGGCACCGAGGTCAACCTGCAGCCGGGCCAATCGCACCATGTCGCGGTCCAGTTCCAAACCACCCTGCCCGGGCAGTACCAGTGCTTCCTGGATCTCGGCGATATCATTCCGGCCATCCAACTCGATGGCCAATCGGTGCCAGGAATCGGCTCGGTCACCGTCACGCCCAGCGCGTTGGGCTTTGCCGCCACCTTGACAGGGCAAAGCACCGAGATGGACCTCTTCGTGACCAACATCGTCAGCTACGATGTGCCCCTGGATATCGCGGTCCGCGAACCGGCCGGCGCCTTCAGCCTGGTCGGCGGCGGCGGGGTGCAGGTGCTCACTTCGGGCATGACCCACACCATCCGGGTGCGCTTCAACCCCATGACGGCCGAATTCCACGAAAACGTGCTTTATCTGGGCGGAAACCAGAGCGTGGTGCCCCTGTCCGGCTCGGGCTACGCCGGCACGCCAGACTGCTTGCTCGAACCGTCGGCTCTGAACTTTGGCGATGTGCTCCTCGGCACCAACGCCACCCTGGATTTCACGATCACCAATACCGGCGACGTGTCCATGCTGATCGAGCCGTCCAGCTCCGTGGCTGATTTTGCAGTGACCGACCTGCCCAGCCAGCTGGCCCCAGGCCAACAACGCACTCTGACGGTGAACTACCACGCGGCAGCAACGGGTCCCCTGACGGGCTTCATCCTCTTAGGTGACACGGCCTGCGGCGCTGTCACCGTGACCGCCAACGGTATTCTGGACCCCAACTGGGTCACCGTGGATCCCGACTCCATCAACATTCCGCCCGTGGCGTTGGGCGTCAGTGTCGAGCGCCAGATTCTGGTGAGCAATGCAGGACCCGCGCCTCTGGATCTGAACGTGATGATCCTGGCCCCCACCTCCGGTTTCGAATTGTTCCAGGGCGGCGGCCAAGGTGTGCTGTACCCGGGCGATTCGCACGTCATCGTATTGCAGTTCCTTTGCCTGCAAGAAGGCACATACACCACCGCCCTGGCCCTCGGCCCGGGATTGCCCGTGGTGCCGATCCACGCCGTTGGGTATGAAATCAAACCCGATTGTGAACTGGAAACCGGCAACCTCAATTTCGGCGAAGTGGCGGTGGGCGGCGCCCGCGTCCGTTATGTCGACATCACCAACAACTCGGACAGCGAAATGGTGCTCGGCCCGCTGAGTTCGTCGCCCGCCTTCGAGGTCAGCGACGCTCCGATCGTCTTGGCACCCGAGGCGACAGCTTCCTTGCAGGTCACGTTCCGACCCACGGGAACCACCGGTTATTCGGGATCCATCAGCCTGGCCAATGGCCAGTGCGCCGATATCGGCTGTTTCGGTGTTGGTGTTTCCGCCGAGAATTTTACCGAGGATGTGCTCGGCATTTACTGGGACAGCGAATACAACTGGATCGAAATCGTCAACCCGGCCCCCAACAGTCACTTCACCGGCTATCTGGTGATGTCCAACCCCAGCGCTACTGGCGGCATCCTGGGCTGGGAGTGCCAGGTCGAGGTGCTCGGACCGGCGATCATGCTGGGCTGGCAATTGCAGGGCGACAACATCAACATTGGCTCGGGATCCGATTTTGTGGTCGGACTGGCCAGCCCCTTGCCCTTCACCGACCAGACCCTACTCGGAACCTTCGAGGTGATCGCCACCGACCCCGAAGAATACGTCTTGTTCAACGTCTTGCCGACGCGTTTGCCTTCGGTTGTTGACCAGATGTCCTGGATCCCGGGCAGCGATCCCAACGCCCTGCTGCCGATGCACACGCGATGGGGACAACCCTTGGTCGCGTCGATCGGACCGCCATCGCCTCTCGCGGTGGAAACCCCGAGCCCGCAGGTCCAATTGCTGGGCCAGCAGGTCAACCTGAGTTGGCCGGCACCCACGGGGATCAACGAAGGCTGCCACGTGTATCGCCGGCCGGAAGGGCAGGCCTCTGAACGCCTGACCTCTGCGCCGCTGTCCAGTACCGGCGCAACCCTGAACTACATCGATATGGCCACCGGGCTAGCCCCAGGCTCCCGGGTCCACTACAGCTACGCCGTCGTGCGCGGTGGCGAAGAGTTGGCCCGCAGCCCAGAAGTCGAAATCGTCTTGCCCGCCTTGCCGGACCTGACGACGAGGCTGCTGCCCAATGTGCCCAACCCATTCAACCCCATGACCGAGATCCGCTTCGAATTGGGTGCACCGCAGCAGGTCAGCCTGAAGATCTACGACGTGACCGGACGCCTGGTGCGCGACCTCGAGAGCGGCTCGCTGGACCGTGGTCCGCACTCCCGGGTGTGGCAAGGCCGGGACAGCAGCGGCCGTCAGGTGCCCAGCGGCGCGTACTACGTGCGGCTGGTGACAGACAGCAAAGTGGAGAATCAGAAAATTCTGCTGCTGAAGTAGCGGCCAGTCCAAAATGGGGAGCGACCGCGTGGTATTTTTCGGAATTCCACTCGGTCAGCCGTCTCTACTAGTCATAAAAGGTCGTGAATTCGTTCCCCGCCAGTGATGGAGACGTCATGTTGAAATCCGGTATCCTCGCACTCGTTGTCCTGCTCGTCGCCAATACGGCTCTGGCCCAGGACAAGGTTGGTGTCTATTGGAACGGCACCTACACCCAATACGTGGGTACGACACCGGTCACTCCCGGTTCCACCACCGGCTATCTGGTTTTGCAAAACGCTTCCAATACCAGCGGCGTCCTGGGCTGGGAGGCCTGCTTCGACATCGATGGCCCCGGCCTCTTTGCCGGCTGGACCTTTCCCGGCGACGCGGTCAACGCCGGCACCGAGCCCTGCTTTGCCGTGGGCTACACCACCCCGTTGATCTATTCGGCCAACATGGTCCTGGGCAGTTTCACTTTTGTGGCCACCGACGTGGGCCCCATCATGATCAGCATGGAACCCGACTGGTTCGCCTCGTTGCCCGGCGAGATGTCCTACATTCCCGCCGATGATCCCGGCGTCCTGATCGCCATGACCACGGCCACCGGTCGGCCCGAAGTGGCTGGCCTCAACGGCGCCAATCCCCTGGTCACTGTCAGCGATGAACTGCTCGACTTGGGCGGCGTTGTGGTGGGCAATTCCACTTCCGGCTTTCTGACCGTCACCAACGCCAGCGGTCTGCCCTTTGAACTCGATATTTCTCTGGAATCCCTGTGCCTGTCTTTCTCACTGCCCGGTGGTGGCGGCCCCTTGACCATCCCACCCTACTCGGCGCAAAACATCGAAGTGGTTTTCACACCGATCGTCGACCGCCAGGTGTTCTGCGAACTGGATCTCGGCCCCAACCTGAACCCTATCCAGGTGACCGGTACGGGCGCCCTGCTCGAGACATCCTGGACCGTCACCGGCGGCAATAATATCGGTTCCATTACAGTGGGACTAACCCGCACCACCACCGTCACGGTCCGCAATACCGGCGAAACGACCTTCAGCATCGATGTCGCCATGCCCGATTCCTGCGGTGATTTTTCGATGGTTTATGGCGGCGGCAATTTTTCCATCAACCCCAATGGCTCAATTCAAATACCGGTCGTATTTGCCCCGACAGTCCTCGGCTACCAACAGTGCCGCCTGCTGTTGGGCAACGATCCCGTACCTGACCAATGGCTTTGGGGCACAGGCATTGAGCCCACTCCCTTGTGGGATGCCCCACTGTCCTACGACTTTGGCACCGTATCGACCGGACAGGCGGTCACCACGGCCCTGACGGTGACCAATACCGGCACCCTGATTTTTGATCTGGCGGCCAGTCTGCCGGATTCCTGCCCGGAATTCACCATCATCCAGGGCGGCAACCCCACATCACTGTTTCCCGGCTCCTCCCACGGCCTCTTGGTGCAGTTTTACTCGCCGTTGCCCGGCAATTTCCAATGCCCGCTGGACATGGGCCCCATCGTCTGGGACATCCCCCTGACAGCCAGCGCCGCACCAGGCCGAGGTTCGATCCTGGCGCTCCCCTCACCCATCGTTTTTCCTCCGACCGTCGAAGGCCTCAGCAACGAATTGGACGTTAGCCTGACTAATCTTGCCGGCCACGATGTGGACTTGGATATTTCCCACCTCCCGGCAGCCGGTGCTTTTTCCATCGTCAGCGGTGCCGGCCCCATCACGTTGAACCCCGATTCCCTGACCACGGTTCGGGTCCGCTTTGCCCCACCCGTCCAGGGCCAACATTCCGGTACGCTGGAACTCGGCGCGCCCTACGGCTCGGTTCCCATGTCAGGCGCGGCCACCGACAGCACACCGGTCTGCCTCATCCAGCCCGCCACCTACCTGAGTTTCGGCAGCGTGAATCTCAACGACAGCGCGGTGCAAAGCTTCGCCATCACCAACGTGGGCGCCGTGCCCATGAGTATCAATCCGGTCTCCGATTCCCCCAGTTTCGTGATCAACGCCGTGCCCGAAGTGCTGCAACCGGGTGAATTGCGCAATATCGAGGTCACTTTCCAGCCCCAAACAGGCGGATCGCTCACCGGGACCATCACCACCGGCGTGGCCTCCTGCGGCGTTACTGTCAACGGGTTTGGCACCATCCCCCCCGCCTGGGTTTCCTTCGCGCCGGATTCCCTGAATTATCCCCTGGTCATTGTCGGCGACAGCCTCGCCGGCCAGGTCACGCTCACCAACGTCGGAGCCATCACCCTGGATTTGAGTCCGTCAATCCTGCTGCCGGCAACCGGCTTCAGCGTTGCGGCGGGCGGCGGATTCAACACCCTGGCTCCGGGCGCCAGCCATGCCGTCTCGGTCAACTTCCAGCCGGCCTTCGAAGACACTTTCATTTCCCGGCTTTCCTTCGGGCCCGGCATCCCGCCGGTGCCCCTGTTCGCCCACAGCATCTATGTGGCGCCGGATTGCCAGGTGGCCACCAACAACGTGAACTTCGGCCAGTTGGCCGTCGGCAGCACTGATACGCGCCTCGTCGCGGTCACCAACAACTCGACCAGCGACATCGTGCTCAACCCCGTCAGCTCGGCGCCGGCCTTTGTGGTCAACGCCACGCCCATCACGATCGTGCCGGGCCAGACCACACAGGTGCAGATCCTCTTCCAGCCCACCGAAGTATTGCCCTATATCGGCACCGTTTCTCTGGGCAATGGCTTGTGCGCCGAGATCAACTGCTTCGGCCAGGGCACGCCCGGAGGCACCGGCAACCAGGACCTGCTGGGCATTTTCTGGGACGCCGACTATACAGGCAATGTCACCTACGTGATTGCGTCCAACACCCTGTTCGACGGCCATTTGGTGCTCTCCAACCCCAGCACCGGCGGCGGTGTGGCCGGTTGGGAGTGCGACATCGACCTCACCGGGTCAGCTGTCTTTACCAACTGGGCCCTGCAGGGTGACGCCATCAATCTGGGCACCGGCACCGAATTTGTGGTGGGACTGGCCTCGCCCCTGCCCTACACCAACCAGGCCCTGCTCGCCGATTTCCAGGTGCTGGTCCTGGAACTGGACTATGAGCAGCCGATTCTCTTCAGCGTCGCTCCGATCCGCACCCCTTCGGTTGCTGACCAGATGTCCTGGATCCCCGGCAGCAATCCGGAAGCCCTGTTGCCCATGCAACCAGTAACCGGCTTCCCGGTGGTCGCCACCATCGAACCGGCCATTCCGGTCGGTGTCGAGCTGCCCAATAATCCAGTCACTCAGCTGTTACCCAACGTGCCCAATCCCTTCAACCCCAGGACCGAGATCCGCTTCGAGTTGAGCGCGCCCCAACAGGTGAGTGTGCGGATCTATGACGTGACCGGACGCCTGGTGCGGGAACTGGTCAGTGGTTCGTTGGCCGCCGGCCCCCACTCCCGCGTCTGGCAGGGGCGGGACAACAGCGGTCGGCAGGTGCCCAGCGGCGCCTACTACGTGCGATTCGTGACCGGGGAAAAAGTGGAGAATCAGAAGATCATGCTGTTGAAATAGCCCATAAGAAAGCGGCGGTCTCCCCAGGGAAACCGCCGCTTTTTTTTATCACTTTTTTATCACTCGCTGAGGCTGATCAACCACCGAAGTTGGTGCTCGCCACATCCCAGTTCACGACGTTCCACCACGACTCGATATAAGCCGGGCGCGCGTTGCGCTTGTCGACATAGTAGGCGTGTTCCCACACATCGATGGTCAACACCGCGGTGTTGCCGGTCGTCAGCACCGAACCCGCGTCGTCGGTATTGGTGATCTCCAGGCCGCCGGCCGGCGTCTTAACCAGCCAGGTCCAGCCCGAACCGAAGTTCGTGGCGGCCGACTTGGTGAACGCGGCCTTGAACTCATCGAAGCTGCCAAAAGCCTTGTCGATGGCCTTGGCCAGAGCACCGGTGGGCGCGCCGCCACCTTTGGGGCTCAAGCCCATGAAGTAGAAGGTGTGGTTCCAGACCTGGGCCGCGTTGTTGAACAGGCCACCGGCCGGAGCCGTCTTGACGATATCTTCGAGCGACTTTTTGGCAAAATCGGTGCCTTCGACCAGGCCATTCAGGTTGTTCACATAGGCCTGATGATGCTTGCCATAGTGGAACTCCAGCGTTTCGGCCGAGATATGGGGCGCCAGGGCGTCCTGGGCATAGGGCAGTTCGGGCAGTACATGAGCCATGATATTTCTCCTTCATTTTTGTCGGTTTTGGCCAACAGGCCAGGTTTGCACCAAATCTCAGGCAGGATAAAGCCAGAACCCCGCCACCGCAACGACTCAGGCCGTGAAAATGCCCTGCACGACCACCACCCGGCCTTCGCGGATGTTCCGCCCCATGTTCTGGCTTTTCAGCCCCGCCGTCGACCCCATCAACAAGCTCAGATTGGGCCGCGGCCGGGTATCTGCGGTTTGTTTGCTCATCGCCTGGGCCAATCCGTCCAGCCAGTCCACCGCAACGGTGGTCACGTCCTGCCAGATCACTTCTTCCAGGCCGGCGGCCAGCAGGTTCTGGTGAAAAACCGTCGCGGCGCAAAGGTGGTTGTGTTCCGGCTTGCTGGCCCACGGCACCGGCAAGATCACCGGTTGGCCATTGCCCGCGCACACCTCATAGAACACGGCCCTGCCGCCCGGACGCAGCACCCGACGCACGTCACTGGCCAACGCCCCCTTGTCCGGAATGTTCATCTGGGTGTGCTGCGACCAGACACAGTCAAAGGAGTTGTCGGCAAAGGGCATTTCCCGAATGTCGCCCTGCTGGAATTTGACCAGCTCGGACAGGCCCACCCGCCGGGTCAACTCGGTCGCCGCCTCGCAGTAGGCCTCGACCAGGTCCAGGCCCACGACATGACAACCGTATTGGGCGGCCAGCAGGCGAGCCGGACCACCCACGCCACAGCCCAGATCCAGGACCGCGTGTTCGGCCGACAACTCGGCCATCGGCGCCAGTTCCAGGGTCGCGGCCTGTCCCCGGATGTGAAATTCATCCAACAGGTTCAGGTCTTCGCGCTTCAAATTGTCGATATCCAGGCCCGCTTTACGCAGGGCTGCCAAAATTGCACTCGTCAAATCCGGCTGGGAATAGTGGTCTTGCAGCGAAGCGGCATTCATGAACTTGACCTCAAAGGAATTCGGGATTAAAAATGCGGCGATCAACAGACTGCGCGAACCCGACCCGGACCAGGAGTTGCCCCATGTCCAAACCCCTCACGATCGTCGCTATATTCCAGGCCAATGAAGGCCGGGAAGAGGAACTGGCCGCCGCCCTGCAGAAACTGGTCGCCCCCACCTGCGCCGAAGCCGGCTGTATCAACTACGACCTGCACCGCGACCTCGATTTGCCCGGCCGTTTTCTCTTTTTTGAAAACTGGGAGACCCGTCCGCACTGGGCAGCGCACATGGAATCGGCTCACCTGAAGCATCACCAAGAGACATCCGGGCCGCTGGTCGCCAAAGTCGAAATTTTCCAGATGGAAAAGACGAGCTAGCCGCCGGACTTTTTCACAGCGTAGCCCCGGGTCTGCAGCGCCGCCACCAGGCGGTCCCGATGATCACCCTGGATTTCGATGACCCCGTCGCGGGTTGTGCCCCCGGCCCCACACTGGGATTTCAGCTCTTTGGCCAGGGCCGCGAGATCCATCGCATCTAGGGGCAGGCCCGTCACCACGGTCACACCCTTGCCCTTGCGGCCCTTGGTTTCCCGGCCCACGCGCACGTTGCCGCTGCCTTTGGCCGCGGCCTTCTTGCCACACCGGCATTGGTCCAACGGCTCGTCGCAACCGGGGCACATGCGCCCGGCCTCCGAAGAATAAACCAACCCTCGATCACGTTTGCTCAAGGCCACAACCCCAAAACCATGCCGAACAAGCCGAACTGCACGGTGTGATAGCTCGCGTCGATCAGAGTCAGGGCGACACTGCGACTGGCGAATTGATAGTTGATGGCGAAGCTGGTGCCGGCCACGCCCGCGCCGACCATCAGACCCTTGACGACGGCCTCTTTGAGCACCGGCGCCGGCCCCACCAGATACGCAAGAACCGCGGCACCGATTACTGACATGACAAAACTCACGCCAAAGACGCGAGCGGGATGAAAACACTTGGTTTTGTCGTATCCCGATTCGCGCATCCACAACTCGCCGAACAGGATTTTGGAATACCACAGTGCGCCGAGCAGAAAGCTGGCCAACGCTGCTACCAGCACCGCCGCGAGGTTGATTGTATCCAATGGCGACCTCCCCGTTGAGGCTTGTCGTCAATTCCCACCGCTCATGTTTCCCAATTTTGGGATATTTTGCAACAAAAAACCGGCCGGAGGGTGAGGCTCCGGCCGGTTGGAGGGTGGGGCCCTCAATCTGATTGAACTAGTTGCTCGCCACCCGCAGGTAGATCACTTCCATGGGTTCGGCTTCTTCGCCGTCGTCTTCGCCGCCACCGCCACCATTCTGGTTCTGCAGCGCCTGGACCGCTTCGGTGAAGCCGGTGACCTGCACTGCCGCGCCGTCAGGTGTCCAGATGATGAGGTCATTCTCGCCGTCACCAGGGCAGGCCGCCGACACCGTTTCGGCAAAGTGGCCATCGGGCGTGAAGACATCCCAGGTGGTCATGACGCCTTCGGGCTGGTCCACGCCACTGCGGCTCGAGGTGACCCAGAGGTTGCCATCAGGGCCGAAGCTCAGGCCACCGATGGTGGGCTCGGATTTGGAAACAACGATCTTGGCGTTGGGGATCTGGGCCAGTTGGCCTTCGGCCGTGGTCTTGACCCGGTTGTACTCTTCGTCGGTGCGCAGGCGCAGTTCGAACTCGCGTTCGATGACCCGGTCCACGCTGCCGTCCTTGTTGAAGACGGTGATCTCGTATTTGTTGCGCTCGTTGTTGACGTACACGCGGCCATCCGGACCGATCGCTACGCGGCGGAAATCAACCCGCCCCAGCTTGTCTTCGTTGAATTCGAAAGCCGTAAAATCCCAGTGGTAGGAATTGTCGAAGTACCGCACAAGTTCTTTGCCCTCGGCGTCAAAAGAGGCCACAAAGTTGGAACGGTCCTGACTGGTCGGACCACCGGTGGTGATGGCTTCGGCGGTGACGACAATTTCCTCGCCGTTGGCGTTGCAGTCGAACATCTGCAGGAAGCCACCCTGGGTCGGGTCGCCGCCACCGGGCTGAAAAATGCCCGCCGGGGTGCCGTCAGTCTGCACCTTGATGACCTTGCCGGGAAAAACCTGAACCAGGCCCAGGCTGCCATCGGGCATGAAGAGCATGTTGGAAGGAATGCGGGTTTCGCCCGGGCCGTCACCTTCGCGGCTCAGGGTATTGACCCGTTCGCCCTCAGTCGAATAGACCGGCACTTCGGACAGGCGGGTATCCAGCAGATAGATCAGGCCATCATCGCCGATGCGCACCTGGCTGATCATGCCGAAGAAATCTTCGCCATCTTCGCCACCCACGCGCCACTCTTCCTGGAGTTTGACGACGCGATTCCCTTTTTCGGGCGAGGCGCTGTTCACAATGTGCTTCACGCCATCGGTTTGGACTTCCTCGCCAGCGGTCGCCGGAACGGCCATCAAGGCCACCAAAGAGACCATCAGTAGGGTATTCCCCCATTTTTTCATCGTGCGCATGCGTATTCCTTTTTTTGTGGCGAGTGGGGCCGCTGCGAAATGGCCCTGCGCCAAACCTACCGGGCTGCCCGGACCTCTACGGGATATCGGGGGCGATGTTGCAGGTCATTTACCCGGATCCCCTTGGATTATTCGCCCCGATCGCACTTATTTGCGCCCATGACCACACCAGTACGCATTTCCCACCTTTTCCGTTTCTGGGTGCCCTTGCAGGCCACCTGGCTGATGATGGCCCTGGAAGGTCCCTTCCTGGCCGCCGTCATCGCCCGCCTGCCCGACCCGAAGTTCAATCTGGCCGCCTACGGGGTGGCCTTCGCCCTGGCAATTCTCGTCGAAGCGCCGGTGATCATGATGATGAGCGCCTCGACCGCCCTGGTCGATACGGCGGGCAACTACCGCCGCCTGCGCAATTTCATGTGGATGCTGAATATCGGCATCACCGTGGTCATGCTGGTGCTGCTCTTGACGCCCCTGTGGGACCTGCTGGTCTATCGCGGCATGGGCCTCAACCGAGAGGTCGGCCACCTCGCCTGGGTGGCCATGCTGATCATGCTGCCCTGGCCGGCGGCCATCGGCTACCGGCGATTCTATCAGGGCTTGCTGATCAGATCGGGCCGGACCCGACGGGTGGCCTGGGGCACGATGGTGCGCCTGGTGGCCATGGCCATCACCGCGGTGGTCTGTTGGCAGTTCACCGACATGGCCGGCACCTGGGTTGGCGCCGCGGCCCTGTCGGCCGGTGTGATGGCCGAGGCCATCGCCAGCCGGTTCATGGTGCACGCCACGGTGCGCGACCTCTTGGCCGCCGCCGACCCCACCGATACACCCCAAAGCTACGGCGCCATCTGGTCCTTTTATCTGCCTTTGGCCCTCACGAGCACCATCAGCCTGGCAGTGCAACCGATGGTCACGTTTTTCATGGGCCAGGCGCGGTTTTCGTTGGAGTCGCTGGCAGTCCTGCCGGTGATCAACTCCTTGGTCTTCATCTTCCGCACCCCCGGGCTCAGCTTTCAGGAAACGGCCATCACCATGTTGGGCCGCAGCTGGGACAACTACCCCGTAGTGCGCCGCTTTGCCTTGATTCTCGGTGGGGCGGCTTCCTTGTGCCTGGCCCTGATCGCTTTGACGCCCCTGGTCGATGTCTGGTTGCTCAAGGTGTCCGGATTGACACCCGAGCTGGCCGGATTTGCCCGCCTGCCCATTCGCATTCTGGTCCTGATGCCCATCCTGAGTGTGTGGCTGTCCATGCAACGGGCGCTGTGCGTCTCGACGCGCCACACCGGCCCCATCACCTGGGCCTCGGCCCTGGAAGTGGCCAGCATCCTGGCGGTGTTGTTCGTGGCCATAAAACTGGGCAACTGGGTCGGCGCCACGGCGGCGGCGGCGGCTTTCATGGCCGGGCGCGTGGCCAGCAACACCTTCCTGATCGGGCGCACGGGACGCCGCTAATTCCTACTGTTTTAGCGGGTTGAAGGCCCCTTCGCCGGCGACTATGATTCTTCGGTTATCCACTTCCACGTGGGATTCAGTTGAAGAAACTGCCGGAGGAAATCGTGAAAGCATTTGGGATCGCTCTATTGTCCTTGTGCCTTGTTGTGCCCGCCACCAGTGCCCTGGCCACACAGGACGCGCCCGTCGATACCATCACTGTCCACAGCACCATCCCGCAAATGATGCCACCCGGATTGAACTGGGGCGACGACCCCTTGTCCGCGGCCGACCTGCGTGGTCGCGGCGGGGATAATCTGGCCGAGAACCTTGAACACCTGCCAGGCGTGGCGGCCGTACGCCGCGCCGCCAGTGCGGCCGAGATCGTGATCCGTGGCATGGGCTGGGAGCGGGTGCAAACCGTGCTGGGCGCGGTGCCCCTGTACGGTGCCTGCCCGGGACGCATGGACCCTCCTGCGACCTACTTGACCGCTCTTTCAACCGAAAATGTGACGGTATTTCGTCAGGGCGGCGGCGCCTCCGGTGGACCAGGCGGCACCGGCGGCGCCATCATGGCCAACCCCGACTACGAGCGGCAACCCGGTGCGAAAGCCGGCGTGACGCCGTGGCTGGGCGCCGGCTACGAATCGGCCCGGGAAGGCGTCCGCTTCGAGGGCGGCCTCTTTGGCGGCAGCGAAGCGGTGGACTACAAGTTCGGCGTTGGCCACCGCAAGTACGAAGACTACACCGCCCCGGACGGCACCCTGGTGCCGGCCGGCGCGACAACCACCACGGCGGCAGGCTCGGTGGGTTGGCGCCCCAGCGACAACCAGCGCCTGTGGTACGCCGCGACCTACGCCCTGGAAAAGGAAATCGACTTCCCGGCCATGCCCATGGACAACATCGAAACCGATTTCTGGGTGCACAACGTCGGCTGGCGCACGACCCGCGACTCGGGCCTGATACGCCAATTCGAACTGACCGGCGGCCTGTCCACCGTGGACCACTTCATGGACAACAGCCTGAAGCCCAACCGGGGCAGGATGGAAGCGGCCACCGACGCGGACACCCGCAGCGCCGCCGCCCACGCCATTTTCACCCTGGTGCCCAATGAGGAAACCGAATTGACCACGGGTCTGGACTTCACCCGCCTCAAGCGCGACGCCACCCGCACCCGCGTCATGCTGCCCAGCCGCATGACTTTTTATGACCGCCTGTGGCCCGACGCGGTGCAATCCAGCCTCGGTGGCTTTGCCAACCTGGACCGCGAACTGGGCGGTTTGACCCTGTCACTGAACGGCCGGATGGATGTCATCGACAGCAAGGCCCGCGCCGCCGACGCCACCAGCCTGGGCGGCCTGACGGTGCGCGAGCAGTATGTGAACTACTACGGTGCCGAAGCGGCCGACACCGATCAATCCGAAACCCTGGGCCAGATCAACCTCGGTCTCCGTGGCGAACTCCGCCCCGATTACCACTGGTATGCGCGCACGGGCCTGAGCACCCGCGCGGCCGGCGTCTCGGAACGCTACTACGCCTTTGGCCCCGCCCCGGGCGGCTACCAGGTGGGCAACCCGACCCTGAACGCCGAACACAAGTGGGAGGGCGAAGTCGGCCTCACCATCAACCGCGAACACCTGACCTTCTCGGCCAGCGGTTTCCACGCCAATGTTTCCGATTACATCTTGCAAACGGTCATCGACCGCCGCGATGTCAACGGCGACAGCATTGATGATACGATCAAGGGGTTCGGCAACGTGGACGCCACCCTGACCGGCGCCGAAGTGGGCGTCGAGTTCAACCCCCTGACCAATGTCTACCTGCCGCTGACCGTATCGTATGTGCGCGGCAAAAATACGACCGACGAGCGGGACCTGCCGGAAATCCCGCCCCTGTTTGGCTCGGCCGAGGTGCGTTGGCTGGCCCACGGTTCGAGCGCGACCTGGGTGCGCGGTGGCGCGACGTTCGCTGCTGACCAGGAAAACGTCGACCCGCTGTTCCCTGAAGACCGCACCGGTGGCTACACTGTTTGGCATTTGGGATTGGCGAGCCAACCGGTCGACGGCTGGCGCTTCGGCGTGATGGTGGACAACCTGTTTGATCGCCTGTACAGCGAACACCTGACCCGCGAGGCGGTCTTGCCGGTTGGCGGACTGAGCCCGGGCCAGGAAATTCCGGCCCCGGGTCGCAGTGTTTCGGTCACAGCTCGGCTGGAATTTTAGACTGGAGTGCGAGTTTGGAATTCTAGTCGTCGCGAGGATCGCCGCCGCGACCCTTCTTGATGATCGAGCGGCGTTTCTTGTCATCAAGACGCCGCTCTTTGCTGGCTTTCGTGGGTTTGGTCTTGCGGCGGGGCCTGGGCGGCACCAGGTGTTCGCGCAGCAGCGCGGCCAGTCGTTGGGTCACATCTTCCCGGTTGCGCCGCTGGCTGCGGTGCGAATCGCTGGCCAGGATCAGATCGCCGCCTTCGGTCAAGCGCGATTCCAGGGCTTTGCGCAGCCAGTTTTTCTGCCCGTCGGTAAAGGCCGCACTGTCGTCCAGATTCCACCGCAGTTGAATGCGCGAATCGGTCGTATTGACGTGCTGGCCACCGGGCCCACTGGCCCGACTGGCCGTATAGCTGAGCTCAGCCGCGGGCACGGTGATGTTGTCGTTGATGATGATGTCGTCGGCCATGTCTTTGTCACTTTCTGGATATCTGCTTATCATAAACCGCGCAGACCAACGTTTTCAACCCTATAAAGAGGTTATGTTGTGATCATCCGCAAACTCAGTGAAGTCGAGAAGACTTCCGTCGCGCTCGAAGGCGTCAAGGGCATCACCAAACAGCTGGTTCTCGGCAGCGATGACGGCGTGCCGAATTTCTCCTTCCGCGTCTTCACGCTGGAGCCGGGCGGCCACTCGCCCCACCACAACCACGAGGTGGAGCATCTGAACTTTGTGCTCTCGGGCCAGGGCGCGTTGATGGACGGCGAAGGCAAGGCCAATGCTCTGGGCAGCGGCGAATTCGCTTTTGTGCCGCCCAACGAAACGCACCAGTTCCGCAATACCGGCACCGAGCCCTTTGTCTTCATTTGTGCGGTGCCGAAGGCTTACGAATAGGCCCGCCCAGCCGGTGATGTTGGCGGTGGCAACCTGAACACAAGGTGATCAGATTGCTCAAATCATTGCTGCCGCCAAGCTCCCGGGGCGCGACGTGGTGCACGTGCAAAAAGTGCGTGTGCCGGCAACCGGGCGCCGCGCAACGGTGACGGTCTCGCGCCAGGGTCTGCAGGCGCAATTTTGGCGGAATGGCGGATGTGTTTTTGCCCCCATCGACGTAGACCTGGGCGTCTTCCTGCAACCGGTCGAATTCTACTTTTGAAATTTTCAGCTCGCCCCGATTGGTGGGGATGACGGCTTCATCGCAGTCTGGGCACTTGTGCACCACGATCTGCACCGGATTCACCCCCGGGGGGTGGACTCGGCACAACTCTCTTTATCACAGGCATTTGCCCTGTTCAATGTTCCCGCCAGTCCCTCCAACACCGCTTCGACCTTGTTGCCCGCTCCCAACCTCGTCATCAATTTTTCGTAGCGCGCATATTGCTCCGGCGTCATTTCCAGGCTCACGCGCACCGGCACCTCGCGCACGACGGTTTCCGTTGGCGCCGGTAGCAATTCGGTCTGGGCCGGATTCGCTTTGCGCCGTCGCGCCGCCTTGTCCTTCACTTTTTTGACCTTGTCGGCCAACTCCGCCCGCGATTGGCGGCGCGCTGCTTCAACCCAATTCGCATCAGTCTTCGGCGTCGCCACGGTGATGATCTCGCGCGCCTTGGTGTAGCCCACGTCACCGTTTTCAATCGCCTCGCGCAATACAGGCAACTCGTCCATCTTGCGCGCCAGGCGCACAAAATCTCCGGTGCGGGTGTCCGAAAATTTCAACTCCACGCGAGCGTATTGCTGGATGGAGCTGTAGCCCAGTTCCCGCTAAAGCCGACGCCGCAACACCTCAGCAAAGCAGACCACGGCGTTGTGCTCGGCCTGCTCCCAGGCCGCGATGGCGGTTTTCAAATCATGATGGACTTCAAGGGCAGGACGGGGATTCGCAGGCATAGATTTCTCCCATTTTGAATGGTTTGGGAGGATGCATACATTGTACGAAAATATGGCGAAAATACCAACATAAAAATCAACAAAACAACAAGTTGAAGGTGCCCAGGCTGAAACCCGGGCACCCAAAAAACCTATTCCTCAACCGGCAAAGCCGCCTCCGCCCCAATCGCCTCTTCATCCCCCATCACATAGTGCAAAAACCACTGCAGCTCCCGCGTCTGGTAGTCGATCATGTGGCTCGGCTTGTTGATCCCGTGCCCCTCACCCGGATACAGCACCAACCGGCTGTCCACGCCATTGAGCTGCAGGTAGGAGAACATCTCAATCGACTGCCGCGGGTCGACCGGTTCGTCATCCCGGCCGTGCATCACCAACGTCGGTGTCACAATGGAAGCCGCGCGTGAAGCCGGGCTGTGTTCCCACATCAAGGCCAGGTCCTTATCCCAGGGCCGGTCGTAACTGTCGATGAACAGCTGCGAATTGTTCTGCCCGATGGCCGAGGTGTAATTCCAGATGCCCGCGATGGACACCGCCGCCTTGAAACGATCGGTGCGCGAGACCACCACGTTGGTCATCAGGCCGCCGTAGCTGTAGCCCGTGAAGCCCAGGCGATCCGGGTCCACCGTGCCGCGCGCCACCAACTCGTCGACCGCCGCCATGATGTCCTTGAAGTCGTCCGTACCAAAATTGCGGTACACCCCACGCTGGAACTCGGCGCCATAGCCGGTGCCCCCGCGCGGGTTCAGGATGAACACCGCAAAGCCGTTCTTGGCCAACACCTGCCACGGATAGCGCGTGGTCCAGGCGTTGCCGTAACGCGAGTACGGCCCGCCGTGCATCTCGATGATCGCCGGCAGTTTGTCCTGCTCGGTGGCCCCGGGCGGCAGGAACAGGAAGCCCTCCACCATCACGCCATCGTGTCCGGGCAAAACGAGCTTCCGGGCGGCGAACAGGTCAAAATCCGCCACCGCGTCGTTCACCGAAACGATCTCGCGCGCCGCCGAGCCCAGCTTGCCAGCGTACAGCGTGCCCGGTTTGTCCAAGGCTGTTTCCTGGTAGGCATAGTGGCCGCCGCCGAGGCTCAGGTTGAACAGCGAACCCTCCAGGTCGGTCATCTTTTTGACCCCGCCCTTGCGCACATCCACGCGGTACATATCCAGGTCGGTGCCGTCGGCACCGGGCAAGTACAGGTAGCGCCCCTTGGTGTCCCACTGCGCGGTCTGGCCCGGTGTGCTGCCGTAGCCGCCGAGGGTGTAATCAACCTCGCCGGTCAATACGCGCACGTCGCCAGAGGCTAAGTCACGCACCACAAGATCCTTCAAATTCAGGTAAGCGCGGTACTCTTCATCCCGATCCCGGTAGTAGGCCAAAAGCGAACCATCAGGCGAAAACGAGGCCAACGAACTGTGGCGTTCCCGGCCGGTGATCGGTTCCATCTCGCCCGTGGCCACATCGATCAAAGCGATCTGCTGGTCTTCGTCGATGAGGCTGGAGAAGCGGGCGTTGTAGGTCACCGCCAAAGTTTTGCCATCAGGCGACCAGGCCACGTGCGACGGGTACAAAGGCGCGCTGGTCAACTGCCGCGACTCAAAGTCCGGATCACTGTCCGTGGCGGCCACCAGCCACAATTGCCGATACTCGTCCGGTTGCTCGAGGCGGTCGTAGACGGTCCAGTCCACTTTTTCATCTTCGTTCTCAACTGCGGGCGGATCCGCCAAAACCACCAGATATTTTCCATCAGGCGACCACCAATAGGCACCCACCCCACCTTCGACTGCCGTCACCGGGCGCGGCTCCGAACCGTCCAGCGGGTTGATCCACACCTGGGTCGCCTCGTCATGGGTGCGCCGAAAACTGAGGCTGCCATCGGGGCGCCAGGCCAGGCCACCGGTGCCGGCATCCAAAAAACTCAACTGCCGGGTCTGGCCGGACTTCACATCGCCCAGGTACAGCCGGGTTTCGCTGGTATCGTCAGCCAGGATGCGCCGGGTTTGCCGCCAGGCCACCTGCGAACCATCCGGCGAAATGACCGGCGAATTCAGGTAGGGCACTTCCAGGAAACGTTCCAGGGTATAATCGGGGGAATCGGCAGCAAATGAAGCAGTAGCCACCAAAAGGACACAAAGGAGGATCAAACGGCGCACCATGAACGGGCCTCCGGAGTCGGGGATTTGGGCATATTTCAACAGAAGATCATCATATCGGCTGGTCAAAGATAAGGAAAGACCGGAAGATGTTACGTAGTCTCGCCCAGCCCACGGCTCACCTATGGCACCTGTAAAAGCCACAAGTGGGCTTTATGTATGCACCTGACTTCGCTTCACGGCAAAAAAACGGGAAGAAGCGGCAGCGAGCACAACTTCTTCCCTGGGCGAGACAAAACCATTATAGCACAATCACTTGGCAATCAGGCAATCGTTATCATTTCGACAGCCCAATACGATTTAGGTGGCCGAATTCACCAAACTTCCTTTCCTTCACTTAATACGCGGGTCGACTGACACGCGCCGATCCGGGACGACCCCACATCTGTTGAATCGACAACAACATCCCTCTGCAATGAGATCGGCACGGTGTTTGCGATACTGCCCGCAAGGATTGTTGTCTGTTGTGGCCGGCCTTCATCACATTTGATGATGGCTCATACGGCCCCGACACCAAAAATGACGGATCAAACGGGGGTCCACCAATGGCCGAAGTGAACCAGAAAACGCTGCACAACCACCTGTTGGCGCTCAAAAATGACGAACGGGTCTTCGAAAACGCCTTCCAGAGCATCAGTCGGATGATCCTGGATAGCGAAATCGAAAAGGTCGTGGTGAACGGCAAAACCACCTACGATTTCAAGATTTTCCGCACCGGCAAGAAGCACATCGTCGGCATGTACGACGAGATCAACAGCTTCGTGTCCTATGTGAAGGACGCAGCGGAGGGCGGATCGTCCAAGGAAATGGCCTATGTGCTGGTGGGCGAGCCGGGCAACGGCAAGACCTACTTCGTGGAGTATG
>CAZLUL010000051.1:0-20223 GCA_964562635.1 uncultured Fibrobacteraceae bacterium | reverse complement strand
CCTGGCCGTGGCCCAGGCCCAGCGCATCGTGCGCGAGATGGCCAACGTTCTGGAGGCCCGCGGGATCCTCGTCGAGTACGGCATTCATCCGGTGGCCGGTCGTATGCCCGGGCACATGAATGTGCTGTTGGCGGAAGCTGACGTGCCCTACGAAAAATTGCGCGAGATGGACGACATCAACACCGAGATCGAGCAGGTTGACGTGTGCATAGTCGTGGGGGCCAACGATGTGGTCAACCCCGTGGCGCGCACTGATCCGGACAGCCCGATCGCCGGCATGCCCATCATCGATGTGGACAAGGCGCGCACCGTGGTGGTGGTCAAACGCTCGTTGAGCCCTGGCTTTGCCGGCATTCCCAACCCGTTGTTCGCCGCCGACAATACGCTGATGATGTTCGGCGATGGCAAAAAGGCGATCACCGAGCTGGTCACGGCCCTGAAAGAGAGCTAGCGCTGGAATCCGGGTTTGGCGTCAGAATAAAAAGGGCCTGCTGATTTACAGCAGGCCCTTTTTCTATCGCTTCAGTCCGGAAATATCAATCGTTCTGGGCGTGCCAGGCCGCCAGCACCTCGGCTTCTCTTTCCGGCGTCACGCCCGACCGCATCGGCTTGTCTTTGCGCTCCTGCGGCTCATTGGCCCACCAGTCCAGGGTGCCGCGCACCGTCTCGGAAATGGGGCGGAAGGTGAGCCCGGCCGCTACGGCCTTCTTCACGTTGATGAATGGATGCCCCGCCTCTTCGCCTTCCAAAGGCACCCACACCGGCATGTCCGACCAGGCGGCCACTTCCTGCTCTTCGAGGAAGGCGGCGTCGGCCCAGGTGAAGGTGGCATCAGAACCGGACACCCTCTGGCAGGTCTCCAGCAATTCGCCCATGGTCAGTTCTTCGGCCGGACTGGTGGCGTTGTAGGTGCCGCCGTAGTTCTTCTCGGCCGCCAGCACGATGAACTCGGCCAGATCGCGCACGTCGATGACCTGGGTCACGGTTTCGGGCGTGCCCGGAGCCAGCACTTCGCCGCCCTTGCTGACCCGCACGGGCCAGTAGGTGAAGCGGTCCGATTTGTCCATTGGGCCCACGATCAGGCCCGGCCGGATGTTGCAGGCATTGCGGCCGAAGACTGCGGTATTGGCCTGTTCGCAGAGGGCTTTCAAGGGACCGTAGTTGGCGCCGGTGATGTCGCGCATGCCCTTGGCCGCGCTGACCTCTTCATCGGTCATGGTGCCCACTTCGGATTTCTCGTCGAGGCCACGCTGGCTGAAATCGGCGAAAACCGAAATGGAGGAGACAAAAATGTACTGTTTGACCCGGCCCTTGAGCAGCTCCGCCGAGGCGGTGACCGTGCGCGGAATGTAACCGCTGTTGTCGATGCACACATCCCACTCGCCGGATTCCAGGGCCGTCAGGTCGTCAAAACGATCTCCCTTGAATTTCGGCAGGTCGGGATACAGGTGCTGATTGGTGCGCCCGCGGTTGAAGAGGGTGATTTCGTGGCCCCGGGCGCGGGCCACATTGACGGTCGCGGGCCCCAGAAAAGAGGTGCCGCCCAGAATGAGAATGCGCAGTTTTTTCTGGCTCTTGGTGGGCGTAAAATCGGCCAGGGCGCTGCCGGTGGTCAGGACACTGGCCGTGGCCACGGCGCCTCCGGCAGCGGCAGTCCTCAAGAAATCACGACGGGTCCAGGTCATTGTGGGGCTCCTTTATTGCGATCATCCAGGCTTCAATTGCGCAGGCAAATCGACTATACGGCAGATTCCGGCAAAGGTTCACCAGAAAATCCGTGACCGTGCCTACTGGCCGGCCACCGCGGTCACCTCCTTGTCTTCGACCAGATGCAGCGTTTGGGTCGGGAAGGCGATGCTCATGCCCATTTCCTCGACCATCGACATGACCTTCAGGTTCACGTCCTGGCGTATGGCCAGGTGCTGGGTCCAATCGGTCGTCACGGTGAAACAGTAGACGAAGAGGTCCAGGCTGGAGGCATTAAAAGTCGTGAACTTCACCAACATGAACTCCTGGTCGATGTCCGGGTTCCCTTTGAGATATTTTTCGACCTGGGTGACCAGGCCCGAGACCTGTTCCACGGTCGATTGGTAGGTCACGCCCAGATTGAATTTGATGCGGCGTTTGGGCATCAGGCTGTGGTTCTCGACCGTGGCGTTGGCCAGGGCGGCGTTGGGTATGGAAACCACGGTCTTGGCGAAGGTGCGCACGCGGGTCGAGCGCAGGCCGATCTCTTCGACCACCCCGTCGCCACCATTGAAGGTGATCCAGTCGCCGACGTGGAAGGGCCGATCGACGAGAATCATGATCGAGCCAAAAAGATTCGCCAGGGTGTCTTTGGCCGCCATGGCCAGGGCCAGGCCGCCGATGCCCAGTCCGGCCAGCAGTCCCGAAACCGAATAGCCGAGGTTCTGGGCAATCAGGATAAAGGCCAGGATGCCCAGGAAGGTCTTGAGGGCCTTGCGCACCAGGGGCACGATCTGGTCGTCAAGCTTGCTTTCGGTGCCCGCGGCCAATTCGAATAGCAACGTGGTCAGGGCGTCGACCAGGCGAAACGCCGTCCAGGTGATCACCAGAATGCTGATGACCTTGAAGATGCGGTCCGCCGAAATCAGCCATTCCGGCTGGACGGCCAACAGGGTGCGAATCGCCAGATACACCCCGATCACCGGCACGATCAGGCCCAGGGGGTTGATCAGCGCTTCGCTGGCGATGTCGTCGGCCTCGGTTTCGGTCTTGGCCGCCAGGGCCACCAACCGATGGGACACAACAGTGTTCAGAATGGCGCGCAAGACAAACCCGCCGATGATGAATCCGAAGGCCAATAGCAGTTGGGCCACGGTCCATAGGGCGATGTCGTTGTCCATGAATCCGGTCAGACTTGACATGGAAATCCCACTTTATGGTTGCGATGATGGTTGGCGTGGCGCCGTCAACAGACGGCTGCCGGCGGTCAATTCTTCCAGGCTTTGGCCGGTGCTGGCGATCAACAGGTTGTAGAACATGTCCTGCAGGCCACCCACTTCCAGGCGGGGCACACCCTGGTCCAGCAGGCCAAGGGTCCAGTCGGTGAACGCTTCGCGGTTTTGCATGACCAGTCCCAGGGGAATCACCATCTGGCCCTCGTCATAGATGAAAAACGTCTTGCCGGCGTTCAACTCGGCCGCCCGTTTCATGTGAGCCCGGCCGCGTTCGAAATGGCCCAGACCGATGTCGGTCAAGGCGGCGTAAAACAGGGCGTTTTCAATGCGGCCCCAGAAGTGAAGACTGGTGCCCGCTTCGCACAGGACCACCGCCTTGCTCGACGCGGTGGTCAGCCCGTTGGCCCAGTTGACCTGCACGTCCGGCCCCAGGATCAGGCGCGGTCCCAGCTGGCCGCCGAGGGCTTCGTAAGTTTCGGTGGGTTGGGTCCAACGCTCACCCAGGTCTGCGGCCAGGGCCGCCACCTGGGGGTCTACGATGGGCTGCAGCAACGTCAGGTGGGACAGGCTGGGTTGCTGGGCACCGGTCAGGCTGGGGTGATCCTGCAGGGTCTTCATGGTCTGGCACCCTTGCCAGGACAACGCCGTGGCCCGGGCCACCGGATCAGCCACCATGCCCATCTCGTTGCGGTTGTTCAGGCGGGTCTCCATGCCAAAAAAGCCCCAGGCCATGGCCACCAGGGACATCACGCCCAGCACCGGCAGCAAGCCCAGATGACTGAGCCGGGTGAACTTCATCTGCTGCGCAATCGAGCCGAACAACAGCCCCAGCGGGGCCACCGCCAGATAGGCCAGATAGGGCACGAGCTGCTTTTTCAAGGGCAGGGCCGGCGCCAACACCATCACGGCGGCGACCAGGGCCAACAGGACCAGCGGCATCTGCCGCCGCCAGGACAACACACCCCAGGCGGCCCACATCAACATCAGCAACCCACCGGCCACGGCCATGGTCACCGACACATTGGCGGCCAACACCGGGCCGGGTGAAATCAGCCACCATCCGCACACGCCCAGGTTGACCAGGGTCTCCAGGGCGTTGCCCAGGGCGTAGGGCTCGCCGGCGCCCGTGCCGAAGTGGTTGAGAACCAAAATGCCTTCGGCCACCGCCAGGGGCAATAGCAACATGATCATGCCCCAGGCAAAGGCCTTGTCCTCGAGCCGGACGCCAATGCGCAGCCAGGCAAAAACCAGAAAGAGCACCGGCAAGCCCAGGCCGGATTCCTTGCTCAACATCGACAACACCGCCAGCAAAGAGGCGATGACCAACTGCCGGCGCCCACCGGTCGGTGCGGCGAGCCAGCGTTCGACCGCCGCGAGGGCAAAAACCGCCGCCAGGATTTCCTGAATTCCCGAGGCCCAATACAAAGGCGTGAAGGCCAGGGGCGAAGCGGCAAAAACCAGGCCGGCCAGCAGGCGAGGCACCGGGCCCAGTCCACTGCGCCAGGCAATGCGCACCACCAGCACTGCGGCCAGACCGTGCAGGGCCAGGCGCAGCAGGGCGTGGGCATCGGAGTTGAGGCCAAACAGCGGCCAGGTCAGGTCCCAGTAGGCGTGCTGGCTGAGCCAACGGGCGGGCCAACCGGACAGCCCGGCGCCGGTATCCAGCCCCGCCGAGCGCGCCAACTGCCCCCAATCGTCCAGATTCCACCAGGCGCCGAGAGCCGGCATGCGTCCCAGGATGGCGGCCACAAAGACGGCGATTTCGGGCAACCAGTCCTCACGTGGGGCTGCGGCGTCCGGAATCGTTGCAGGGTTTTTGGTGCCGGTGCTCAAGGGGACTCCCGGGGTTGGGGTGGGTCGGCTGAAACGCAATGGTATACAAAGGTGCGGCAGATGGAAACCACAGGGATTGGCTCACCGGGCCGCCCGTGTTATCATGGGTGCCGCCGCAGGCCTCTGCGGTCATGTTTTGCGGGGGAATCTCAACCGAACAGGAAAACGGGACATGCGGAAGACATTGATGTGCAAAAGGTTTGGCGTCAGTTTGGTGTTTATGGCCATCCTGGCTACGTTCGGCGGCTGTGGTGGTGGCGAAAAGTCCGCCGACGGCGGATCGGATAAAGCACCCGGCGCGATGGTCATGGACCAGGTCGCCTACGAAAGCTGGGAAATCGCCCTGGTGGAGATGCGGATCGAAAAGAACGAGGAATTCTCCAACGCCCAGACTTCGCCCCTGATGGTCGCGGCCATTCCGGGATTCAACGGCCTGAATTATTATTTCCCCAAGGCTGAACTGCGGTTCCATACGCCATTCGTGGCCGCCGCCGGCACCGATACCGTGTCGCTGACCAAGCGCAAGGGAAACATCGTCAAGTACATCCGCCGCGGCACCGTCACCTTCAGTCATCTGGAAGCCGAGCATACCCTGCCCATCTTTGGCCCGGCCGATACCGCTGGTGGCAACTATCTCTGGCTGCCGTTCACCGACGCCACGACGGGCAAGGATTCCTATGCGGGCGGCCGCTACCTGGACATCACCCTGGACGCCGAGGGCATGGTCGACCTGGATTTCAATTATGCCTACAACCCCTTGTGTGACTACAACGCCGAAAAGTACAACTGCACCTTGCCTCCGGCCGAAAGCCACCTGGAATTTGCGGTCGAGGCCGGCGAAAAAATCTTCGGCGCCAGCCACTGAGCCATGGAAGTGCTCGGTGAAATTGGCCAGTGGTCCTGGTTCGTGATCTGGTCGCTGCTGCTGATCATCGCGTCGTTGTTTGTCTACCTGGGCCTCGGCGGTTCGTTCATCGTGCTGGGCCTGGCCGTGATCCATTCTCTGGTGTCCGGCTTCGACCCGATCAGCTGGCAGTTGCTGGTGGTCCTGCTGGGCATGGCCCTGTTCGGCGAATTGCTGGAGTTCCTCATCGGCACTTTTTATGTGGCCCAGAAGGGCGCGACCAAGTGGGGCGTTTTTGCGGCCTTTGCCGGTGGCCTGATCGGCGCGGTGCTGGGCAATGGCCTCGTGCCGGTGATCGGTGCGGTTCTCGGCTCGTTTGCCGGGGCCTTTGGCGGCGCGGTGCTGGGTGAATATTACCAGAACGAAAAACTGGAGCCGAGCCTGCGCGTGGGGGCCCATGCTTTTCTGGGCCGCATCCTGGCTATGGTGATCAAGCACCTGATCGCCCTGGTGATGGTATTTTTGATTCTGCGCGCGACAATGCCCTGAGTCCTGTTTTTGGGCGTGAACGGCGGTCTCGATTGCGTGATACCCGAATCCCGAGTAAGATGGCAGGGTATTTTCACTAAGCCGGGTGTTTTCACTAATCCCGCAAAGACGACAACCTCCGGGGTACTGGCATTATGATCGGACAGGTCATCGGACCTTATGAAATCGTTGCGTCCATCGGGCGTGGTGGCATGGGCGAGGTCTTCAAGGGTCGGGACCAGAAACTGGGCCGGGATGTGGCCCTGAAAATTCTGCCCGCGGACTGGGCCAAGGATGCCGACCGTCTGGCCCGGTTCCAGCGCGAAGCCCGGGTCCTGGCCTCGCTGCAGCACCAGAACATCGCAGCGATTTATGGCCTGGAGGAGAGCAAGGGCCAGCCTGTGCTGGCCATGGAACTGGTCACCGGCTGGCAACAACTTTTGAATCAGGATTGAAAGGACTCGGCTGATGGATTTGGCTCTGGTGGGAAAAGTGGACGGACAGGATGTGCGGCATATGCTGGTGGAAGGAAGCCACGTCATCGGACGTGGGGATGACGCCGGTTTGAAACTGGCCCAGCCCAGCGTATCGCGCCGGCATGCCGAGATTCTGGTGGAGAGTGGTCGGGTCATCGTGCGGGATCTGGGTAGCCACAATGGCACCAAGCTGAACGGTACCGCGGTCGAAGGCGATTCCACCGTGCAGATGGGCGATACCATCGAGGTGGCCAATCTCAGCTTTCGGGTCGAGAGTTCCGAGGGCAGCACTTCGCTGGGCATGACGATTTTCAACGATTCCCAGACCCTGATGCCGAGCGCCGAGTTGACCTGGGAAGAAGTCCAGCGGGGCCGAACCGACAAGCGCGATCTGCAGTCCCTACTGTTTCGGGTATTGGCTGATGCCGGCAACCTGTTGACCATTCCCCGCGAACCCGAAGAGATGTACGAACCGATCATTGATCTGGTCGAGACGGCGTTGCTGCAGCCCGAGCGGATTTTTGTCCTGTTGTTGGAAGAAGAAGCCGAAGAACCGGTGAACAAGGCATCGCGCGTGCGCGGGCAGGGCGCCAATACCAGCCTGGCCTTGAGCCGGACGATGATGCGGCAGGTGATCGACAAGAGGAAGTCCTTCCTGACTTCCGACCCCCTGAACGACCCCGGCTTCGGCGGCATGATGAGCATGGTCAGCCAGGGCATCCGCTCGGCCATCGCCGTGCCCCTGTTCGATAACGAAGAAGTGATCGGCTTGCTCTACGCCGACGATTCCAGTGCCGGTAAGCGTTTCTCCAAAGACCAACTGGCGGCCTTCACCATGCTGGCCAATGTCATCGCCGTGGCCATCACCCATTCCCGCTATCATGCGCTGGCCGAAGAAAAACGCCGCCAGGATGCGGAGATTGAGACGGCGGGCGGCATCCTGGACAATATCCTGCTGGCCAAACTGCCTCCGTGTCCGGGTTACGAAGTCACCGCCAGTCTCGAGGCGTGTTTTGAAGTGGGCGGCGATCTGTATGACGCCATGCCCATGAGCGACGGCCGCTACGCCTTCCTGATCGGCGATGTGGTGGGCAAGGGGCTCGGTGCGGCGCTGCTGGTCTCCCACATCCTGTCGTGGGCGCGATTCATGATCGAGGAAAGCTGGGAAGTCCTGGACATGGTGATGCGGCTGAACCAGCGCATTTTTGCCTGCACCGACTCGGTGCGTTTCACGACTTTCTTCGTCGGATACCTGACACCGGAAACCGGTCATGTCAGCTACGTAAACGCCGGTCACAATCCGCCTTATGTGGTGCGGGCCGACAGTTCGCTCGAAGAGATCGCGGCCACGGGCATGCCGGTCGGGATCCTGGACGACTTCCCATATAAAACCGGCGAGTTCACCCTGCAGCCCGGTGATATGGTCACGCTCTACAGTGACGGCATCCCCGAGACCCAGCGCGGCGAGCGGGACGAAGACGAATACGGCGAAGAACGATTCGAAGCGTTCCTGATCGCCGAGCGCAACTCCGATCTGGATGCCCTGAGCACCAAACTGCAGCAGGAATTGGTCGATTTCCGCGGCGACGAACCGGTCGGTGACGACATCACGATGTTGCTGTTGCGGCGGGAGACCTGATCCCCTGTTTGGCCTGGCCCTCTTCCCAGCCTGCCGCCAATAGGGTATAATGATCTAAACTCACCCTTTTTGAGCATTCCTCCCGAGGTATGTCTTGTTCGTTCGCCGTGGCATTTTGGGCTCATTGGTCCTGTTTTGTTGCCTTTTGGGGGCTTTGCCGTCCCTGGCGGGCACCCTGGCGCCAGGTTTGGTGCGCCAAATGGACTCCCAACGCGAAAATGATGTGATCAAGGTCCTGGTGGTGCTGCGCGACCAGGTGGACGTGCCCCAATTGGACCAGAATCTGCGCGCCGCCAAGGCCGGACGCAGCCTGCGCCATGAGACGATCGTGGGGCATCTGCAGCAGCTTTCGAGAACCTCCCAACAAGACCTGCTGAACACCCTGAGCGCCAACAAGGCCGCTGGTGACATCCTCGGTTTCACTCCGCACTGGCTCGTCAACGGAATCGTGGTGACTGGTACGGTGGCCGCGGTGCGCGACCTCGCCGGTCGCCACGATGTGCTGCGCATCGAGGCCGACCTGGTGCCCGAGTTGATCGCGCCGGTTTCCAGTCAGGCGCCGGCAACCAAAGGGGCTGCGGGCATCGGCATTGCCCCGGGAGTGGTGGCCATTGGTGCCCGCCGGGTGTGGGACGAATTGGGCTTCGACGGCACCGGCGTGCTGGTGGGCATCATTGACAGCGGGGTGGACGCCAGTCATCCGGCCTATGGGTCGCGTTGGCAGGGAAATTTCGGACCACCTGAGCAAGCCTGGCTGGATGCCGCCCAGTTGGGCCATCCGGCCGTGCCGGTTGATGTGCAGGGGCACGGCACCCATGTGATGGGCATCGTGACGGGTGTGGCCGCGGGCGATACGATTGGCGTCGCCCCTGGTGCGCATTGGATCGCCACCAACGGCATCCAGGCCGCCACGGCGATCTTCGACAATTCGATCCTCGCTTCGCTGGAATTCATGACCGACCCCGATGGTGACCCGACCACGACCGACGACGTGCCCGATGTGGTGAACAACAGTTGGGGCGTGAACGAAAGTTTTGCCGGCTATCTCGATTGCGACAGCCGCTGGTGGGACCTGATCGACAACTGCGAAGCCGCCGGCGTGGTGCTGGTCTGGGCGGCCGGCAACGAAGGCCCCATCGCCAGCACGGTGCGCTCGCCCGCCGACCGCGCCGCCAATCCCTACAATTGCTTTTCGGTGGGCTCGACCAGCAATCATGCGCCTTTCCTGATCAGCGGTTTTTCCAGCCGCGGGCCGTCTGGTTGCGGCGGCGTCTACGCCGTCAAACCGGAAATAAGCGCCCCCGGCGACACCATCTACAGCGCCTTGCCGGGCGGCGGCTATATCATCCGCAGCGGCACGTCCATGTCCAGTCCGCACGTCTCGGGCGTTGTGGCGCTGATGCGTCAGGCCAACCCCGATGTCGACGTGGTCACCATCAAGGACATCCTGATGAATACGGCCGTTGACCTGGGCAACGCGGGGCAGGACAACGATTACGGTCATGGCAAGTTGGATGCCTACGCGGCGGTGCAGGCGGTCATGAGCGGCCTTGGCACCGTCAGTGGCACGGTCACCGACGGGGTCACGGGCCTGCCCGTTGCCAACTCTCTGGTGCGCCGTGATGGCGCCGAAAATCTGGACTACACCGATGCCACGGGGTACTACAGCCTGACTTTATACGCCGGGCCGGCGACTTTCACCGGTTCGGCCTTCGGTTATTTCGACAACTCGGTCAGCGTGACGATTCCGGATGGCGGTACGGTCAACGGTGACCTGGTGATGGCGCCCCAACCGACCGCCACGGTCAACGGCACGGTACGGGGCCCGGATCTGTTGCCGGTCGACGGCGCGACGATCATGATCATGGATACGCCGGTGCCCGATGTGCTGACTGATGCCAGCGGTTTTTACAGCGTGGATTTGCCCAGTGGCACGGGCCGGATTTTCAGCGTGCGCGCGTCCGCTCCCGGCCTCGGTTTCGAAATCCAGACGGTCGACCTGGTCTCGGGCGTGACCGTGGACTTCGACCTGCCCGAACTGACCTGGGAAGATTTTGAATCCGGCACCTTCTTCTCCTACGCCTGGCAATTTGCGGGTGATTTTCCCTGGCAAATCGACCTCAATGAAGTCTACGAAGGAACGTTCAGCGCCCGCAGCGCGGACGTGGCCAGTGGGCAAACGTCGGCATTGTATCTCGACTATTTTGTCTCGGCCGACAGCGATCTCAGCTTCTGGCTGAAGGTCTCGTCTGAGTTCAATTTCGATTTCCTGTATTTTCTGCTCGATGACCAAATCGTCGGCTCCTGGACGGGAGAAGTGCCCTGGACCCAGTTTGTGCTCACTGTGCCCAAGGGCAACCACACCTTCAGATGGGTTTACACCAAGGACGAAGCGTTCAGTGCGGGCAGCGATGCGGCCTGGATCGATTTGGTCGAATGGCCGCTGACCGGGGTGGAGCTTTTTCCCGAACTGGCCGTGGACGCCGTGTCGATCATTCCGACCTTGAATCCCGACTCGACCTCAACGGCGGTGCTGACGATCACCAATACCGGTGGCGAAGACCTGACCTATTCGCTGACGGCAACCCCGTTGGGCAAGAAAGAATCTGCCCGGAAGGTCGTCCGGAAGGTCATCCGGCCGGATGTGCCACCACGGGGCGCCTTGGCCAAGGGCGAAAAGGATTGGGTCCCGACGCCAGATATCGTTCCGGCCGGCAGTGGTGGCCCCGACACCTTCGGCTACACCTGGACCGACAGTGACGACCCCGAAGGACCGATCTATGACTGGGTGGAGATTTCCACCGTCGGCAGTCTGGCCGGTACCGGTGACGACATCAGTCTGGGCGCCTTTGACCTGGGCTTTCCCATGACTTTCTATGGTCAGCTGTTCGATACGGTGCGCATCTCTACCAACGGCTTTCTCAGCTTCACGTCCACCAGCAGTCCCTACGTGAACCCGGTGCTACCGAGTTATTCGGTGCCGGACAATGTGGTGGCCCCGTTCTGGGATGATCTGAATCCTTCGGCCGGTGGGGAAATCTATTACTGGGCTGATCCGGACGCTGATCGCTTCGTTGTCCAGTTCCAGGATGTGGTGCGGTATGGCACGGCGACTACGGAAACTTTTGCGGTCATTCTCAAGGCCAATGGCTCGGTCACCTTCCAGTACCGGGAGGTGAGCGACACCGGCCACTGCACCGTGGGCATCGAAAACTCCGACGCATCGGACGGGCTGACGGTTCTTTACAACAACAATACCTACCTCCACGACGGCCTGGCTGTGCAGATCTTCCCGCCGGGATTCCTGCCCTGGGTGCAGGTCAGCCCTCTGGCGGGCATTGTCCAGCCCGGGCACAGCACGCCGATCAGCCTGGTCTTTGACGCGGCGGACCTGGCGCTGGGAACCCACTTGGCGTTGCTGAACATCGCGTCGAATGACCCGAACCAGCCCGTGATGCTGGTGCCGCTGATATTGACGGTCGAGGTGGCCAGCGCGGCGCCCGATTCAGATTTGCCCCGCGCGGTGCAATTGGCCGGGGCGGTGCCCAATCCGTTCAACCCGCAAACCGTGATCCACTACGCCCTGCCCGACCGCAGCCCGGTCAGCCTCAGGGTTCACGACGTGAAAGGCCGCCTGGTGCGCACCCTGGTGGAGCAGACCCTGTCCGCCGGTGCTCACACCGCCCGCTGGGACGGGCGCGACGCCCGGGGCCGCACCGTGGCCTCAGGCACCTACTTTGTCCGCCTGGTGGCCGGTGGCCAGACCCGCGTCAAGGCCATGGCGCTGGTGCGTTGATCCCGGCCGCAGATTCCCGTATTGTGAGCCGTAGCCCGTAGCCCATCGCCCGTAGTCGAGTCCGCAAACCGATTCAGCCCGGAGCAGTCATGAAATCCCTCAATTTCAACGCCATTGGTCGCCCCTTGTTGGTGCTGACCGTATTGACCCTGGTCCTGGTGACACCCCTACCGGCAACGGCCCTGAATTTGGGCGCGGGGTGGACCCGTTCCGATGTGGGCCTGCACAATGACGGCGACGGAATCTACCTGAGCGTCGGCAACAGCGTGCCGCTGCACGATTCCATCTTTGATCTCAGCTATGCGCTGGACTACGTGCAGAAAAAGGGCAGCCAGCCCACGCCGTTCTCGGACCCGGTCGCGGGTTTTGCCGTCGAAGATGCCGAGGTCACCCTGCACGTGCTGGAACCGGCAGTCTTTGTGGGGGCCAGCGTGCCAAATCTGTCTTTCGTGCCCCGGGTCTATGTGGGCGGATCGATCGGTCTGAAGGTCAAGGAAAGCTGGTCGGATTTCCCGGGCGAACCGAACCAGAATTATGGCTACAAGGAAACTGATGTGATCGTGCACGTGGGGGCGTCCCTGGCGGTGGGTCCGGTGCTGTTGGATGTGCGTTGGTCCAAGAGTGCGGTGGGCCAGTTGTTGCGCGACGACCAGAATCTGCCCCTGTGGAATGCGAACAAGGCCGATGATCCTTTGGCCGCTATCGATGCGCCCGAAGAAGGCTTCAAGACCGAGGTCTTGCGGGTTGGCGTGGGGTATTCGTTCTAGCCTATTGCCGTATCAGCAGCACCGCGCCGATCACCGCCAGCACCAGGCTGACCAGGCGCCGAAATGTGCGCTCGGAAACCTGCACGTGCAGGCGGTGTCCGATCCATCCTCCCAGCAGCACCGCCGGCATGACCAGCAATGATGACCACAAGCGTGGGCCGGTGACCAGGCCGACGGCTGCGTAGCTGGGCACGCGCACCACCGCCATCAACAGGAAAATCGTCATCAGGTTGGCCCGGAAGGCGCTCTTGCCCACGGCCGACAGGTGGTACCACACGATGAGCGGCGGTCCGCCGGTGCCGAACAGGCCGGTCAGCACGCCACTGATCAGGCCGGCCGGAGGGCCGGCCGCGGCGTGGGGCTTGAAGCGCCCATCGGGCGGCAGTTTGATGAACAGAAGGCCCACCCCGATCAGAAACCAACCCAGCACAGCCAGCATGATCTGCGGATCGGTGGTGCTCAGCAATTTCGCGCCCACCGGGATTCCCGCGGCGATGCCAATGCCGAGGCCCATGATCGGCCGCCAGCGGATCCCGCGCCGCGACTGCCAGGAGATGAACAGCTCGGCCGGCAGATTCACCAGCAATAGCAAGACCACCACGTCCTGGAGTTCAGGAAATACCAGGGCCAGGGCGCCCACCGAAACCAGGCCGGATCCAAAACCCAACAGCACATAGACGATCTGCGCGACGATGAGCACGGCGCAGGTGATGGCGAATTCCCAGGGGCTGGTGAAGATGGTGGTGGGCAAGGGTGCTCCCGGTCGCTGGTTCGATGATGGGCGGCTTGCCAGCAGTATCGCCGGGGCCCGGTTGCGGCGCAATACCGACGGTGAAAAAAAAGGTTGCGTATGTAATAGTTATAAAGTAAACTATTAAAAACATAACGAAAGGCCGCTCATGCCCATTTTGCCCAATGACATCCCCATTGAATTTCGGAATCCGGCCCACGAGGCGCTGATGAACGTGCTCTGGACCGGCACCATGCTCAAAAAAACCTCCCGGACATTTTTCCGCCAAGCCCCTCTGAGTGAGGCCGAGTTCAATCTCCTGATGGTGCTGCATCACAGTGAAAACCCGTTGAGCCAAAACGATTTGAGCGATCGTCTTTTGGTCGACAAGTCCAACGTTACGGGCCTGATCGATCGGCTGGAAAAAGCGAAACTCATTCGCCGCAACGCGGTGCCCCATGACCGCCGCCGGTATCACATCACGTTGACCGAAGCCGGCTGTGAGTTGGTTGATGAACTGAATCCGGCCTACTACGACATGGTTTCCGAAGTCATGAGTGGGCTCAGTGAACGCGAATATCGCACCCTGGTGCGCCTGACGAGAAAAGTCAGGCACGGACTGCGCAGTGCCGAATCACGGTTCCCCACAGGAGGTTGATGTTGTGGAACTCCTCTTTGTCGTCCTGGGCTTTCTCTTCATTTTGGCGGGGCCTGTCGGGCTGATCATCGCCACCGTGGCCTACCGTCGTGCGGGTCTTTTGCAGCGCGAACTGTGGGAATTGTCGTCGGCGCGTCGGGCACCGGTTGCACCGGCTACATCGGCTGCACCGGTGGCGCCCGCTGTTGCTGCGCCGGCACCCAAATCGGCGCCGGCATCCCAATCTGCGCCGACATCCCAATCTGCGCCGACATCACCGTTGCCTGCGGCCCCGCGCCCGCAACCAGCCAAAGCGAAACCCGCCGCACCGCTTCCGCCGCGCCAGGCGGTCGACTTCGAAGCGATCCTGGGCGGGCAGTGGTTGACCTGGGCCGGCATCCTGGCCCTGTTCTTCGGCACCGCATTCTTCCTGGGCGTCGACCTCGGCGAGGGCGGACTCAGTGGTTTGCCCCAGGTCCTGATTGGCCTGGCGGTCGCTATCGTATTTGGATTTGTTGGCCACAGGCTGTGCTCACGTACCGAAAAATTTCTGGGCCTGGGCCTGGGCCTGCTGGGTGGTGGCATAGCGTTGCTCTTTCTGGCGATGTTTGCTGCCTACGGGTTCCACCATCTGGTGCCCTTGCCGGTGGTCTTTCCCTTGCTGCTGGTGGTCGCAACAGTGGGTGCGTTGCTGGCCCTCAATCGCAATTCGTTGACCATCGCTTCGCTGACGTTGATCGGCGCGTTTCTGACTCCGGTGGTGCTGATCGGCCTGAACAACGACGCCTCTGTCTTTGACGCCGTGCTGCCCTACATCGTGGCGGTCAATCTGGGCGCCGTGCTGGTCGGATTGCGGCGCGGATGGGCGGGCCTGCCTCTGGCCGCATTCGTCTCTTCTTTGCTGTTGGTGACTTCGTGGTGGTCATGGCAACCGCGCCAAGACCTGTGGTCTTTCCTGTCGGTCTCCGGTTCGTGGCTCGTTTTTGCCGTGGCACCCTGGTTGCAGCGGGAAAAGGCCCGCTTCTGGAGCCTGGCCCGCGCGGCGGTCCTGACGGCCAACGGCCTGTTTTATGCCCTGTTCTGTCACGAAATGCTGTCGGTCGGCGGAACCGGCGCCCAGGGCGGAGCCTTGGCGGGATTGGCGCTTATCTACTTCATCCTCAGCGCCCGGATGAAGGCCCGCCGCGGGGCGGACCCGGCCTCAAGATTGGCCCACACCACGGGCGCGGCCCTGGCCCTGTTGGCCGTCCCGGTGCTGCTCGATACGGCCTGGGTGACGATGGGTTGGACCCTGTTGGCTGGCGTATTGATGGTCTCGGGCCTGCGCGAACGCGATTTCTGGCAGCGCCTGACCGGTCTGGCCGTCATGGTGATTGGCATCTTCCGCGTCACCTTCCTGGACAACCCTGCTTCAAATGGCGGCATCAGGAATTTTCAGCCTTTGCTGAACGGTGAGTTCCTGGTCGGCCTGGTGGCCCTGGCCCTGATGGGGTGGACGTTCTGGGCCTATCATCGCTACGAGGACCGCCTGCGGGATGGTGAACGGAAAGGGCGTTCGTCATTTCTGGTCGTCTCAGTGGTGGTGCTGGTCTGGAAACTGTCGGTCGAGATGATCGGGTTTTTCGAATGGCGCGAAAGAGTGCGCGGTTTTGAGGCCGAGCCAAATCAGTGGCTGTGGTTGTTGCTGCTGTGGACGGTGTGTGGTCTGGCCATCGTTCTGAGCGGAATCCGCACGCGGTATCTGGCTTTGCGGCGCCCCGGCTACGCGGTTCTCGGTGTGGCCCTGCTGGGCACGGTGGGCACGTCCTTGGCCCTGGGCGTGGATCTGGTGCAGACTTACCGGCCCGTATTCAACCTGCCCTTCCTGCAGGGTGCGGTTCTGGCGGCGACCCTGTTGGTTCTGGCCTGGCGGGTGAAGGCTTCGGCCGCTGACCTGGGCCGCTCCGAGCGGGGTTTGTCCACGCCCCTGTTGGTGACCGCCGTCCTGCTGTTTTTCGTCAAGGTGTCCCTCGAGGTGCTGGCCTATTTCAAACTGGGCAGCGTGGGACCAACGGCCAACCTGGTGCTCAAAAGCCAACTCACCTTGTCGGTGGTGTGGGGGCTGTACGCCGGCGCGGTGATCGCCATCGGCTTTGCCCGCCACTTCAAACCGGTGCGAATCCTGGGCATGTCGCTGCTGGGCCTGACGGTGCTGAAGGTCTTCCTGGTGGATATGCAATCGCTGGCGCGCGGCTACCGGATCGCAGCTTTCGTGGCTCTCGGCGTGCTGCTGTTGGCGGTGTCATTGCTTTACCAACGGGAGCGCCGGGCCGAACTCGAAAGCGACGCCTGACAAACGACTCCCGGGCCGGTTTTGGCCGCCGGCCCGGGAGCTGCTGTCGGGGTTGTCAGTCTTCCTTGTCAGTCATCCTTGGCCGCCAGATCCGCCGCCTGCCGAATCATCTGGGCCAATTCCTGCACCTGTTCGTCGCCGGGCAACTCCTTGGCCAGCGCGTCGGACACCGGCACCAGGTTGGCCAGGCTGTTGCCCTTGGCCCAGTAGCTGCCGCGCAGGATCTCCGCAAACTCCGCCACCACCGTTTGCACCTTCATCCAGGGCGTCCCAGCGGCATAATTGCCTTCAATTTGGCTGACCAGGATTCCCTGCTCGATCTCGGTCACTTCACCGGCGTGTGCGAGGTCGTGGGCCGAAGCCTCGTAACGCACCCGGATGGTGCCGGCCAGGAAGGCCGGGGTGGGCAGGCGCTCGCCGCTCTTGGCAGCCCTGAGTTGATCCGCCTGCTCAGTCAGCTTCAGCTCGTAAAGGGCCGTGACCTGATGCCCGACGCCGACCTCGCCCGCGTCGACCTTGTCGTTGCGGAAGTCCTCATCAGCCACGTCGCGATTTTCGTAGCCCAACAGGCGCCAGCGTTGCACAAAGTTCTGGTCGAACTCGACCTGCACCTTGACCTCGCGGGCGATAGTCTGCAACAGGCTGGTCAGATTTTCGCGGAACACCCGTTCGGCCTCGGCCAGCTGGTCAACGTAGTAGTAGTTGCCATCGCCCTGGTTGGCCAGCTTCTCCATCAGTACGTCGTTGTAGTTGCCCATGCCAAAGCCGATGGTCGACAGGGTGATGCCCTCGTCAGAAGCCCGGCGCACGAGATTCAGGATGCCGCCCGCCTCGGTGTTGGCACCGGTATTGGCCACACCGTCGGAGCAGAGCACCAAGCGGTTGATGATGCCCGCGTCGTAGTTTTCGCGCGCCATGGCGTAGCCCAGCTCCAGGCCCTCAGCGGCGTTGGTGCTGCCCCCGGAACGCAGGCCGTTGATGGCGGCGGCAATTTTCTTGCGCTGGCTGATGTCGGTCAACGGCAGGCGCACCTGACCGCGGTTTCCGTACACAACCAGGCCCACCTTGTCGCCTTCACCCAACTCGTCCAACAAAATGTGCAGGGCCTGCTTGACCATATTGAGCCGCCCTTCGCGGTCCATGGAACCGGATATGTCCACGACAAACACCAGGTTGGCGGGTTTGCGGCCGGCGTCGTCCAGGTCCTGGCCCACGATCCCGACGCGCAGCAATTGGTAGCCGTCGCCGAAGCGCGAAGCCGCACTTTCGGTGTGGATGCGGAAGGGCTGATCGGTATGCGTGGGCCAACCCGCATCAAAGGCGTTGACGAATTCTTCGACCCGGATGGCATCCTTGGGCGGCATGATGCCGCGGGCCAGATAGTTCCGGGCCAGGGTCCACGAAGCGTTGTCCACGTCGACCGCAAAGGTCGACAGGGCGTCGTCTTCGGTGGCCACGAACGGGTTGACGCCGAAGTTTTCGAAGTACATCAACTCGACCTGTTCGCCGTTGGGCGCGGTGGTGCCGCCGGTGACTGAGCCCATGATCGCGCCTTCGGTCGCGCCATTGGACGCACCGCTGGGCGAAAGAGGGGGCCCGACTTCTCTCGACTTCGGAGGCGCCGGCCGGCCCGTGACCGACATGCTCACATCGCCGCTGCGTCCACCTCGGGTATGAATTTCACCGCTCCTCATCACCACGCCGGCCTTCTTGCTCAAGGCCTCCTCGACCGAATCGATGGCGTACTTGTTGAAAGTCTCGGAGCTGACCCGGTGTTCGGAGACCGAACTTCTGACTTCGACCATGTACTCGGCCCCTTCGACATCAAAGGCCTGCAGGGTCTCGACAATGATGGGCCGCATTTCGATTTCCTGCTTCAAATCACCTTTGTCCGGCGTCGCCAGCGCGACATTGAAGGGCTCATAGCTCAGCATCTTGGCCACCAACTGAATCTCCTGTCCGGCGGGCAGATTCTCGAAACGGAAGTTGCCCAGCGAATCGGTGATCACGCCAAAAGTGGTGCCGCGGATCATGACGTTGGCATAGGCCAGCGCTTCGCCGGACTCCTTGTCCTTGATGCGACCGGACAAAACCGACAGGGCCGGTGCGGCAGCAGCCTTGCTCGTCGCCCGGGGCGCGGTGTCGGATTCCAGGATGACCACCGGAGTCCCGTACGATTCCCGTTCCTGTTGCCCGACCTGCCGACTGCCCTGGTGCCAGGCCACCATCAGCGTCACAGTGGCCAAAACGGCGGTCACCGCCAGGCTCGGCCGAAAAGACCCCCGCTGGGTGCTGGGCCCGGCCGGGGCCGTGGTTTCGTGCCGGATGTCCTGCCACAGGCTTTCGCGCTCGTGGTCATTCATCTGGTACTGGTTCTGGTTCAGATTGGTCTTCATGATATTCCTCCTGCGTTGCCGCCAAAGACGAGGTCATCGCCCTGCTCAAGCCACTGCCTGAGATTGCGGCACGCCCGGTGGTGATGGACCCGCGCCGTCGCTTCGCTGCAGCCGAGGGTATCGGCGATCACGGCAAAGGGCTGGTCCTCGAGTTCGCGCAGGAGAATCGCTGCCCGTTGCCTTGACGACAGGCGATCCAACGCCGCCTGAATTCCATCGCCAAGGCCGGGGAACGACTCCTGCACGCCGGATGAAGCAAGGGGAGTGATTTCGCGGGCCAGAGCCGCCATCTTGCGCACCCGCAAACTGACCCGCCGCCGCCAATCCAGACACTTTCTCAACGCCACCTTGCGCAGCCAGCCCAACAAGGTGCCTTGGCCGCGAAAAGTGTCCAGACGGGTGAACGCCACCACGTAGGTCTCCTGCAGAAGATCTCGCGCGACATCACGGTCACCGGTCTGGTAGCAAAGAAAATTGTAAAGTTTGGCCTGGGTTAGGTCATAGATTTGACGCCAGGCATCGTCATTGCCGGCGCTGGCTTCCTGAGCCAATTGCAGATCCCGCTCGAGATCAGTTTTGTCATAATGCTGGTCACACATCAGGGTCCTCCTCGCTTTCATATCAGAGGACGGACGGAGTGGGGCATCCGTTTACACGGTCTGGGCAGCGAGGTTCCGCAGGGCAGGTGGGGGCGGGCAATTGCGGGTCCATGAAAAAGGGGCAAATGGGACTCGGCGTCAACAGCGGACTAGAATTGCCGCCGGAAACTGGCGGTCACCCAGGTGGCCGGATTGTCGAACAGCGAATGTCCGTAATACCCGGTCACCGAGCGGGGTTCCTGGTCGGTCACGGCCAGGTCCAGGTCGTAATTTCCCAACTGGATGGCGGCGCCGAAGTTGACCATGAAGGTGGCGAAATTCTGCAGATCAGCCGGATCCAGAACCATCAGATCGACCGGTTCGTAGCGCAAAGAGCCGCGAAAAGTCAGCCAGTACTGGAAGCGTGATTCGAAGCCGAGATTGAAAGAAACCGAATTCCAGCGGCTGCTGTCCTCGATGACGGGGTTGCCGCCCTCGGGTGTGACCAGGTAGGTGGTTTCGCCGTGTACGTAGTCCATACTCAGGACCAGGAAATGATCCGGGTCGGGATACCAGTTCAGCCCCGTGCCCAGTTTGATCAGGTAGCCGTCCAGGTGCAGGCCGGCAATGGGCGAAGGGGCGGCCAGGGGGCGGTCTTCGTGCAGGTATTCCACCATGGGCACCACCGCCAAGGTTGGATTGGCCCGGATGAAAGCCCGCGTGCGCAAACCATAGCTGTCGGTCGA
>CAZLUL010000050.1:1686-20346 GCA_964562635.1 uncultured Fibrobacteraceae bacterium | reverse complement strand
GCGCTTTCTGCAGGACGCCAACTCGTGGATTTTCCTGCCCACCGAAGTCCGTTTTACCTGGTCCGCCGATGGCGCCAACTGGCACGATCTGCCGAGTGTGAACCACGACCTGCCGGACAAGGAACAGCGGAAAGTGATCCAGGAATTTGCTGTCGACTCGCCCGGCATCCACGCGCGCTATGTTCGTATGCAGGGATTGAACCGGAAGTTCTGCCCAGACTGGCATCCCGGCAAAGGGCTGCCCTGCTGGGTGTTTGCCGACGAATTGGTGGTGCGTTGAGGTCGGGACTTGCGGGTCTCGGCCAAACAGGACATATTTGTCCTAATTAGACACAAGGCACCCCACCCACGGGAGAATTTCATGCACGACGGATGCACTGGCCCCACCACCGACGGCAAGACCATGGTCAACAAGGTGCGCATGATGGGCTTTGCCGGACAACCGATGCCCATGCCCCTGGAGATCAACTGCCACAACTGCGAAAAGGCCTTCACGATGATGACCTTCGAGGCCGCTTGCCCCGAATGCCGGATGGTCTACGGCGTGACGCCCTGCAGCGCGACGGATCCCAATAAGGTCAAGGCCGCTGGAATCGACTACTGAGACCGCGGGCGCACGAACTGCTGGATACAAAAAAGCACCGCGTTGGACGCGGCGCTTTTTTTTGGGCGAAACAAATCCAACTACCGGTACAGACTCTTCACGCTGCCCCACTCGACCTTGTCGACATCGACAGGATCGCAGGCCATGGACGGGAAGTCGCCGCTCAAGCTGCCGAAGCAGCTGTCGCCGGCAAATTTGTCGACTAGCGAGAGAATTTCCTCATCGACCGGCGCCGGTGACAGGTCGGAATAGAAAGTGAAGACGGCAGTGCCCGTTGTGCCCGACTCACAGCCCAGGCCCTCGATGGGTTCGAACTTCAGCAGGATGTCGTCCACCCCGGGAATGCTTGGGTCCCCAGTGCACTCCAGGTTTCCGAGGTAGTCGACGGTGCACGAGGGGTCGCCATCGGAGTAGCCGATGGGATCGTCCCAGGACAACGCATCCTGAAAATCGGCGCAGGTGCAGGTGCCTCCGGCCGAATCCACCAACAGATTCATATGGCTCAGCGCATATTGGCTGCCCGTATCCCAGTTGATGGTCAAAGTGTAGGTCCAATCCGGATCCATCGGATCGGCGGAAGTCGAGGCCACGATCGTGCCGGAGATGTCGCATTGGCCCAAAGCGATTTGGGCACTGCTCATAACCAGCAGAGTCAGAAGGACTGTCATCGTTATCTTGTTCACCATTTCGAAGCTCCCATCGTCTCATCCCTCAAACCATGACGCAGATTTCAGTTGTGGGCGAGAAAGTATTGTTCGTTCAGCGAGTGTGATTGGCTCTAAATTATAGCAGAAGCGCAAGCCGCTGTGTAAATGGAATTGAAATTCAAGGTTCTTTCCGCTCTCGCTCAAGTGGGGATCACCGTATTCAGTCCAAAAGACTTGTGCTATGATGATTTTTGACCGCTTTTTCCTTCGGGCAACTCAAACCAGTCAGGATCGAAGCCATTGCGCAGGCGAAATTTATCCCAATTGGGGTTTATATTTGTTCTTTTGTCACTTTCCGTGCCTGTAGCTCAGGGATTTGACGCCCCGGGCATTGCCCTCTATCCCCGACAGTACATATGCCCTCCGGCAGAGCGGGCCCCCAAAATTGATGGTCTGCTGGACGATCCGGCCTGGCAAGGCGCACCCTGGACGGAACCCTTCACTGACATTGAAGGGCCATTGCAGCGCGAACCCCGCTTGCGCACCCGCACGAAGATGATGTGGGATGCCGAATATTTCTACGTCGGCGCCACCCTCTTGGAGCCCCAGGTGTGGGGCAAGCTCACCGAGCGTGACGCGGTGATTTACTACGACAACGATTTCGAAGTCTTCATCGACCCCGACGGCGACAACCATCTCTACTTCGAATTGGAGGTCAACGCCCTCAATACGGTCTGGGACCTGATGCTGATCAAGCCCTACCGCGACGGGGCACCGGCCATCGACTCGTGGGACATCGCCGGACTGCGCAGCGCCGTGCACGTTGACGGCACGCTGAATGACCCGAGCGACCTGGACACTGGTTGGACCGTGGAAATCGCCATCCCTTGGGCGGCGCTGGCCGGCGGCTCGGGACGCCCCTCGCCACCACACGCCGGTGACATTTGGCGGGTGAATTTTTCACGCGTGCAATGGCGCACCCATGTCGTGGCCGGCCAATACGAAAAGATTCTCGACCCGGACACCGGCAAGTCCCTGCCCGAAGACAATTGGGTGTGGTCGCCTCAGGGTTTGATCGCCATGCACTGCCCCGAGATGTGGGGCGAGGTGCTCTTCGTCGACGGCACCGGCGGCACCTTTGCCAAGACCCCCGAACACAACGACATCACGGTGGCCAACCTGCTGATGCCCATCTACTATCTGCAGCGTCAGTGGCAGCAAGACCATGGCCAATACGCGGCCGAACTGCGCGAGCTGGGAATAGCCGAAGGTCGGTTGCCGGTGTGGCCGCAAACCGGGGCCGAGATGCAGACGACCAAACTGCCCGACAACTGGACCTTGCTGATGTCCTGCGGGCGAGATCATTTTCAGGTGCAACTGACAACACCGGAGATGACAGTCACGGTCGATGACCAGGGAAAACTTTTGCGGCGCAGCAGATAATCAAGTTCGGGCCTCAGCCTTTGGAGCCAACCGTGTTTTTTGACCGCACCCCAGCCACCCCTCTGCTCACCCGGCAGGACGTGCCCGACTTGCCGACCGCGTTGAATGACGTCAGCAGCATCTTCAACCCCGGTGCTATCCGGATTGACGGCACCACCACCCTGCTGTGCCGCGTGCAAACCCGCGGACGCCGCACCGTGACTTGGGCGGCCACCAGCACCGATGGAACAACTTTCGCTTTTGCGCCGCGACCCGTGGAATTTTTGGGCCTGGATGGCCTGGTCGATCCCGGCAGTGGCGCCCCGTTGACCGTCTACCACAACTACGATGCCCGCATCACCCCATGCGAAGACCGCTTGTACGTCGTGACGGCCCTCGATACGAATCTCGGTTGCCGGTTGGCCATCTGGCAGACCGACGACTTTTGCCAGTTGCGCCTGATCGGCTTGACCGGCAACTACGACACCCGCAATGGTGTGCTCTTTCCGCAACTCATCGGCGGCCGTTTTGCCATGCTCGAGCGCCCCAATACCACCCGCACCGCCGGCGGCCCAACCACTGGCGACCCAACCACAGGCGACAGCGTCAGGCTGATCACCTCGGCCGACCTCACCACCTGGCGCGACGAAGGCCCCGTCTTCGGCGGCCAGCCCCACTTTTGGGACGAACTGGTCGGCTCGGGGCCGCCACCGCTGGCAATGGACGCCGGTTGGCTGCACATCTACCACGGCGTGGCGACTCATTTTCAGAGCGCCAACATCTACCAGGCCGGCGCCGTGCTCCTGGACCGCGATGACCCCACGGTGGTCCTGGGCCGCACCCGCGAAAACATCCTGGAACCGCGCCTGGATTGGGAAGTGAGCGGCCAGGTGCCCAACGTGGTTTTCCCCTCCGGATTAACAGTGACCGGCACAGGAGACAAAGCGCTCCTGAACCTCTACTATGGAGCCGCCGACACGGTCATCGGCCGCGCCACCGCGCCGGTCGCTAAAATTCTCGCCGCCTGCCTTTAGTTGAGGAGCCCGACTTGTCCACTGCCCCCCGCGCTGCCCACCTCGTCGTCCACACCCACTGGGACCGCGAATGGTACTTGCCCTTCAACCGCTTCCGGGTCCACCTCGTCGAAGTGGTCGACCGCGTTCTGGACGCCCTGGACAACGACCCGGACGTGCCCCATTTCCTGCTCGACGGCCAGACCGCCGTGCTGCAGGACTATCTCACGGCCAAGCCCGAATCCCGCGACCGCGTCAACCGCCTGGTGCGCGAAGGCCGCCTCACGGTGGGCCCGTGGTACATCCTGCCCGATGAGTTTCTGGTCAGCGGCGAGGCCACCGCGCGCAATCTGTTGCAGGGGCGCCTGACCGCGCCCCTGGGCCGCCACCACGCCGTGGGCTACATGCCCGACAGCTTTGGCCACATTGCTCAGATGCCCCAGATTCTGCAACTGGCCGGCCTGGACAATTTTGTGTTCACCCGCGGCCTGGACAACCGGGCCGACGAGGCCGGCTGGCTTTTCCGCTGGCAGGGGCCCGACGGCAGCGAAGTGCTGGCTGTCAACCAGTGTGGTGGCTACGACAATGGTGCAGGTCTGGGCCTGGCCGAGATGTGGCACGCCCACACCCAGCGCACCGTCGAACCCGACCATGCCGTTCAGCAAGTGCGCGAACTGTTCAGCCGGATGGCCACCCGCCCCGGCCACGAACCCGCGTTGATCAACAACGGCGGCGATCATCTGGGGCCCCAACGCGAGACCGGCGCCGTACTCGCGGCCCTGCGCGAAGCTTTCCCCGACACGACATTCACGCCCTCCACCTTGGCTGGCTACCTGGCCGCCGCCCGGGCCGAAATGCCCGATGAGGAACGACCCGTCATCGCCGGCGAACTGCTCGGTGGGCGCGACCACTTGATCCTATCGGGCATCTGGTCGGCCCGCATGCCGCTCAAACAGCTGAACGAAGAATGCCAGAACCTGCTGTGCCGGGTGGTTGAACCGCTGCACGCGGCGGCCTGGGCCGTACACGGCGCCGAGTGGCCCGGCGGACTGCTGGACGTCGCCTGGACCGACCTGCTGCGCAACCATCCCCACGATTCCATCGGCGGTTGCAGCACCGACTCGGTGGCCGCCGACATGGAAACCCGCTTTGCGGCCGTGCGGCAAACCGGCGAGCAGATGACCGCCCGCCTGTTGAACCGCTGGGCACCAAATTTTGCCCGGCAGGAAGAGGGCGACCGGCAAGCTGTGCTCTGCGTGGCCAACCCCTTGCCCCAGCGGCGCACCGAAGTTGTCGAACGCCTGGTGGTGGTGCCGCCCGGCGGTGTCGATCCCGCCCGAATGAAACTGCTGGACGACGACGGCAAGGCTGTGCCCTTTGAGGTGGTCAAGCTGCGCTACCTGGAACGATTCTGGGGCGTCGACTACCGGGCTGAACTTTATGCCACCGATCAGTTCGCCCTGCTGGACACCTACCTGCACCGCTTCGGCCACCGCATCATCGGCACCGAGGCCGACAAAGGCAGCCACGACACCTTCGTGCACCTGCGCTTTTTGGCCCGCGACCTGCCGGCCGTTGGGCACGCCAATTTCCGTTTGAGCGATGAGGCCACCCCCGCCGCCCAAATGCCGCCGCCGGTGACGGTCACTCGCGGCGATGGTCAAGCCATCCTCGTCAATGAGCACCTGCAGGCCATCCTGCACGGGGACGGCACCATCGACTTGACCGAGCGCGCCACCGGCCACACATACTTGGGCCTGAACCTGCTCGAAGACACCGAAGACATCGGGGACGAATACGACTACTGCCCCTGCGACCCCAACCGGACGGTTTTTTCCGGCGGCAACGAAGGCAAAATCAGGCTCGCTGAATCGTCGGCCCTGCGCGCGGTGGCGGCCACCACCTTCCGCTTTGACCTGCCCCGATCGCTGGACCAGGACCGACTCACTCGGCACTCCCGCACTACGCCCTGCGATGTGACCGTAGAGGTGGTGTTGAATGCCGGCGCGCGCCGCCTCGAGATATGCACCACCTTCAACAATCGCGCTTTTGACCACCGGTTGCGCGCCTGGTTTCCCTCCGGACTGGTCACTGAGGAAGTGGTGTCCGATGGGCAATTCATGCTCAACTGGCGCCCAATCAGCAGGCCCACCGATGAAGCCTGGCCCCAACCGGCCCCACCCACCTGGCCCCAGCAGGATTTCAGCTACCTCAGCGACGGCACCCACGGCCTGGCGGTTTTTAACCGCGGCTTGCCTGAATTCGAGACCCTCGGCAGTGGCGACGGCACGGTGATCTACGCCATGACCCTGTTGCGCAGCGTGGACTGGCTCTCGCGCGATGACTTCCCCTCGCGCAAGAACACCAATGCCGGCCCCACCCTGTTCACGCCCGGCGCTCAAGGCATCGGTCGCCAGAATTTCCACTACGCGGTCATGCCCTGCGGGCCGGATATCTTTGCCGCCGACGTCAAAGCCGAAAGCGAAGCCTACCGCGTGGTGCCACCAGTCACCCAGGGCGTGACCGACGGCCTGGTCTCGGGTGGCCATTCGCTGGTGCACGGCACCGATTCCCGCGTGGCGATCACGGCCATCAAGAAGGCTGTCCGGGGCGACGTGCTGATCATCCGGCTGTACAATCAGGCCGACACAGCGGTGACCGAAACCCTGCACTTCGGCACGCCAGTAATCGATGCCGACAAGGTCAGCCTCGTGGAGTCCGAGCTGCACATTTTCCGCGACGACCCCGTGATCACCCATGGCGGCCGGCAGGTGCGCGTGCCCCTGGCTCCCTGTGAAATCGCCACCCTGGCCTTGTCCCTGGAACAGGAGACGACATGACCACTCGCCGCAAATTCCTGATCGCCACGAGTGCGGGCATCGCCGCCCTGGGCGCCAGTCGGTTGAGTCCGGCTCAAGACCCGTTCCCCCCGACAGGTGCCACCGGTGGGCTACAATTGATCGACGAAATCGTACCGCCCGGCGCCCAGCCCCTTGGCGAGCCCATCGTGGTTTCGACCTGGAACCACGGCCAGGCGGCCAACGAAGCCGCGTGGTCGGTCCTGGCCCAGGGTGGCCGCGCCCTGGACGCCGTCGAAACCGGCGTGCGCGTGACCGAAGGCGACCCCAAAATCACTTCGGTCGGCTACGGTGGCTGGCCCGATCGCGACGGTCACGTGACTCTTGATTCTTGCCTCATGGACGAACGCGGCAACGCCGGGGCGGTGGCCTTTCTGCAGGACATCAAACATCCGGTCAGTGTGGCGCGGGCCGTGCTGGAAAAAACGCCCCACGTGATGCTCGCCGGCGCCGGGGCCCGGCAATTTGCCCTTGAGCAGGGATTTCCCGCCGAAGACCTGCTCACTGACGGAGCCCGGCGCGAGTGGGAAAAATGGCAAAAGGAAAAGAACTATATCCCCTGGTCGCGGCAATCCACCCCCGCCAATCACGATACGATCAGCCAGTTGGCCCTCGACCGGCACGGCAACCTGTCGGGCGCCTGCACCACCAGTGGCATGGCTTTCAAGATGCATGGTCGGGTCGGCGATTCGCCCATTATCGGCGCGGCCTTGTTTGTCGACAATGACATCGGCGCCGCCTGCGCCACCGGGGTCGGTGAAGAAGTCATGAAAACGGTAGGCAGCTTCCTGATCGTCGAACTGATGAGGCAGGGCCTGTCGCCCAATGATGCCTGCCGCGAAGGTGTTGAACGCATCGTGCGCAAGAATCCGGATTGGCGGAATATGCAGGTGGGGTACCTGGCCCTGGACCGGGCCGGCAATGTGGGCTCGTACGCGCTGCAGCCCCATTTTCAGATCGCTGTGCGGGACAAGAACACTGATGAGTTGAGAGATGTTGCCGACCGCCGCGCGGAAGATCGTTAGGCTTACCGGCACAAGAGGATTGACGTCAGAAAGACAGGCCGCCCCACCCTGAGGCAGGGCGACCATGGAATCAAAAATCAGGAATCTTCACTGCCCAGCCATTTGTAGACCACGCCAGCCAGGATCGCGCCCACGATGGGTGCCACCCAGAACATCCACAACTGACCGAGAGCCCAGTCGCCCACAAAGAGTGCCGGCCCGGTGCTGCGCGCCGGGTTCACCGAAGTATTGGTGACCGGAATACTGATCAGATGGATCAGGGTCAGGCCCAGGCCGATCGCAATGGGCGCCAGGCCCTTGGGTGCCCGGGAATCGGTGGCGCCCAGGATGATGATCAGGAACATGAAAGTCATCACCACTTCGGTGATCAGGGCGGCGACCATGGAGTAGCCGTGGGGTGAGTGCTCGCCGTAGCCATTGCTGGCCATGCCACCGCTCACGTCAAAGCCCGCTGCGCCACTGGCAATCACGTACAATACGCCCGCGCCGGCGATGCCGCCGAGAACCTGGGCGATGATATAGGGAGCGAGTTCCGACTTGTCGAACCGGCCACCGGCCCAGAGGCCGAACGAAACGGCGGGATTCAGATGACAACCGCTGATGTGGCCGATGGCGAAGGCCATGGTCAGGACAGTCAGGCCAAAGGCCAGTGCAACGCCGAGGTAGCCGATGCCGATGTTGGGCAAGCCAGCCGCCAGGACGGCGCTGCCGCAGCCGCCGAGTACGAGCCAGAAGGTGCCGATAAATTCAGCGCCGAGTTTCTTGGACATGTTGGTTCCTCCGTTTTGTGGGTATTGCCCTGATGAAGTCGAGGGAGACCATCCCATATACAGGGCGGAAATGCACTGGGATTTTGGGGGCGAATCCCGCAGAACACAGGCTCTATCTTTACGCCAAACATTTACCAACAAATATTTTGACGACCAAAAACATTCGGTTGTCTCGGACGCTGAAACTTGCTATGATAATTCCGTGGTCGTGAATTCGGCTGCCATTCGGCTGCCACTCGCCTGCCTGACTACTCGCGATCTCGCCGAAACGGGTACTGAGGGAAGTCGTTGCCATACCAACAGCCCGAATCTGAGCGGGCTCTCTGGAGGGGGACCACCGCTTTCACGATGCCCTGAGTGCAAATCGTCTGACAGCTTGGATTTTGCTGTCGCCCACTTACTACTGACTGTTTGTGCCTAGACGTGAAGGCTGGCCTCTCCCCGTTGCCCCGGGGGAGTTCAGTATGCTTGTGTCTCGACTGCATCGGTGTCGGGGTTTTGAACCTGCACCCTGCCCAACTTGGCGCCGATCTCGCGGCGCGCATGTCTTCTGCTGCAACCTTCCCATTGATGAGAATTCCATTCCCAACCGTCACCGGAAGGTCTGCCGCCACGCCGCGCCGCGCCTTTCTTTCCTGCGCCCAAGGGGTCGCCTCATGAAACATTCTCGTAGTGCTGCCTGGCTGGTAATTGCCTTTCTGGTTCTGATGGCGGTGCCCGCCGTCCAGGCCCAGATCGTCTGCAATCCCAATCCGCCAACGCTCAACGAGTCCACCGATTCGGGCGACGTGGTGCTCAACTACGCTGGCGGCGGTTCGGCCAACGTGATCGATGATGACCCCGGATTTGGCACGGCTGATATCAGCGCCGACCTGGCGTTTTTTGGCCAGGGAGCCAGCTATGCCGGCAGTGGCGAACTGGTGCGCGTGGCGGGCCCCCACCAGGTGGTCTGGGACGGTCGTGACGACGCGGGGCGCAGTATGGCGACGGACAACTATTTTGCCCTCATCCGGGCTGGTGAAGAACGGAAAATTCGAAAAATGGTGTTGCTGAAATGATGTTTCCCAAGTCACTCAAAGCCACCCTGACCAAACGGTTCCTGATGTGGGCACCTGGCTTGGCCCTGCTTGTCTTGGCAAGCGGGGCCAGTGCGGCCCTCCTGAAAGTGCCGTCCGGATATCCGACCATTCAGGCTGCTGTCGATGCGGCCACTGCCGGCGACGAAGTGATCCTCGACGCCGGCATGTACGAAGAGCAGGTCGTCATCACGACGGACATCACCGTGACCGGGGCAGGTATCGGTCAAACGATTCTCGTGGCCCCCGCCTTCATGCCCCACACCGTGCATCCGTTGCAGTACAACGCCGTGATCCACGCTGAAGCACCGGCCAGCACGGTGGTCTTGCGGGATTTGTCCATCGATGGGGCCGGACAAGCGCGGGCTGATACGCGCTTTGTCGGCATTATCTATGACCGTGCCGGCGGCACCGCCGAGCGGATCGAGATCAAAAATGTCCATTTCACGCCTGCTTCGACGGCCACCTCCGGCATCGGCTTCTATGTTTTTTCGGAAACCACTGACGACCTGGACCTGCTGGTGAAAGACGTGACGATTCAGGCCTTCCAGAAAACAGGCTTCGCCTGCTTCGGGTCCGGCTGTGCGCCCCAGCTGGAAAACGTGACGGTCGATGCCACTGCGCTCTATACCGATGCGGTCCAGAACGGATTCGAATTGCTCAATGGCAGTTCGGGTTCACTGACCAATTGCACGGCCATTGGGTGTTGGTATGATGGCACCCCCATCGCCAATACTACGGCCGTCGGCTTCCTTTGCTACTATGCGGTCGACTGGACCCTGGAAAATTGCAACTCGGTCGAGAACCAATCCGGCATCTACAGCATCGCCACCGGCCTGACGTTGAGCAATTCTTCAGTCGCCGGGCACCTTCAGCCCCTGAACTACAACTACGGCGTGGTCATCACCGGACCAGCTGGTGCACCGACCGTTAGCGCGCCCGCAATCTCCCTCCCGCAAGCCCTGCCGGTCACCGGCGCCTCGACCACCAAAACCGAGTTGGGCACCTACGCCACGATGACCAACTGCGAGGTTCGGGGAGCCAAACTGGCCGGCTCGGTGGGAGTCATCGCCTATTCGAACCTCGAAGAAGTCGGCCTCGTGGTCGAAAACGGAGCCATCGAAGAATGGGGCATAGGCTTGCTGGCAGATGAAGATATTGGCGGCTGGGTGGTCGGACAAGCCCGCACCTGCCTCTGTCAAAGCAATATCGATGCCGCCATCGTCGCAGGCACGTTCCGCCCCTTTGATGCCCGAGGCAATTACTGGGGTGTCCCCACTGGCCCCTATCACCCGACGGCAAATCCTGGCGGCGAAGGCGATGTTGTCGGTGACAACGTGATCTTCGACCCCTGGCTGCAAGGCAACGTCATCTGCGCGCCCGTGGCTCTCTATATCGCCCAGGCCGACGCGGACGCTGCCGGATATTCCCGCGAAGTCACCGTCCGCTATCTCGGTGGCGCGTCGAATTCGGTCTACGGGTTCTCGACCGAAGTGACCTGGGACCAGTCCAAAATGACAGCCACCGCCAGCGATGTGTCCCGTCCCGACGCCGGCCTGTTTCAGTCAGCGGTCTTGTTTTACTCCCAAAGCATCCCGGCCGGATTCCGCGTCGATGGCGCTCTCGGTGGCGCCGAAGCCGGTATTGCCGCCGGCGATTTGTTCAAGATCCGGTTCCACCTCGTGGGTGAACCCGACGGCGTACAAATTCCCATTTCACTGACTGTCAACAACTTGCGCGACAATACAAATCTCGAATTGACCGGCTACCTGGCCAATGACGGGTTGGTTATCGGAGACGTCAAGGCCCCGAGCGTCAGCACCCTGAATTTGGCCAATACGACCCTGTCCCATACCGACCTTTTTGCCAAGCAGGGCGACCTGTTGCAGGTCGACGCCACCATCACCGACGGCGACCCGCTGTTTGGTCTGCCCCACGTGACAGGCAACCTCATCTATCTTTTCGGTGCTCCCGGATATTTGCGCAGCCCCGACTCGGTCACCAACGACGAGTACCGCTGGTCAGAAACGGCCGCTTCCCTGTTTCCCGAAGACGGACCGGCACCCTATTCGATCACCGCCAGCGATCCGGCCGGCAATACGGTCACCGTTGCGGGGTCCATCACTGCGGACAACACGCCCCCGTTGCCGGTCAGCGGCCTGATATCCAGCACGGACCACAACCAGATTTCCCTGCAATGGGACGACACCAGTGCCCTGGACACCAACCTGCGCCAGGTGGTTGTCCGGTCGGTCGGCACCGGCGACTACCCGCTCTACTCATTGCCCGCGCCGGCCTACCCCGCCACTCCCGAAGATGGAGACCCGGTGTACACTGGCCTCGGCACCAGCACCAACGTGGCCTACGCCGCTGACGGCAGTGAGCGCGATATTGTGTCTTTCCAGACCTTCGTGGTCGACCAGGTCAATCTGGTTTCTCCGACTGGACCGGCGGTGCAGGCCCGCCGCACCAACTATCTGCTGGCCGACGTGACCGCCGGCGTCAATGTCGGCTACGATGCCCTGACTGACATTTATGATGTCACCCGCCTCGGCGACACCTATGACCTCGGCGGCATCGACCCGGGCTTCAACGCCGAATGCGATGTCGGCCCAACCGATGACCTGACGAGCGCCGGGCTGCCTTTGCCCGATGGCTTGATTGATATTGAAGACCTGATGGTCTTTGCCGACCGGTTTGCCAACGATTTGCCGACCGCAGCCAAGCCGGCTGTCACCCCGGCCATCAGCCCCCCCGACCTGGTCTGGGTGCAGCTTTCGCCCACGGTGTGGAGCCTGGAATTGGCAACCCCCTGCGCGGTGCTCAAAGGCCTGCACCTGACCGGAAACATTGTGGCCGATGTGTCGCCGGGCCAACTGCTGCTCAAACAGGCCGCCCCCTATTTTCTGCATGCGGGCACCAACGATCTGGACGTCAGCCTGGCTGTGCTCGGCCACGATCTGGGCCTGATCGGTGCCGGCGAATTGCTGCGTATTGAAACGGTCCTGCCGGTTGCCGGATTTGCCGTCGAAGTGGATGCGCGCAGCCTCAGCAATACGAAACTGCCCGGGCAATTGTCAGCGCCTGAAGCGGCTCCCCTGCCGGTCCGTTTCGCGCTTCGCGGAAATCACCCCAACCCCTTCAACCCCATGACCACCATCACCTTCGACCTGCCTTCGGCCCAGCTGGTTCAGCTCGAAATCTATACGGTGGATGGCCGCCGGGTGACCCGGGAACACTACGGCTCCCTGCCCGCCGGGGTGCACGAAATCGTTTGGCGAGGCCGCGACAAGGAAGACCACCACGTGGCCGCCGGACTGTACCTTTACCGCCTGAAGGCCGGCCCCTGGTCAGCCACCGGCAAGATGAATCTGGTCAGATGATCCACCCAGGCACGGGTGCCGCCCAACCGAAAGAGTGCTCATGAAATTCAGGTTCTTGACCACAATCCTCTGTGGCCTGATCGCCCATGCCGCCCTGGCTTCGCCTGTCCTGCGCTGGACACCGGCCGCCTCGACCATCGAGGTCGCTGAGCAGACCACGCTTTCGGTCATGCTTGACGACACCTTGTCTGTGCGCACGATCGAGCTGTACATCAGCTACAACAGCGATGTTGTTTCGACTATCAGCGGCGGGCCCGGCGATCTGTTTGCCGGCTACAATCTGCTTTCCGGCTTCGAGGAAGTCGACCCCGCCACTCCCGGCCAATGGCACGGCTACTGTGTCATTCTGGGCGCCGGGGACTGGACGATGGGCCCGGGCGAATTGTTCAGCTGGACGGTGCAGGGAGATCTGGCCGGAGTCTCGGCCCTGTTCTCGATTTCGGTGAAGCTGTTGCCACCGGGCGGCGGCGAATACGAAACAACATCTTTGCCGGGCACGACCATCACCGTCGGCAGCGTCAGTGCCGTGGGCGATGTGCCGGTCACCGCACCGGGACTGAGTCTGTTTCCCAATCCGTTCAATCCCCGCACCCAGGTGGTTCTCGGCGACAGCGGCGATCAGCCCGGACGTTTGGATGTCTGGGACCTGCGCGGCCGCAGGGTTGTCACCTTGTGGCAGGGGATGTTGCCCAGTGGTCAGTCCATTCCCTGGGACGGCCGTGATGCCACCGGGCGTGATGCACCCAGCGGTGTGTACAACTTTGTGCTGACCCGAGCCGATGGGGAAAGACTGGTGACGCGAGGCACGTTGTTGCGGTGATTCCTGGCTGACTTCCCTTCAGCCTGAACCCCATGCACTCCGGAGGTGCATGAGGTCAGGCCTGCTGCAAGGTGATCAGGCCGGCACCTTCCACACACCCGCAGTTGCCATCCGGCCCGCGTAGTCGGCAAAGTCGCGCGGCTCGCGGCCCAGAGCCCGCTGCACACCATCGGCCACGTACGCGTTGCGACCGTCGAGCACCGTGGTGAACAGGTATTCCATGAGCCAGGCGATGTCCGCCGGCAGACCGGCCTCGGCGATTCCGGCCGAGAACGCCTCGGACGGGATCTGGACGAAGCTGATCTCACGGCCGGTGGCGTCGGCCATTTCCTGGACGGCATCGGCGAAGGTCAACAGCCGCGGGCCCGTCACTTCGTAGACCTGCCCGGTGTGGCCATCTTCGGTCAGCGCCGCAAACGCCACCTCGGCGATGTCGGCGGCGTCAACAAAGGGCTCTTGGACATCACCAACCGGCAGTGCGATCTCGCCGGCCTGCACCATCTCGACAAAGGCGCCTTCGGAGAAGTTCTGGCTGAACCAACTGGCACGCACCACGGTCCACTGGACATCTTCGCGCTGGATGAGCCGTTCGCACTCCTGCGCCTCAGCCTCACCCCGGCCTGACAACAGCACCAGGCGGCTCACGCCACTCTGCACCGCACGCTCCACGAAATCGGCAATGGTGGCGGTCGCCCCGGGGATGGCCAAGTCCGGCGAGTAGGCGATGTAGGCGGTCGTGACGCCGTCCAGAGCGGCGTTCCAGGTGCCCTTGTCGTTCCATTCGAAGGGAATGTCGGCCTGCCGGGAGCCCGCACGAACGGCGTGGCCATTTTTGGTGAGAAGGTGGGCGATCCTGCGGCCGGTTTTGCCGGTCGCGCCGGTCACGAGAGTAAGAGAGCTGTTCATGATATCACTGTCCTTTGCCGGTGTTTCCATTGCCAATCGAACGGTATCCCGTTTCACCAGGTGTCTAGATTAATCATATTTTTGAGACGCACAATGACATATTATCCACTTCTATGTGCCATTCGTACAATGTTATGGACATTTGAGCTAAACCACGCCATTGTGCCCTTATGACATACGCCCAACCCCAATTGCCGCCCTCAACCGACCCGCTCGGTGAAACCCTGCACCTGCTGCGCCTGACCGGCACCCTCTATTGCCGGTCCGAGTTGACCGCGCCCTGGGGCATCGACCTGCCGCCCTTCGAAGGCTACATGATGTTTCACGTTGTGACGGCAGGGCGCTGCTGGCTAGAGATCGCAGGCGACGAGCCCCGCCTGTTGGAACCGGGCAGCCTGGCGCTGGTCCCCCACGGCACCGGCCACCTCCTGCGTAGCGATCCGCAGGCCACCCTCGAACCGCTCTTCGACATTCCGGTGGAACAAGTCAGCGACCGCTACGAAATCATGCGCCACGGCGGTGGTGGTGAATTCACCCACGCCATTTGTGTGGTCATGCGGTTTGATCACGTGGTGGCCGAACACCTCATCGAATTGCTGCCGAAGGTCATGCAGGTCGACGGCTGGGGTGATGAGCAGGACAGTTGGTTGCAGTCGACCCTGCGCTTCATCTCGCGCGAGGCCAAAGAGCTGCGGCCAGGTGGCGAAACCGTCATCACCCGCCTGGCCGACATCCTGGTTATTCAGATGATTCGCTCGTGGATTGATTCGGCGCCGACGGCGGACACCGGTTGGCTGGCCGCTCTGCGCGACGGTCAAGTCGGTGGCGCGCTTTCCCTCATGCACCGCGAACCGGAAAAACCCTGGACGGTGGAAATGCTGGCTACCGAAGTGGGCATGTCGCGCTCGGCCTTTTCGGCGCGGTTCACCAAATTGGTCGGCGAGTCTGCCCTGCAATATCTCACTCGCTGGAGAATGCAGCTGGCGCGGATGCGGTTGCGGGAATCATCGGATCCGGTTTCGGTTTTGGCGGGGCAGTTTGGCTACCAATCCGAGGCCGCGTTTTGCCGGGCTTTCAAGCGGGTGTTTGGGGTCTCACCGGGGAGTGTGCGGCGGGAGAAGCCGTAATTTTCACCCCAACTCGTCCAACGGCCTCACGCAAAAACGGGGCTTTGACGCCGTCTGCCTATTTGGACAACATCACCTATGTGAAGCAGGGGCCGGTCCAAACGGACCAGCCCCATTTTTCTCCGCCACACATATATCAGCTATTTGACGAGCATCATCGGCCTCGTCTCAAGGTTATCTCCGGCCCGGATCCGGTAGAAATACAGACCGGAGGCCACGGCCCGCCCCTGGTCGTCGTTGCCGCTCCAGACAGCCTGGTGGTAGCCGGCCGAAACCTGCTCGTCGAGCAGGGTCGCCACCACGGCTCCCGAGACATCGTAGATGCGCAACTGCACCGGCATCGCCGCCGCCAGATCGAAGCGGATGACCGTGCTGGGGTTGAAGGGGTTCGGCGCGTTCTGGTGCAGACCGAAGGCCATGGGCACCGCCCCGCTGACCGGCCCGTCATCGACCGCGGTGGTCTCGGTATCGTGCTGGGAGTTGATAAACGGCAACACCGTGATGTAGCCGAAGTCCTTGTTGTCGTGGAAGTCGTACGTCTGGTCGAGCACATCGCCGTGGTCCATCGTGCCCCAGTGCACGAACTTCGCGTCAATGTCGGTCAAGTTGTTGCGCAGATCCCGCCCGTCGTTGCCCGACCCATTGCCATAGATGTCGTTCCACTCGGCCAAGGTGTTGCCAAAGGTTGGCGTCGCGCCCAGCAAATAGACACCATACACGGTGTTGTTAATGACACTCGTGCGCAGAAACGAGATGTTTCCGGAATCGGCGTTGACGCCGCGGTTGTTGGCCTCAAGCAAACAGTCAGTCAACACCACACTACTACCGCCGGTGCAATTGATACCGTAGTTACAGTTCTGCACCGTTGTATTGGCAACATCAATCACCCCGCTCGAAGCGGCATAGATACCATAGGTTGCTTCTTCGATCAGGCAGTGGTCCAACGTGCCACTCCCGTCTATTATGAAGTGGAGATAGCTCCAGGGAGAGGCCCCGTCCTTCGTGAAAACAATCTCCTGCCCTGCGCTTCCGACCGCAACCAGGTTGCCACTGAAGGACAGGCGTCGGGAGGCGCCGAAGCGCACGGTCACGGCTGGATCAATGGTCAATTCGCCGCCTGCATTGACGGTCAAGTTGCTCGTCACCACATAGTCCAGGCCGGCGAACTTGCGCCAGGTTCCGCTGCGATCGCTGGCGCCGCCCGCAACCTGGATGTCGTTGTTGGTATTGCCCGACGTCGGGATCACGCTGACGGCTGTCGGGTAGGTCCCTGCCTGGATGGAGAGGGGCCAGCTGTTCTCCAAGCCCGCTCCGCCGATGGTATTTCCAGCACCTAAAGTGAAGTCACCTGAGTCGGCGACATACAGCGCTCCTTGAGTACCGACATTCCCTGTTAAAACCTGGTTGTCTACCGACGAGCTTTCACAGTTGTCCAGATGAATACCAGCGACGGTGCTGCCGGTGATGGTCATCGCCGTTGTCAGATTCAGGCCGGCCACATCATCAATGCGCACGCCGGTGCCGTTGTCGGTAAAAGTCACCTCGGTATCCAGCAGACCCGGAGCCAGACCCGTACCCCGGAAGCCCACCGTCGTGTTGGTCACGAATGCCGTTGAAGCCAGGTCCACCGAGCCTCCCAAGGCTACGATGCCATTGGTATTGTTCTGCACCAGGCAGTCGCTGACGGTCAGGGCATTGCCTGAAGGGGAATAGATCCCGTAGGCGCTGTTCTGCAAGGTCGTATTGGCTACGGAAATCGCACCAGTGGCGGCGGCGTAGATCCCATAAGTGGCTTGCTCAATTAGGCAGTGGTCGAAATTGCCGCTGCCGTCCGTCTCAAAGATGAGGTAGCTCCAGTTGCTGGCACCGTTGCGGGTGAAGACGATCTCCTGTCCCACCGTGCCGAGGGCATCAAGATGGCCCCTGAAGGTCAATCGCCGCGACGGGTTCAGTAGTATTGTCAGGCTGGGCTCGAGAGTCAGGGTTCCGCCGGTATCGACGATGCCATTGGCCGTCACGACATAGTCCAGCCCGCTGAATTTGCGCCACGTCCCAGTCTTGCTGCTGGTGCCGCCAGCGACTTGGATGTCGTTGTTGGTATTGCCGGTAGTCGGGATCACGGCAGTAGCGGCCGGGAAGGATCCCATCCCCATCGACAACGGCCAGCTATTTTCCAATCCTACCCCGCCGATGTTATTGCCGGCGCCGAGGAAAATTTCGCCGCAGTCCTCGAAGAACAGCGCTCCCTTGGTGCCCTGGTTGCCCGTCAGAATTTGGTTGTCCACCGTGGCTCCATCACAATTGTCCAGATGAATGCCCGTCGTGGCGTTGTTCGTAACGGTCATCGCTGCGGTCAAGTTGAGAGCGGCCACGTCGTCGATTCGGACGCCGGTGCCGTTGCCGTCGAATACGACGGCGTTATCCAGCACGTTTGGCACTACGCCAGTCCCGTAAAATCCATAGGTCGAATTGTTCAAGAAATCGGTCGCAGCCAGGGAGACCGTGCCGCCCGGGGCCAATATCCCGTAGCTGTTGTCCTGCAGCACGCAGTCGCTGATGGCCACTGCGTTGGACTGAGGCGAATAGACGCCGTACGTGCAATTGCTCAGTGTCGAGTTGGTCAAGCTGATGGCACCGGTGGAAGCGGCATAGACGCCGTAGGTGGCGTATTGCATAACGCAGTGGTCGAAGGTCCCGTTGCCGTCGGTCTCAAAGACAAGGTAGCTCCAGTTGCTACTGGAGTTTTTCGTGAATACGATTTCCTGCCCGAGGGTCCCGACGGCCACCAAATCGCCCCTGAAGGTCAAGCGCCGCGACGGGTTCAGTAGTATTGTCAGGCTGGGTTCGAGAGTCAGGGTTCCGCCGGCATTGACGACACCGTTGGCCGTCACGACATAGTCCAGCCCGCTGAATTTTCGCCACGTCCCAGTCTTGCTGCTGGCGCCGCCGGCGATTTGGATGTCGTTGTTGGTATTGCCGGTAGTCGGGATCACGGCAGTAGCGGCCGGG
>CAZLUL010000050.1:0-1586 GCA_964562635.1 uncultured Fibrobacteraceae bacterium | reverse complement strand
CTCCCTTGGTGCCCTGGTTGCCCGTCAGAATTTGGTTGTCCACCGTGGCTCCATCGCAATTGTCCAGATGAATGCCCGTCGTGGTGTTGTTCGTGACGGTCATCGCCGCAGTCAAGTTAAGACCGGCCACGTCGTCGATTCGGACGCCGGTGCCGTTGCCGTCGAATACGACAGCGTTATCCAGCACGTTCGGCACTACGCCGGCCCCGAGGAAACCATAGGTCGAATTGTTCAATATATCGGTCGAAGCTAGGGAGACCGTACCGCCGGGGGCCGAGATCCCGTAGCTGTTGTCCTGCAGCACGCAGTCGCTGATGGCCACTGCATTGGACTGAGGCGAATAGACGCCGTACGTGCAATTGCTCAGCGTCGAGTTGGTCAAGCTGATGGCGCCGGTGGAACTGCCGTAGACGCCGTAGGTAGCGTATTCCATCACGCAGTGGTCGAAGGTTCCGTTGCCGTCGGCCTCAAAGACAAGGTAGCTCCAGTTGCTACTGGAGTTTTTCGTGAATACGATTTCCTGCCCGAGGGTCCCGACGGCCACCAAATCGCCCCTGAAGGTCAAGCGCCGCGAAGCATTGAGGCGTACTGTTACGCCCGGTTCAATCGTCAACTCTCCGCCGGCATTGACTGTACCGTTAGTCGTCACCACGTAGTCCAGGCCGCTGAACTGACGCCAAATGCCGACCGATGGGCTGGCTCCGCCGGCGACTTGGATGTCGTTGTTGGTATTGCCCGAGGTCGGAATCACGCCCGCGGCAGCCGGATAGGAACCCATCCCGATCGTTAGTGGCCAACTATTTTCCAACCCGGCCCCGCCGATGGTATTGCTTGCACCGAGGGTGAATTCGCCGCAGTCGTCAATATACAGAGCGCCCTTGGTTCCCGAATTTCCGGTCAGGGTTTGGTTGTCCACCATGACCCCGTCACAATTTTCGAAATGCAGACCGGCTTGGGCGCTGCCCGTCACCGTTAGCGGATCGGTCAGCATCAGATTCGCCACGTTATCGATGCGCATTCCCGTACCGTTGCCGTCAAAAGAGATGTTGGCGTTCGAGAATATCGGCACCACGCCAATTCCATAGATACCGTAGGCCGAGTTGTCTGTAAAAGTAGCCGACGACAAGTCGAGCGTTCCGCTTTGGATGAAGACGCCACGGGTGTTGTCTTGAAACTGGCAGTCGCTCACCACCATCGCATTCGTGCCGACTGAATAGATTCCGTAGGTAGCGTTGCGCACCGTGGCATTGGTCAGGCTTATTGCAGCGTTGGAACTGCCGTAGATGCCAAAAGAGCAGTATTCGATGACGCAGTGATCCAGGGTTCCGCCACCGTTCGTATCGAAGATGATGTAACCCCAATTGCTGGCGGAGTTGCGCGTGAACAAAATCGGTTGTCCCGCCGTGCCGATGGCAACCAAATTTCCCTTTACCGACAGGTTCCTAGACGCATTAGCGTAGACTTCGACGCCGGGTTCCAGGGTTAGAGTCACGCCGGCATTGACCGTCACGCTGCTGGTGATGACGTGCGGATTGTCGGCCGCAAACCAGGTCTCATTGGCGGCGATGGTCCCGCTGTGGTCCAGG
>CAZLUL010000049.1:0-20429 GCA_964562635.1 uncultured Fibrobacteraceae bacterium | reverse complement strand
GCACTGCTCGGCCACACTCCAACCGGCCTGCGACTCGGCTTCGAAGCGCACCACCGGTGGGGTGGTCGCCAGGGCCGACGATGAGAAGGCCGGCAGCGAGAGGGCCCACAGGCACACAACGACCAGAAGGCATTTGCGGACGGTGGCTGTGCTGGGCAACAAGATTCAACCTCTGGTCAAAGGGAGCGGGTTTGCGTTATCTTCGCCAGTATCCGGGCAAAACGGTTTTTCGGCAATCATCAGGGGAGAAAACCATGTCCATCTCTGAACAATTCGCTGAACAATTGGCGCCGGTGCGGCAGCAGATCGCCGACGGGGCCCCGGTCGCGGTGCTGTCGGGGGCGGGCCTGTCAGCCGCCAGCGGTATCCCCACTTTTCGGGGGGCGCAGGACAGCCTGTGGAGCAAGTACCGGCCCCAGGACCTGGCCACACCCCAGGCATTTGCCGCCGATCCCAAATTGGTCTGGGGTTGGTACGATTGGCGGCGAAAATTGATTGCCGACTCGGCCCCCAACGCCGCCCATCTGGCTCTCGCCGAACTTGAGAATCATACCGACGTGACCATCATCACCCAGAATGTGGACGGCTATCACCGCCTGGCCGGCAGCTCCCGAATTCTCGAATACCACGGGTCGATCTGGACCGTCCGGTGCCAGGGTTGTGGCCACAAAACCCTGGACGAGCGCGTGCCCATGCCCACTTTACCTTCGTGTGAAAAATGTGGCGGGTTGTTGCGGCCAGGAGTGGTCTGGTTCGGTGAGGGCATTGATCCGGCGGTGAGCCAAGCGGCGGATATGGCAACGGCGGATTGCGATGTGTTTCTGGTCATCGGCACTGCCGGCGCCGTCTATCCGGCGGCGGGTCTAGTCGCTGCCGCCCGGCACGGTGGGGCCCTGGTAGTGGAATTCAACCTTGAGCCCAGTGAGATCAGTCGCTTGGCCGACCTTTTTGTCGCCGGATCCGCTGCCGATACCGTTCCCCTGCTCTTGCCCGGCACTGGCGGTCGTTGAGTAGGCATTCTTCAACTCGGCAGCGGCCACGGTCGGCAGCAACAGATAGAACGAATTGCCCTGCAGCTTCACGCTGTGCACACATATGCGCCCGCCGTGGTTTTCCACCGCCGACTTGGCAATGGGCAGGCTCAGGCCCGAACCGCGTTGGTGGTGTTCGATCCGGCCGACCAGTTCGAATTTGCCGAACAGGGCCTCGCGCCGTTCGGCCGGGATGGCCTCACCGGTATTGAAGACCTCGATCAGGCGCCAGACGATGGGCAGATCCTCGTACGGACAGAACGAGGGTTGGGACCGGAGCCGGTGGACATCCTCCTCCTGGGGCATCTCGCTCAGGCCGCTCTTTTCGGGCAATTCCTCGACCTCGCGGATCATGACCCGACCTTCGTCGTAGTTGTGAACCACGGCATTCTTGAGAATCTTCTCAAAGGCCAACTTCATCATTTTTTCGTCGCAAAGCACCAGCCAGTCCTGCTCGTTTTCGAGGCCATTGACCACTTCGATGTTGCGCACCTTGGCCAATTCGCGCACCCCACACAGGCCCAGCTCCACCAGGCTGTTGATCGAGGTGAAATCCAGTTCGAGTTCCTTGTCACTCGACTGGATCGACGTCATTTGGATCGCGTCGTTCATGAAACCGTGCAGACGCTCGCCGCTGCTCTCGATGATCTTGACCACCTCAACCACATTCAACTTGTCGAGCACTTCGCGGTCGGCACCGGAGGTGCGGTTGACCACGCTTTTGAGAATATTCACGCCGCCCATGATCGCCGTCAGGGGCGTGCGGACTTCGTGGGAAATCAGGGCCAGGAAATCGTCCTTGGCCCGGTCCTGCATCTGGCGGCTTTCCAGGGCCGCTTCCAGGTGGCTGGTCTTTTCCGTCAGCTCGTGCTGGGTTTCATCCAGGCTGATCGCCATCCGGTTGAAGAAGCTGGTCAGGCGCCCGACTTCGTCCCGGGCTTCACAGGGGATCCGGCGGGAGTAATCACCCTTGGCCACCTGCTCCATGTTTTTTGAGAGCGTGGTCAAGCGGGCCGAGACACCGCCCACAACCCGGGTCACGCCAAATATCGAGATGGCCAGGGCCAGCAGCGCCATGCCGACTACCGCCGCCACGAAGCCCAGGCTGGCAGCCTGCAGTTCCTGCGCTTCATGGCCGATGAGGAGAGCCACGGGGAGATCTTCGGACTGCCCGGCGGTCACGACCCAGCGCTTCATCTGCTTGCCAAAGAGCGACTTGCGCCAGGGATCGCCAAGATGCCAGTCGCCGATCAGGTCCTCGCCCGACTTGATGGCAAAGGGGCCATTATCAGCCGTGCGGTGCTGGTTTTTCAACAGGCTGCCGACCGTAGGAACACCACCGGCCGCGGCAATCACGCGTCCCTGATGGTTCACCACGCACCACCAGGTACCGTCCTCAGTCACCAGGCCGTCAGCGCCCAACAGATCATCCAGCATGCGGTTCAGGCTGAGAAAGTAGATGGTGTGTTTGTGGTTGCTCGTCGTTTCGACTTCTTCGCGCACCAGGACGGGCAACAGCGCCGCCAAATCGCCAACGGCTGAAGCCTGGGAGCCGTCCTTCACCTCTTCGATCAGGACCGGCGGAAAAATGTAGGTGGAATGCCAAGGGTCGGCGTGGGCCAGAGTCGGCACCCCGAGGGCGTCGCTGGCTTGCCAAGCGGTCGGCTCAAAGTCGGAACCGAAGTAGGGGCGATGGCCTTCGAACCAGGTCCGCAGGCGGCTGGCATTGACCGGACCGCTGAGGGTGTCGACAAAACAGAGGGACAGCAGTTCAGATTCTGGGTTTTGGCTCTCGTTTGCTTCTGAATTTCCAACCTGGGCGACGCCCGTCAGATAGTCCACCTGCAGCAGATCCCTGGTCCAATCCCGACAGGCGCTGGAATCAGTCGAACAAACGCCGCTGGCCGATTCCGATTCGGTGTTGCCTTCATTTTTGCGAGCCTGAAGACCCAGGGTTTCGACCAGGACCTTCTGGCGCAGGTTGTCCATCAGGAAGGCGACTTCTTCGGTGTCGTGTTCGATCAGGTTGGCCACGGCATAGCGGGTGAAGACCACCCAACCAAAGGCCCCCACGACCAGGACCGCCAAAAATACAACAGGCAGGACCCGGACATAGATCTGCCAACGGGTTTGTTGTTGTAGTTTCTTGATGATCTGAAGCAATCCGAGCCTTTCTCTGCTGTCCACAGGTACGAATTTCACGGGACAGCAAGGGGAACACCGCTCCTCAGGGGAGCCCAAGTTCCATACTGGATATCTATCGGCGGGTTCGGCCGGGGGTTGACCCTTAGTTCCCAGCGGGTTATTGATGTTCCCAGACCACGTGGCCTGCGTCTGGCCCGAGGATCCCGAAAGGCAGCCATGACCAAGCCTAAACTATTGCTGGTCAACAAGTTTTATCACGACAAGGGCCCTGCCGGCGGTGTGGGACGCTACCTCGTGCAGGAAGAGGAAGACCTCCTGGCTGCCGGCTGGGATGTGATTCCTTTTGCCATGGCCGACCAGCACGCACGGCCTTCGCCCTGGGACCGCTATTTCGTCAAGGCCCGCGACTACAGCGCAGCCCGTTACGGCGGCGGCGCCCTCGGGGACGCCATGTCCCTGATCTGGAACCGCGAGGCCGCCCGCAACCTCGATACCCTGCTGACCGAGACTCGCGTCGACGTGGCTCACCTGCACAATATCTACCACCATCTGAGCCCTTCGATTTTGCCGGTCTTGCGGCGCCACAAGGTGCCGGTGGTGATGACGCTGCACGATCTGCGGCTGTTGTGCCCGGCTATTCACATGCTGCGCGAGGGGCAGGTTTGTGAGAAGTGCAAGGGCGGAAAACTGCACAACGCGGTGCTGGGCAAATGCGTCAAGGATTCGCGGGCGGCGTCATTGCTGGCGGCGGTCGAGACGGGGCATCAGAAGTGGCGGGGGTTGTATACCGGTGGGGTGGAGAAATTTTTGTGTCCGAGTGATTTTTATCGCCGCAAATATGTGGACTGGGGTTTCCCGGCGGAGAAGGTCGTGCATCTGCCCAATTTTGTGGATTTGGATTTTTGGAATCCGGAGGCGATCCCCGCTCAGACCAGCAAGGATTCCTACATCTACTTCGGACGCATCTCGCGCGAAAAGGGTTTGCGGTATGTCCTGGAGGCGCAAAAGCTCTGGGAGGACGGATACGAGGCTGGCGAGATATCGGAACCTCCCCTCAAGTTTTTGATTGCTGGCTCGGGGCCATGCGAAGGCAATCTCAGGGCGAAGGTGGCCCAGCTTAAACTCAAGACCGTTGAGTTGCCAGGACCATTGGGCATCGAGGATTTGCGGAAAAACCTTGGCCGGGCACGGTTTTCGGTGTTGCCTTCGATTTGGTATGAGAATGGCCCGATGGCGGCACTGGAATCTTTGGCCGTCGGTATTCCGCTCGTCGGTTCGTCCATTGGCGGAATTCCGGAAATGATTGTCGAAGGGAAAACGGGATTCGTGACGGAACCTGCCAACCCACCGGATATCCTGCGCGGCTTGCTCAAAGGTTTCCACATGACAATTGAGAGCAATCGCGTACGCGATTGGGCGACCGCCCATGCCTCCCGGACCCAGCATATGGCCCGCTTGGAATCCTACTTGAACAAAGCGATTGCCAAATAAAAACGGCCACCTGAATTGCTCCAGGTGGCCGCATGAAATCGGTTGGGACTATTGCATCACCAATGGCACGGTCAATACCAGACGGCCGTCGTCGTCACCGGGCCGCCGGTCCGTAGTCCGGGTGTCCTGGAATCGCACTTCGCCGAAGGCGCTCAGGCCCTCGGGAGGCGCGGGCCAGACGTCGGCAAAGCTCACCTTCAGCGCCACCGGAACTCCGGCGTACAATTTCAAATCACCACCGCCGGACCGGGTCACAGTACCCTGGACCGCCTTGGCCAGATGGTATTGCTCCTCCAGGTCAAAGCCCCAGTCCGCCATGTCCTCAGCGATGGCGAAAGCACCCACCACCTGCAGGCTATAACTGCCGCTTTCGGTTCCGGCCGGCAAACCGTAGGAAACGTCTCCGGTCAGGCCGTCAAAAGAATTGCTGCGCACGGCCTGGCCCGAACTGTCGATAATGTTGATGGCGCAGTCGGTGAACAGGTTGCCCACGTCCTTGGTCATCAACAGATGAAACGAGGCGCGCGGCGTGGTCTGGTCCAGAGTGAAGTCGTGGGTCCAGGTGTCGGTGTCGGAGATCTGGACTTCCTGCTCACCCGCGAAGCCCTTCATCGTCGCCGAAACCGAGCCTTCGAACGAACCGGGGAACGATCGCGTCACCGTGAACTCTCCCTGGGCCGCAACACCGGTGCCGGAACGGGCAAACGTGCCGAGACCCGAAGTATCAACGTCGTACCCATCGAAAGAAACCGTCAACCGGTAGTCGCTCAGGTCCAGGTTCGTGATGCTGCTGGCGACGTTGATTTCCCAGGTGCCGGTGTGCAGTTCCGGCGCCAGAACGGTCATGTCCTTGATCTGATCGCCTGTCTTGCGCGCGTAACCGGCAAAGCCACCGTGCACGCCTCCTTCGGGATCGCAGATTTCCGTCAGCACACCGGCGCCGTCCTTGCTGCCGGTATCGCCGCTGACTTCCAGGCGCACCCGCATGGCCGAGGCTCCGGCCGGCACATTGACGTGGTAGCGGTGCACTGCACTTTGCGCCAAGTCATGGCCTTCGTAGGTGCGGGAGTAACCCACCGACGGGCCAAAATCATCGCCAATGACCACGGTGTTCCACAGGTAGAATTCCCGGGCCGCCAGGCCGCTGAGGTCTCCACCGTCCAGGCTGGCGATGATGCGGGCTCCGTAGGCCCCATGTTTTTGGAGCTTGTCGCCATCGTAGGTGCAGGTGACCGACAGGCTCATGTCGCCCCGGATGTAGCGGTCGCCCGAGACGACGCGCAACCAGTCGGCTTCGCTCTTGAAGCGGAAGCTGCGGAAAAACTTGTCGCGGTCATCCGGACCCAGGTCAGGGTGGAAAACCGGCTGGACGTTGAAGGTGACTTTTTGAGGCGCCAGTGGAGCGCCGCCCGGCGTGCGCCAGTAGGCAGCCTCACTGTGGCCGTCGCCCTGGAAAGCGCATGGGGTTTGGATTTTGTACCAAAGCACCTGCTGGGCCGATTCGCTGTCGGCCAGGCTCTTGAGGACTTGCCAGGAGGCCTCCGTATTGACCAGGCCGCCACCCTGGTCGTTCAGCGTCAGGCCGGGCACCGGCGCGCCACCGGCAATGATGGCGCGTTTCATCATGCCCCAATGAATCGGCAGGCTTTCCTGCTGAGCGGCGCTGACCAGGCAGGCAACAACGCCGGCGGTCTGGGGCGCGGCCATGCTCGTGCCGTTGAAGCGGGCCATGCCATCGACGAAGCCCGGCACCGTACTGAGGGCCGATCCCGGCGAGACGATGTCCGGCTTGTTGGCCTCTGCGCCGCGGCTGCTGAAGTTGAACAGGGTGGCGCGGGCCATGTCGGCGCTGTAGAGGTCAGCGCCCATTTCGGTCGATAGGTAGGCCCCGGAACTGATCACGCTGTAGGACGTGGCGGGCAGGCCCACGGTCGACAGGCCGGGTCCTTCGTTGCCGGCGCTGGTATTGACGTAGAGGGTCGGGTTTTCGGCCAACAGGTCGTTCAGCCACTGGCCCATGGCGTCATCACCCTCCTGCACCGAGTTGATGCCGAAGCTCATGTTGATGACCACGGGGATGCCGTATTTCTCTTCAAAGGCGGCGGCGTATTCGTAGGCCTTTTTCATGCTGCTGGTGCGCGTGGCGCCGCCGGACAGGCGGTTGTCACCGATTTTCAGGGACATCAGCCAGGCACCGGGCGCGGCGCCATGCATCCCCGCCTGGCCACTGACCTCAAAACCGGTGGCGATCCCGGCACAATGCGAACCGTGACTGCCATCATCGAAATGGAACTCCAGCGTCGGGGCCAAGGGCGCGCCGAGATGATCCTCATTGGCCACCACGTTCACTTCCCAGGCCATCAGTTGGCGCGAGTCAGGCTCGTTGTCACTGACCAAGGCGAAGGTGTCATAGTTCACGTGGTAGTCGCGCATGAGGTCTTCATTGGCCAGGTCGCCATCGCCGTCGGTATCGACGGCCACCAGCCAGACAAGGCGGGATTGGCGTTCCTTTTCGACGGTGGCACCGGCTGTCTCGTTCAACTCCTGCAACATCTCGTAACCACGGCCGAGGCCCAGCGCCTTTTCGACCGCAGCGCGTTCGGCGGCGTAGACCACAAAACCGAAACGGTCGGTGGTATCGCCGTCATCATTCAGATCGTGAACGCGGGAGTTGTTGAGGAAATCTCCTTCGGCGATCACGCCGATATAAACCGGATGATCAACGTCATTGCCGGCCACCGGTGGCACCAACAGGCCCTCCGCACCGCGCAGCAACAAACCCTCGTCGGTGCGGAAGACCGGAGTGGCCGGTGTGCCGGATTCGTCCAACTCGGCCAGGGCCGTTTCCCAATTGCCCTCGGTGCTGAAATCCCGCACATCAATCAATTTGGTCTGGCCAGTCGTTGTTTCCAGCAAGCCAGGCGCAAACGCGTCCACGCCAGTGTCCAGGATCGCGACGACCACGCCACGGCCATCCCACTGCGGATGGGCCGCTCGGAAAGCCTGGGCGCCGGTTTCGCGGGACGGCATGAAATTCCACAGCTTTTCGGTAGGTTCAGGCTGTCCCGAGGTCGCCACAAAAGGGACCACAACGAAAATGGCCATCAAAACCACGATTGCGGCCCATTGGCGGCGGGGCGAAGTGGAACGATTGCTGGACATGAAAAACCTCCGCTGGACGGGACGCCAGGACTGGGCGGTCCGGGCTTTCGATTTGGGGGGATAGCTCCCATATTATAGGGCGCACTAGCGGGGGATTCAACATTCCGTAAGGAACAGAAACGCGAGAGGTTCAGAAATGCAAGAGGTCCAAAAATGAAAGACATCCGCAACCGTGGCGTCATGACCCGCATCATCCATGCCGGACAGAAGGCCGACCCCCAGACGGGCGCCGTCGCCACGCCCATCTACCAGACTTCGACTTTCGCCTTCCGTGACGCCGACCACGGCGCCGAATGCTTCCAGGGCGGGCCCGGTTACAAGTACACGCGTTTGGGCAACCCGACCATCGAAGCGTTGGAAAACAACATCGCCGAGCTCGAGTACGGCTGCGGCGGCCTGGCTGCCGCAAGTGGCATGGCGGCCGTGAACATGGTCTACCTGACCTACCTCGGCCAGGACACCCACATCATCGCCACCGAGAGCCTGTACGGCCCCAGCCGCATGATCCTCGAGAAGGAATACCCTCGTTTTGGGGTCGAAAGCAGTTTTGTCGACAGCAGCAACTCCGAAAACGTGGCCGCCGCGATGCGCAAAAACACGAAGCTTGTGTATGTCGAGACACCGGCCAACCCGACTCTGGCCATGACCGATCTGGTGGCCTGCGCCGAGATCGCCCACGCCGGCGGCGCCCTGCTGGTGGTCGACAACACCTTCGCTTCGCCCTACCTGCAAAATCCGTTGGAACTGGGCGCTGATATCGTCCTGCACAGCGTGACGAAGTTCATCAATGGCCACACCGATGTGGTCGGCGGCATTGTCGTGGCCAAGGACCCCAAGATCCTCGCTCGCCTCAAGCAGGTCCACGTGAACATCGGTGGCACCATGGATCCGCATCAGGCCTGGTTGGTGCTGCGCGGCGTGCGGACCCTGGGTCTGCGCATGGAACGGGCTCAGGAGAATGCCATGAAGCTGGCGACTTTCCTGGAGAAGCACGACAAGGTCGACTGGGTGCGTTACCCGGGCCTGGAGAGCCACCCGCAGTACGCGTTGATGAAGAAGCAGATGAAAGGCCCCGGCGCCGTCTTCAGCTTCGGCGTCAAGGGCGGCCTGGAAGCCGGCAAGACGGTGATCAACAACGTCGAGATCCCCACTCTTGCCGTGAGTTTGGGCGGTATCGAAAGCCTGATCGAGCATCCGGCCAGCATGACCCACGCGGGTATTCCCAAGGCCGAGCGCAAAGCTGCGGGCATCACCGACGAGCTGGTGCGCCTGGCCGTGGGTTGCGAAACCTACGCGGACCTCGAGGCTGATCTGGCCAAGGCGCTGGATATGATCTAGACTGTTGATACAGCCGTGAAACGACAACCCGACCGAAAAGGGCAAGATGAACCAGAGCTGGGTCGACGCCTCACGCATCAACAAAGATACCAAGACGGAGAGACGGGCGGTGGACCACACCGCCCATCCTCTCCTGGATCCGCATTTTGCGGAGAAGGGCTCGCGGCTGCTCTACCTGATCCGCATGACCTTCCGCCGCATCCTCAAAAGCGAAGAAGCCTACCGCCGGGAATTGACCCGGCTTTTTTATCCCACCCTGACGGACCCGGACCTGGCGCCGGAAATGAAGACCCTGCTGGCGCAAACGGCCGATTACCTGCGCGAAGCGGACATCTACCTGGCCTCGACCATTGACCTGTTGCCTGAGGAAAGCCAGCAGGCGGTTTTGCCACTCTCGGTGGTCACCGAGTGCCTCGACGTGCGGGACTTGCTGGGCATTTCGATCCACGGCGACAGCGAGCGGCTGCGGTACGAAGCCCGCCGCAAGTTGGCCCTGTCCCAGTATCTGCTCCAAATCGATCAGTCGCGCAGCATCCAGGACGGGCCGCGGCACAAGACCCACTTTGAAGAAGTGCTCAACGACGGCCTCTGGCGCCATACGAAGCAGATCCACGATGTGAACATCGGCTTCCACATTCACGAAGACGGCAAACGCATCCACTACAGCACGCGGCCCAAGGCTGGCGACAAGCTGTGGGATTTCCGCTCCACATTCGTGGAAAAGGAACGCAATGGGCGGGCCGTGGGGCTGGATATCCTCTACTACAACTGCCGCTTCAAGCGCTCGGTGACGCCGATCAGCTTCGAGGTTGTCGACGGCACCCGCCGCGTGGTCGAGAATGTGCGCTGGGGCGACATGCGGCAGGAAACCAGCGGCTCGATTTTGTCCAAGATGATCCGCAAGGGCGTCAACAATCCGGAAGAGATCGGGGACATCATCGGCGCCATGTTCATCGTCAATGACAATGATGCGCTGACGGATCTGCTGGTCTTGCTGGATTCGTGTATCGGGACGCCGTTTGGGTGGCGCAATGTGACCGATACGCTGCATTCGACGCCGGGTGGGGCATCGCTCAATTCATACAGCAGCAAGGACTTCAAGGTTTTCAAGGGTGATGTGGACGTTTTGTGCGCGGATGAGGGCGGCGGCATGCCTTACCGGTTTCCGGTGGAGGTGCAGATTTTTACGGTGGAGAGTTATTTGCGGACCGTTTGTGGGGAGCATGAGGCGAATCATCTGGCTTTGAAGCTGCGGCAGTTTTTGTTTGGGTTGGTGCCGAAGTTGTTTCCGGAGGAGATTTATGGGGATGAGTGGTTGGAATTGGACAGGATTGTTGAGACCAGCTAAAAAATCCGCTATTGTTCCCTCGTTCCCGACATGACACCCCTGACAGAAATGAATCGCGTGACAAACGAGCTCGCCCCCCCGCCCACCGAAAACAGCCGCATCGCGATGGTCGCCTATACACACTACCAGACCGACCCGCGTTGCCGACGTGAGGCCACACTAGCTGCGGAGGCCGACTGGGATGTTCATTTCTATGCGCTGTCCCAGGACGGCACTGCTCGAACTTCCCAGACTGAAGGCATCACGCTACACGAACTGGCCATGCCCCGGTATCGCGGGGGCAGTCCTGTCGCCTATGTCCTGAGCTACCTTCGGTTTTTCTTTCTCGCCAGCTGGGCAGTCCAGAGTCATCACCTCAAATCCCGTTTCGATGTGGTCCACGTCAATACGATGCCGGACTTCATGGTGGGCACAGCCCTTTTGCCGCGACTGTTCGGGGCCAAGGTGATCCTGGATGTGCACGATGTGATGCCGGAAATTTATATGACGAAGTTTCGGGTGCCCGCCACGCACTGGAAGATTCGCTTGATCAAGTTCATCGAAGTGATGTCGGCCAAGGTTGCCCACAAGGTGCTTACGGCTGAGCACCCCAAGGGGGAGTTGCTGAAAGAGCACGGCGTGCCGGCCGAGAAGATTCAGGTGCTGTTGAATCTTCCGGATGACAAGTTGTTTGTGCCGCAGTTTATGTTTGCCGACCCTGGTTTAGACGCTGGACGCGAAGACCCGGACTGCGAATTCCGTTTGATCTATCACGGCACTATTGCCCACCGCCTGGGGCTGGACAATGCAGTCGGCGCCTTGGATCTTTTGCGCGACGAAATTCCCGGTGCAAGGCTGCAACTGTTTGGCGACGGAGACCAATTGGCCGATCTCCATACCCAGACCCAGGCCGCGAATTTGTCTGATCGCATTTGGTTTTCGGATGAATTCATCCCCATTGAACAGGTCATCCCATCGATCAAGGCAGCCCACCTGGCGGTGATCCCCACCCGGCATGAAATCAGTACCGACTATATGTTGCCAACGAAACTGCTGGAATACCTGGCCTTCGGAATTCCGGCGGTTTTTACACCCACCAAGACAGTGCGGCACTATTTTGGCGACGAGCATCCGTTGTATATCTATGACCCGACACCAGAGGAGACTGCAAAAAAGATCCGTTGGGTGAGGGCCAATTATGCGGAAGCAAAGAGGCTGACGGCCGAATTGCAGGAACGGTGGTTCTCGCAGTTCCACTGGGCGGAGCACAAGTTGAGTTATCTTGAATTGTTGTCGGAACTGAAGAATCGGTAGATTCTGGCGCTTGGCCGAGGAGCCACTTTTGCTCGCTTTTATCCACGTTGCCAAAACAGGCGGCCAAACGGTCGAGACCCTGCTGGCGAGTTCCTATGGGGCCGGTTTTTGTATCGCTCCCGAATGGAAGCGTCCGGCCAGTTCACACCCGGCGAATGAAAACTTTGTCATCGCCAAATACAACGCCGAAGACCTGCGGCGACTGCAACGGGTCTGTCCCTGGCTGAAGTGTGTGGGCGGCCATCCGGTCACCCTCTGGTCGGAATTCGAATCCGTGACGCCAACGACCTGGTTTGCCCTGGTGCGTGAACCGCTCGCGCGCGGTGCTTCCCATTTCCAATACAACCTGCAGGACTCCAGCACCCGGCCTCGCCCCTGGCGCGAGTGGATCGAATGGCCCACCCACTTCAACCATCAGGTCAAGATGTTCTCGCCCACCGGAGACCCGCACGACGCCATCGACCGCATCGTGCGCAACAATGTTTTCGTCGGACTCACCGAACGGTTTGACGAATCCATGGTGATCCTGCGCAAACTTTTCCAACCCGACCTCAATATTGCCTACCGACGGACCAACAGTGCCTATGATCCTGCGCCTGCCAAGGCCATGTTGGCAGACACGGAAATTGTCCACCAACTCAAGCGCATGTACGCCGACGAGCTCATCCTGCATGAATTCATAACCCGCGAATGGTATCCCCGCTTCCAGAAGGAATATGGCCCGAATTTGGTTGCGGACGTGGCCAGCTTCAAACAGAATCCCCAAAGCGGCTTCAATTTGTGGAATTACCGTTTTAGCCGTCTGAATCACCACTTGATCCTGAAACCTGCAAGAATTCTGACGTAGGCAGGAATTGGGGCCTTCAGTTTTCTTGCATTTATGTTATAATGTTTTGATATAAAACAAGAACGCTCGCTCAAATAGAGGTGTTGGTGTGCATTTTTCGAAAACTGTCGCTGTTGTCTGCCTGCTTGCCATCTCGATGGCGGGATATGGCGAGGCCTCTGCTGCCCGTCTGCATGTCAGGTCAGTCGGAACACGGACGACCGGTTCCAGCCTCGCGGAAGATTGGACTGCGCCAAACTGCTATCCCAATCTCGCCGCCGCTTCAGGCCAGGCCGCACTCGGAGATTCCATTCTCCTGTATGCCGAAGCCCACGTCTTGAATGAGCCCGTGTCCTTACCGGTGTTTTTGGGAAACAGCGATCTTGACCAAACCCATACCAACACGAGTGTTGTCTTTGGACCAATGGCCCAATTGACCGTGCCCACGTCGCTGGTCCGCTTTGAGGCCCGGGGTCTGACCTTTTTGGGGGATGGAATGGAGAGCGACCTGGCCGCTTTCCAAATCAATGGGGGCCTTCTCACCGGCAATGCCATCACGTTCAACTCGTGCATCTTCCAGTCCCTCAACGCCAGCGACCTGAACGGACGCGGTGGCAGTTGCCTGGATGTCGCGGACAGTGATACCGGATCTGAATTGATTCTCCAATCCTGTCTTTTCCAGGACAATACGACCCGCGGTCGAGGAGGTGCCGTGTTTGTCGAAAACGGTTGGGTGGTTCACGTCCAGAATACCCAATTTATCGGCAATGACAGCCGTCGAGGCCTCACTACTGGCGACGGCAAAGGCGGGGCAATGGCCGTGCTTTCTTCTGTGAGCCCCACCACGGTGATGATTGACGCCAGTCTGTTCCAAGGCAACCGATCCTGGGGACCAGGTGGAACCATCTTTCTGGACGATGCCGCCTTATCTATGACCGAAACAGAATTGAGTGATAGCGAGAGTGCTGTCGAGGTGACGACAGAATGGTGTGCGGGTGCCGGAATCCTGATGCGCCGGACCGCAGGTGCACACATTCTCCCGCTATCGCTATATGTATTCAATTGCGTGTTCGAACGAAATGTCGGGCACATCGGATCAAACCCCTGGGCCGGCGACGGCGGAGCCATCCTGGTCAAGGGAATCGACAACCGCTATTACGACGTCACGGTCACCAGCAGCCTGTTCCGAAACAACTACAATGCCCAGGGTGGCGGTATATATATCGGGCGCTTCGCGACCGGAACTGTGAACTACTGCCGTTTTCTGGACAACGATGTGTACCTGCAGGGCGGTGCCACGTTTAAGGGTGGGGCTTTTGAGGAAAATCTCGGCGAAACCGCAATCTACAATTATTGTGAATTCACGGGCAATCGCGCCGGCGTATTGCGCGATGGTTCAGACTCCCTGGAATTGGGGCGTGGCGGTGCTTTTTCGACCCGAATTCACACCAGGGCCGAATTCCACAATTGCACTTTCTCCAACAACACCGCCCACGGTCCGAGCCACGAGGGCGATGCGGTCACGTTGGTCAACGAAGGTTGGCCCTTCAATTCGGATCTCCAGCGTTGCGAATTCGTCAATACGGTGTTTTACGGCACCGGCGGTCTCAGCCAGCAGGTTGTCGCGCGGACAGGGTCCATTAGCCGGATCGAAAACTGCGCCTATGAACCAGGACAGGTTCAAACAGCCGGAAGCACTCCAGTGGCGACAGTGAGCCTAACCAGTTTGCCCTTTGTTGACGAATCAGATTTGCATCCGGGCCTGGGTTCGCCGTTGATCAACGCAGCCCTGGACGAAGGCCAGTCGAGAGACCTGTCCGGAGCGCTGGTGCCGAACGGCGCGGCCCCGGACATCGGTTGTTATGAATCCCGCTACTGGTCAACACCGGTCCCGGAATTTGGTGTTGCCGCAGTCCAGCTCCGGGCTCACCCCAATCCCTTCAATCCCATGACAAAGATCAGCTACGAGTTGGAAACCGCGGCCGTTGTGACTCTGGAGGTCTGCGACATTGCTGGTCATCGGGTCGCGGTGCTGGACAGTGGATGGCGAGACGCAGGAAGCCACGAACGAAACTGGAATGGCACCGATCGTGAAGGAAGAAACCTGCCTTCCGGTGCCTATTTTGTCCGGATTCTCGTTGATGGTCAGGCGTCATCGCGAAAGCTGTCTCTGGTGCGTTGATCCCTGATCAGGGCGGATACTCTCTGCGGTTGCCAATCGTTTCTTTTCCGCCCCTTGGTCTTTCACTTGCAACAAACTTTCCTGTCCGTATCAGGAAGCAACTGCCGTTGCAAATTAACTGAATTTGGGGAGTTTGTTGTGTCCAGGCCATTCAAAATGCTTTTGCTATTGGGGCTCAACGGGATCCTGCTGATAGGCTGCACAGCAATGGGCGATTCGACCGCGCTAGCCACCGGCACCAACCCGGACCACCGCGGCGGCGCGGCGCCCGAGTCGCCGCGCATGGCCATCGTCGACTACTCCACCATGGACCTTTCCGATCAGGAGATGCTCGCCCAATACGCGCGAGCTGGGATCATTGTCACCGAGACTTCAGCCATCTGGTGCTCCGCGCAGAACGAAGGCAAGGTCGCCGATTTGAAATCGCTCAACCCCAGCCTCAAACTCGTTGGTTACGTCAATGCCCATGGGTCGTGGCTGGCTTGGGGCGATCAACCGGAACGGGACCCCCTCACAAATTCCTACGGCTGGGACTGGTACAATGCGACCAAGCCTTACTGGTCTTATACAACCACCGGTGACACCATGATGGCGTGGGAAGGCCAGGTTCTGCTGAACATCCTAAACCCGGATTGCCGCAGCGCTATGATTCAGGTTTTAGCCGACCATTGGCATGCCCATTCGAATGTTTTGGATGGCGTATTCTGGGACCATTTCAACCAGTTTCTCTGGGTGCCAACGGACCTTGCTGGGGTAAACGGCCAGTTGGATCTGGACGGAAACGGCATTGCCCATCGGGATGACGAAGAAGAGATGCGCGCCTATCGATTGGCTTCCGAGGCACTGATCACGGGCCTGCGAGAGGCTTTAGGCAGCAATATTGTACAAATCGTCAACGGCAATCGGGCAGCCACAGATTCGGTATTCACGGGACTGGTCGACGGCATGATGTATGAACATTTCCCGGAAGTCGGATTCTGGGGTCAAAGAATGCAGCAGGCGCTTGACCCTGCGGTTCCTCACAATCTGTTTGCCGCCATCAACTGGCCACGAACCGAGAACGGCGGGCCTTGGTTGATTCTGGCCAACAAGTATCGATTCAGCTTCCAGGACGATTTCGGCGCTTCAGTCAACTACCGGAGGGCCGAATTCAGTCGTGTCGCCGCGGCCTTGACCGGCTGCTATGTCACCTATCATTCGGATGACCAGAAGATGCATTACGGCTGGCCAGAAGTGGACCTCAACCTGGGGCAACCGGTGGGCAAAGCCGTCTTTGCCGACGGCGAAATCAGCCGCGATTTCGAATATGGTCGAGTTTCGTTGCAGATGACTCATGGTGACGGCAGCCTGCCATTTGATTTCGAAATTCACGAAAACGGAAAGCTGGTCCAGGCATTAGCCTTTCCAACTCACTTTCCGTGACCCACGCCTCCGATTTCGAAAAGAACGGTATTGTACTATCCTGATACCTCTTACTTTCGAAACCGGAGATTTGTGAAGAAAACACCTCTTATATTCCCAGTCGCCTGAAGTCCACAATCTGCAATTTGCGTAACGAACCGACGGCAGCCGTCTGGTCGACATCACATACGATGTTAGTGACGCCGATGAGGACACCTTGGCTATCGCCGTCAAAGCCTCGCTGGACAATGGACTCACCTGGCAAGTCCATCGGCCCAGCGCCCGCTAGACCTGGACTTGCTGTGCCTGCCGATAGATCCCGGTCAGGGATTCGACCATCTCGCCAAAGCCATATTCTCTGGTGATTTTGTCTTTTCCGGCGGCACCCATGGCCTGACGCCCGCTGGGGTCGGCGTCCAGTTCGGCCAGCAGGTCTCCCAACCGGTTCACATCCCCCACCGGCGCCGTCAGCCCTGTCACGCCAATATCGACGACTTCGACAACGCCCGGGATGCCATAGGCCACCACTGGCAGTGAGGCGGCCATCGCCTCAAGCAGGACCAGAGGCAGCCCTTCCCAGAGACTGGTCATGACAAAAATGTCGGCGGCGAGCATGACCCGGGTCAAATCGCCGACATTGCCCGGCATCAGCAGCTGCTCGGAAAGGTTCCCGACTTTGGACGCCGCCACCAGACCGGGCCGCAATTCCCCGTCCCCCGCAACAAGCACCCGAACCGTGGAATCCGCTGCCCTGAGCCGTTCGGTTACCGGCAGCAAATCCGCGAAATTCTTCTGGTCGCTGAAACGTCCCGCCGCCAGCACGAACGTATCGTCGGGAGCAATCCCGAACCGTTGGCGGATGGCCACCTTTTCCCCGCTGGCAAGAGGCGCCGGCACCGGCACGGCATTTGTCACAACCGATATTTTCGATTTGTCCGAGCTGGGCCGACCGAGATTTTTCAGCATACTGGCGCGCACGGCCTCCGAAACCGCCACCATGCCCTGGCAGTCCTTCAACATCTGACGGTAGGCGCTTTTTCGCAGAAACAGGAGCAAGGGGTTGTCGGAATTGCCGTACTTGAATTCTTCATTGTTGTGAATCGTCGGTATGACCGTACAAGCCCCGGCGCGGGCCAATGAAAGGCCCCAGAAATTGGCGCCCGGCAAATGAGTCTGCACGATATCGATGTTCTCGGCCCTGACCAGCTCGCAGAGCAGCTGGCGTCCGGCCCGCAGAGACCCCAGAAAACGGATGGGGTTGCGGATCGAGGCGCGAAGGAATTCGGGGCAATGAACCTTGACGTTGGACTGAATCCGTTCGGCCAGTGGCCCACGTTCCTGGACCGCAATCAGATGCGAGTCATGTCCCTGATCGGCCAGAGTATTGGCGATATTCACAGCCAGGTTTTCTGCGCCTCCCATGGACAGCGTCTCGACAACCTGGGCAACTCGCATCGGGCCAGACCTTTCACCAATGACTGCGTCCACACCTAAGCCAAACGATTGTAGGCATTGTCTCGCAAAGCTGGCTTGAAGCCCGCCCCGACGACCATTTCATCCAGGTCCTGCGTTGTCAACGGATGGCTCACACCCGCGGCCGACACCACGCTCTCTTCCATCATCAGGCTGCCCAGATCATTGGCCCCGAAGTGCAGCGTCATTTGGCCGATCGCCTTGCCTTGCGTTACCCATGAGGACTGGATATTGCTGAAATTGTCGAGAGCAATGCGCGAGATGGCCAAGGTGCGCAGGTAGTCGGTTGCCCCGAGGTAACCGTGGGACAAAACGATATCCATCAGCTCCTGGCGTTTGGCCAGCGGCGTATTGTCCGGCTGGAAAGTCCAGGGGATGAAGGCCGTGTAGCCACCTGTGCGGTCCTGACTTTCGCGCAAGCGCAGAAAATGCTCCACGCGTTCGGCCAGGGTCTCGACGTGGCAGAACATCATCGTGGCGGTGGTATTGAGGCCAATTCCGTGGGCCTGTTCCGAAATTTCGATCCACTCGTCAGACATGGTCTTGCCGGGAGCCAGGATACTCCGCACGCGATCATTGAGAATTTCGGCGCCGCCACCCGGAATGGAATCCAGACCAGCGGCTTTGAGTTGTTTCAAAACCTCGGGCGTCGGCATTCCGTTCAAGCGGCCAAAGTGCTGAATTTCGCTCGGTGAGAAGCCATGGATCCACATGTCCGGCCAGTGCTTCTTGATTCCCTCCAGCAACTCAACATAATAATTCAAACGCTTCTTCGGATGATGCCCCCCCTGCAGCAGGATCTGGTTTCCACCTGCTTCACTGACGGTACGGCATTTCTCGACGATTTCCTCCAGCTCGAGCAGATATTCGTCGCCATCGCCCTGATGGCGATTGAAGGCGCAAAACTCGCAATCGGCGTAGCAGAGATTGGTGTAGGTCACATTCCGGTCAATGATATAGGTCACGTAGTCGGTATCTGCCCGCTGCATCCGCAGTTCGTGGGCCACCCGCCCGAGATCGTGAAGAGAGGCCTCTTCGAACAATACCAACAGCTCGCCACCGGTCAGCCGGCGCGACAGGGATTCGGCCAACAGATCCCGGGCAAAGGTCGTCGAGACCGGGGGCACCCGATGGGGATCCACTTTGATGAGAGGCACCTCAGCACCCGCTCGTTGCTCTTCCTTGCGCTGCACAAGCTTCTGGTGCTGCACCGGGTCCATCGGGCTCAAATCATTCGAAAACGGCGTCACGCGCTTACCTCACAGGACAACCGGAGCAGGGCCCCGGGGAACCAGACCATGTTTGATGCACAATTGGTGAAAATGGTGAAGGCCTGCCATTTCCTCGGCCCCAATTTCAAAACGAAGGGACTGCTGGAAATAGTACAGCAAAGCATCACGATTCGCTCTTGAATCGTCAAATCGGGCGTAGGATTTGGCTTCCCTGGCGGCAATGGAGCCCAGGTTGGCCTGCCCATACTGCCTCGCTTGCAACAGGATTCCCGTCAACTCGGCGATACCGGCCGCCCCGACCCTTGGCTGAAGATCACCGCTCGCGCACCAGATAGCGAAGACAAACGGCAAGTCGGTCAGCTCCAGCCAGGCCTCTCCCAGGTCCCAAATCGCCAATCCTGCCGTCGCGGATTTTGATCCCGGCGCTTCATATTCGAAACAGCGATCGCCAATCACCAAATGACCCTCGCCCGGTGCCGGCACCATGTCTGCCTGCGGTTCGAATTCTTCGCAAGGCGGCTCATAGCCATAGCGCTCGGCCAGAAGAACCTTCAGGAGCGCCACCGACGTGCGCGAACCGCGATCGACGTGGATCTTTCGCAGGGTAGCCAGATCGCCATTGTAATAGAGTTTCACAGTGTCTACAGGACCGCGGCAGGCAATACCGCTGCCCGGAATGATGCCGGCAGCCCGTCCGCGAAACAACTCCACGACCGGCAGGAGAGCCACGTCCGCTTCACCGGCCTCCAGCAGTGGGGCCAAGCGGCTGGGCAAGGCTCGCACCAAAGCCACGTCGGCGGAACCGGGTGTGGAGAACCAGTCGATCAGGGGGACGGTGTTGAGGAAAGAAACAGCGGCTATACGGAAGCGCATGCTGGCCTCAATCGAGTTCGCGAGCGCGGGCGGCTCCGAGTTGAGCAATTGTATCTCCTGTCGACTGACCGGTTTTCCGTGCCAGGAGCCAATCCGCAAACTTGATGAAAATGTCCTGCCCCGATTTGGTGCGGTACAGTTCCGGCTTTCGGCGGTCGGTCAGCCGTTGGCCGACAAAGGCCTGAAGCCGTTCGAATTCTTTGTTGCCGGACATCAACTCATGATAGCTCAGGACGATTTTCTCCTGTGGCGATTCCTGCAGGAATTCGAGGATGTTGCGATTGTGTTCCTGCCAGCGGTGCAGGTAGGAATAGGCGCGGTTGAAGTTTGTCAGATACTTGCGTTTGCCCATCCACTTGAATCGTGGCCACACCTGAGCTGGGTCGCGGTAGACGATGATCAATTTGTGCTTGGGCAGTTCTTCGGCCCATAGGCGGTAGGTCAGGCACATGCGGGGGTCCTTGATGCCCCAGTCACCATGGGCGGTCTCGCATTGACGAATAATCGAGATCATTCGTGAACGCTGCACCTCATTGAGAACCGCATTGGGGTCGCCAATCAGGTCAAGGACTTCGTAGGACCCGGTACCCAGAATATCCAAATCCAGGTCCAGACTGTCCTCCCGTTCATACTT